>JBDGYE010000004.1:0-60175 GCA_039584255.1 Gemmatimonadota bacterium
GTGACCGGTAACACCTTCCGACTCGGGCTTCAGGTGAGTGAACACGTGCATGCGGGTGGCCGCGAACCAGACGAAGAACGGCTGGTCCTGTGCGTTTGCGTTACGAATGAAGCCCTCGGCTGCCTCGAGGAATTCCTCGTCAACTGTCTCCATGCGCTGACTCGTTAGTGGCCCGGTATCCTCGATCCGGCCATCGGCGTAAGCGTGGATCACGCCGCGGGGTGCGATCGCGTCGCGCAGCTCCCCGGTGGGATAGTCCGGCAGCTCGGGCTCTTCCTCGATGTTCAGGTGGTAGAGGTTGCCGAAGAACTCGTCGAACCCATGGTTAGTCGGCAGGTGTTCGTCCCGATCGCCGAGGTGGTTCTTGCCGAACTGACCGGTCGCGTAGCCGAGCGGCTTGAGCAGCTCGGCGATGGTCGGGTCCTCCGGCTGGAGCCCCTGGGGAGCGCCCGGCATCCCGACTTTTGTCAGACCGGTTCGGACCGGGATCTGGCCCGTAATGAATGATGCACGACCGGCGGTGCAGCTCTGCTCGGCGTAGTAGTCGGTGAACGTCAGCCCCTCGCTGGCGATGCGGTCGATGTTGGGAGTCTGGTAGCCCATCATCCCATGGTTGATGTGACTGACGTTCCAGTATCCAACATCGTCGCCCCAGATGATGAGGATGTTCGGCCGGTCCTGACTGTGGGCTGTACTCGCCGTGATTGCCAGGAGCGTTACCACCAACGGCCAACTGCCAATGCGTCTCATTAGTTCCTCGGATTGCTATCTTGACCAGGTCGCCAGTTGCCAGTCACAAATCACTGACAACTGACGACCGACGACTGTCTCACGGCGTGTCCCAGATCGGGCTCGTGTAGGCCCGCTCCTGCAGCGTCGTCCACACCTCGGCGCCGAGTTCGACGCCGAAGCGCTTGGCGTCGTACACCACCCAGCGAGGGGTCGGAATCTCCAGCACACGGGCGTAATGGAACGCCTTCACCGAAGGGTCGAAGTCCGGGTCTGTCCACACGGTGATCAGCTCGGGAGCCCCTATGGTGTTCGTCCAGGTGGCGTTCTCGAGATCGACGGTGTTGCCCACTGGGGGCAGCTTGCCGTCCGGGCCGGGCTGACGCCGGTCGGCGTCGCCCCAGGCCACGTTGTAGACCTTCTCGTGCGTTTCGCCCTTGGCGTCCAGCCAGCCCTTGACGATCTGGATCCGGTCGAGGCTCCCGCTGAGCGGGTCCTTCAGGGCGGCCACGAGGAACGAGGGCGCCTTGCCCGAGGGCGCCTTCTGCAGCTCGCCGCCCATGGGGACGCCCTTCGTGTAGCCGGCCTCGGCGGGGAGGCGGCTCAGGGCGTCCTGCGCCGCGAACTCCCAGCCGCCGAAGAAGCGCACCACCATCCGCGGCCCGGTGGTGGCGTAGACCTCCTTGCGCCACATCGCGTCCCAGATGGCTTCGCGGGTGTTCTCCGTCGCCCACACCCCGGCATAGCCCGATGCGGAGATCTTCCAGTTCGGGATTTCGTTGTCGCCGAACTTGACCATCGCGTGCGACCAGCGGTCTCCCTCGGGCTCACCACCGGAGTGCTTTCCGAAAAAGTTCTCCTCCTCCGCCGTGGCGAGGCCGGTGTGGGAGTCGGTGGACCCCACCACGCCAAACTTGTACGGGTTCGTGCCGAACTCGGCTTCGATCGCGAGCCCATTCTTCAGCGCCTCACGGGCGTACTCGTACTGGAGCATCTCGGGCTTCTTCGCCACCGTGAGGTTGAGGTTTCCGGCGTCGAGGGTCTCGAAGTCCGCGAACTCGTCGTTCGGAGACAACAACGGGTGAGTCTCGCCGTCGCCCTTGATCTGGGTGATCTCGTAGATCGGCTCCCAGCGGATGCGGTCGCGCATGTAGTCGCCGGAGAGCGGCTCACCGGTGGCTGGATTGGTCTCTACCGGGAACATGATGCCGTTGGACAGGTTGCCGTTGTGGGCGATGGTCAGGACGCTGCCTCCCGTCGTCTCCTCGAAGCGCGCCATCCACTTCCACAGGTCCTCGGGGTTGAAGCTCTCGGCGGTGGTGTAGGGCACCATCTGGCGCGCCCGGTCGCCACCGTCGCGGTAGAGCACGTTGCGGTGGAGGTTGTTTCCGTCCTCGGTGGAGGTCCACTCATAGCCGATGATGGCGGAGAAGCGGCCGGGGTCGTTCTGCTCCTCGGCGACGTCCACATAGGCGTCCCAGATGGTCTTCTGGAAGCGGCGGTCGAGGACCACCTCGGGAGTCCTCCCCTCCGCAAAGGCCAGGATGACGTCGATCGTCGCGGCGAAGGCCTCGTCGCCCCCCTGGACGATCCGGTTGTGCCACTCGCGCACCGTCGGGTCCTGGAGGAGATTGGGATTGCCTCGGATGATCTCGTTCATCGCCCCCATGCCATCGGAGTGGTCGGCTACCACCAGCCAGTCGAGCGGCCGGGACAGCTTGACCGCCATGCCGTGGCTGGAGACAACCTCTTCGCCACGGGCGAAACGGAAGGCGTCCTCCGGGCCCAGGAGCACGCCCAGCCCCCGGGCATCCAAGGAGTTGTTGGTGTGCAGATGCGTGTCGCCCCAAAAGACCCGGGTCGGGTAGTTGCGTCCCGCGTAAGGCGAGTAACCGGGCGCCTTGACCGCGGCGGCGTCGGCGTCCGTCGGCACAAGACCGACGGGATCCTGGGCGCCGAGCGGTGAGGCCAGCAGTACGGCCGCTGCGAGGCCGAGGAACCAGCCGCAAGGGCAGTGTCTCATGGATCCGTCTCCTTGACTTCGCTCAGACCTCCTGGTTTTCATCCGTTGCCATGCCGCGTGACCTCAGTCGGTATTCGACGCCTGCAGCTGCCCGAAGTCCTCTCGCGACTCGGGGCTTACGATCCGCAGGTCGTGCGTCGTTCCGAGCACCCGCAGGGCGCCCAGCAGCGTGTGAAACTCGGCCGTGGCCAGGTGGGCTTCCAACGCAGCACGGTCCTCCCAGTTCTCATGCCATAGAAACCGGTTCGGTGCGCCGTGCTGTTCGAAGACCGCGCGGTCCGCGCAGGCGGAGTCCGCCACCGGTCGCTCCTCGAGCAGGGTCTCGACCGTTTGCAGGAACTCCTTGCGCTTCCCCGGGGCGATGTCGATTTGTATCTCCAATCCGATCATTGCGATCGTCCCCTCTCAGAAGGCTCCCGCCCCGAATTCGAGCACGTAGGTCAGCCGGTCGATGTTCGAGAAGTCGTAGTTCTTGATCCCGAAGCGGACGCCCCAGAACGGGGTCGCCCAGGACAGCCATTTAATGGCCTCCACGTTCGCCCGGAACTTGAAGCCCGTCTCGAGCACGAAATCCGTCTGGGTTTTCCAGACGTTCGGGTCTTCCGCGGTGGGCTCCGCATCCCATTCCACGCCGGCCCCGAAGTAGCCGTCGAACCAGCGCGACGCCGAGCTCGTGTACATGAGCTGCCAGCCGAAGTCGCGCAGCCCGTTGTCCTTGAGATACATGCGGTGCACGATGAAACCCCCGCTCAACCCCACTTCCATGTTCTTGACGATGAAGAACGGGAACACCCACGAGAATCCGAGCGCACCGTCGTACAGGAGCGAGATGGCGAGGGAGCGGCGGGCCGTGCCCGTCTCGACCCAGTCGAGGAAGCCCTGGATGTCGCTCCTCTCGGTTTCCTCCGGCCAGTCGACGACTTCCTTGCTCTTCATGAAGCGGTACAGATGCGAGTCGTACGCACCGAGCTCGGCCGGCGGGAGAGGCCGAAGCTCGTAGATCGCGCTTTCGGTCTCCCAGTTCTCCGCACCCCGCTTGCGGCTAAGCCTGTCACGCAAGGGGCTGTCAGCGGGAAGCGGCGGAAAGATCCTCTGTTCGGGGAATCTCACCTTCGTCATCCAAGACTGGTAGCTTCCCGACACCAGGCCGCCGGACGAGATCACATCCCGCGTTCCCCAGGCATCGTTCACCCGCACGTTGACGTCGTAGGTGGGGGTAAAGTAGCCGTCGCCGTTCTTGTCCGTGCCCACGGCGTGTTTGCCCTCCTCGACCAGGAGGGTGAACGGCATCTTCGTCTCGACATCCACTTCACTGATGTTCCAAAACCACTCGATGCCGTGTGCCTTTCCCACCACACGTGTCACGATGACGACGTAGGTTTCGTCGTCGCAGGTGGCGTCGGTGACCTCTTGCAGCACCGGTCCGCCGGTCCGCATCACGCCGATCTTGAATTCCGCTGCCTCCAGGTCGTGCTCGTGTGCCCCCAAGCCGGCCTCGGATGGGTAGTAAGCGAAGTAGCCGAGCCGCACGACACCGATGCCCGCGAGGTCGAGGACCGACTGACCCTTGTCGTCGGGGTCGAGAGTGAATGCTTCCCCCGGGTAGTCCTCGAACGTCACGATCTCGTCCAGCTGGAAGTACACGACCGGCGCCGAGGCGCTGTCCTCGAACGGTAGGTGGGCGGGCATCCTGATGTCCCTACCGTCGGCTCCCCGGAGGAGCGGCTCATCGGGCGAAAACCAGTAGATCGGGCCGGCCAGCGAGGCGAGACGCTCGACCGTCATCTTGCTCTCCGTGCCCCACCAGACGACTCCCGGGATGTTGCTGAAGTCGCACTGCCCGGCGTACAGGGAGCGGTCGATTGGAGTCGCTATATCCTGGGCTCCGGCGGGCGCAACGGTCACGCCTGCGAACAGCAGGAGAACCAGGCAGGTGACATACGGGCCGGTCAGACGTTCTTGAATACTCGCGGTCTTCGTACGTGCGTTCATGGATCCGACCTTTCCATTGCTAGAACGGTCCTGGATCTCAGAACCAGTACCGGAGGTTGATGCTCACCTCGCTCGCCCGGATGGTCTCGTCAGCCTGGCGGAGCGGCAGCTTCGAGTTCTGGAACTCGAGCCCGATGCTGAAGTCGTCCCGGCCCGTGTAGAAGATCCCCCAGATGAAAGAGTCGATCGATGTCGTGATGTCCCCCCCCTCCTGGGTGAACGAGTTGGAGTCGAAGGCCAGCAGGAGCCCGATCGGTACCGAGCTGATGGCGCCAAAGTCGATGTCGGCCGAGATCGCACCCTCGAACGCGAACTCGCTGTCCAGGTCGCCCACGGCGTTCCCGAGGCCGAACAGCGCCAGCCCGGACAGGCCGAGCCACGGCGCCGGGGCGTACGCGAGGTTCAGTCCGCCCCGAAGGCTGCCCGTGCTGCCCTTCGCTACGAGCGCCGAGTCCGTGAGCTCACCCGTGTCCACGACGGTGCGCACCCAGTTAAGCACGTTGATGCTGCTCACTCCGGTGTTGGCGAAGTCGAAGTTGGCGGAGAGGAAGAAGTTGCGGTTCCGCCACAGCCGGAACTTCGCTCCCAGCGCGAAGTCCACGTAGGCGTTCAGTCCAGCCGAGACGACGGACTCCACCTCCGTGCCGAACCGGCCGCCGCCCCCGACGTCGATGTAGGCCGCGACCCAGTCGGCGAACGCCTGCTGGTAGCCGAAGCCGATGCCAAGAAAGGTGACGTTCCCGACCAGGTCGACCGTTCCTCCGTCCAGATCGGGCACCTCGGTCTTCACGTCGAACGCGGTGCCAGCACCCGTGTTGTTCTTCACGTAGGTGACGATGAAGGGATCGAACACCCGCGCCGACGGAATAAAATCGTGGCCGTTCAGGGTTCGCGACCTCGGCTCCGGCATGTCTTGCGCGTTCGCCGGCGGCGCGCCGAGCAAGAGGGCCAGAACCAGTGTCACGACCCAGGCGCGCCATTGGCTGCCGCCGCGGCGTTTCGAACCCTCCTGGTCTGTTTGCCGAGTCATTTCAACCTCCCCATGGGCGTGAGTCTGATCCGTCGGCGGATCCGCGAGCCAGCGTCTGAAGACCCAATCGGGGCATACGGCGTGCCGTGCGGACTTGTCGTGCCTCGAACCGCATACAAGATCGTAAACGTATTTATTATATTTGTTTAGGCGGCTGACTCAGGAAGGATCGGTTCCAGCGGGTCGGCCCGGCCGCCACGAAATCTCGTGGAGCCACGACATATCGTGGCCGCCTTGCGGACGGCCGGGGTTGTTTCTGCGGGAGAGAGGCTGGATTGGTCTCAGGACGTGCGGCGAATCCCGTGCTTCTTCATGCGCGACCTCAGGGTGCTCGGCTTCAGGCCCAGTCGAGCCGCCGCGCCGTCCTCTCCCTCGATCTTCCACTCGGTGCTTTCGAGCACATTGCCGATGTGCTTTCGTTCCAACTCGTCCAAGGAGACGTGAGGGTCGGTTTGAATCGGGCCGCTGTTGGCAGGTTGCAAGGCTCCGAAGCCGGGCGGAAGGCTCAGCGCACTGCCGTTGGACAGGATCACCGCTCGCTCGAGCACGTTCTCGAGTTCGCGGACGTTTCCGGGCCAGGAGTACTCGGTAAGCCGGCGCATCGTGGGACCCGGCACGGTGTCGATTGCTTTACCGAGGCGCGCGGCGAGGCGGCGGACGAAACTGTGGACCAGCAGAGGGATGTCCTCGCGCCGCACCCGCAGCGGCGGAACCGTGATCGGATAGACGTGGACGCGATAGAACAGGTCCTCGCGCAGTCGTCCCTCTTCGACTTCCGCCTCCAGGTGCCGATTCGTCGCGGCGATCACCCGTACGTCGACGGACCGAGATCGGGACGCGCCGACCCGGCTGAACTCTCCGGTCTCCAGTACCCGCAGCAGCTTGACCTGCAGGTCGAGCGGCAGCTCTCCGATCTCATCCAAAAAGATGGTGCCCCGATCGGCCAGCTCGAATCGCCCTTTGTGCAATCCTGTGGCCCCGGTGAACGCGCCTTTCTCGTGCCCGAAGAGTTCGTTCTCAATGAGATTCGCGGGGAGGGTTCCGCAATCGACGGTGATAAACGGACGATTCGATCTCGAGCTGCGCCGATGTATGGCCCTGGCCACCAGCTCCTTCCCCACTCCAGTCTCGCC
This sequence comes from Gemmatimonadota bacterium, assembly GCA_039584255.1. Classification (GTDB taxonomy): domain Bacteria; phylum Gemmatimonadota; class Gemmatimonadetes; order Palauibacterales; family Palauibacteraceae; genus JBDGYE01. The sequence goes on from JBDGYE010000004.1 coordinate 6,908, forward strand.
TTCAATCAGGACCGTGGCATCGGTGTTCGCCACTTGCTCGACCCGGTGAAGGACATACCTGAGCGCGTCACTCTCACCCACGATATCGCTGTACCCGTGGCTCGTCTCCAATTCCTGTCGCAGAAAGAGGTTCTCTTCCTCGAGTTGACGCTTGAATTCCTCCAGCTCGCGAGTTGCTTTATCCCGGGCACTCTCAGCCTTTCGGCGCTCCGTCACGTCCGACCCCACGCTCAGAACTCCCATCAGCTCGCCCGCCGAGTTCAGCAGGGGGACACTAGCCCAGATGGCGTCCCGGATCCGGTCGTCCCGAGTCACAAACGAGACTTCTGTCGGTGTCCCATTCTCCGTGATGAGGTTCTCGTTGAAGCGAGCCTGCAACTCGGAGCGATCCGCCTCTGGGACTATCTCGGTGAACCTGCGCCCTACGACGTCGTCCGGCGCCCAGCCCGTCACCCGCGTGTAGTAGGGATTCACGTACCTGATGCTGCCCTCGCGATCCACCTCGGTGACGAACAGCTCCACGTTGTCAAGAAGAGCCCTCCAGCGCCGTTCGCTCGCTTTCACATCGGCCGCCAGCGTAGCCGCGCGCGCGACGTCGGAAGCCAGCTCGTATGCGATGAGCATGACGACGGCTAGATACGCGAACGAGTACAGGTAGGGTGCGTGGATAACGCCGAGCTCGGAGAGAGGCGCGATGATCCAGAAGGTGACTGCAAACGGGACGAAGGCGAGGCTGAGCGCCACGGCGCGCTGGTGCGCTTGGGAGCGCCACAACCTGCGAACTCCAATAACGACCAGGATCGAGATAAGGAGGCCCGGAAGGTTGATGAGCGGCCAGTACCTGGGCGGAGTCCCCTCGGCGAAGACGATACTCTCTCCCCAGGGAAGGCTAATGGAGCGGAGGCCTGTGATACTGGAGTACAGCAGCGTGGTCGGAGAGGTGAGGTTCAGGAGCGCGAGAACAACCACCACGGTGAGGATCAGATAGCCTAGGCGCCTGCTTTCCACTCCGGCGTACTTCATCAGGAACCAGGTGAAGCAACCGAGGAATACGGCGAGGAACAGAACCTGCCACCGGAGTGCCCCGACGAAGGCCTCTATGGTATCCGCCGTATAGAAGAGTGGCTCCGTGAATGTCGCGGCCCCGGCTGCCATCGCCGCGAGGCCGAACCAGCCGTAGGAAGACTGATCTCGACGCACCAACCATACCGTACCGGCAAGAAGAGCGACCGCGAAGCTGGCAGCCGAAGCCATGTACAGGGCAGCGATCAGGGGCGTCACAGGCATTCCTCGCCGTGGACCGCGGACCGCGCGCTGGCCTCCGCGTTGTGCATCACTCCGTCCACTTCTCGTCCTCCGTGAATACCGTGTCGATCACCGCCGGCGGCTCGAGCCCTTCCATGGCCTTCGCGATCCGCTCTCGCACCCGGTCCAACTCGCTGACGCTTCCCATCCGAAACTCGGGGCTCACGACGAGCTGATTCAAGATGTAGAAGAACCTCCCGACCTTCATCATCCGCACGTGCGAGGTCTGCAGCGGGATCCCCTCGACAGCGCCATCGAAGCGGCGTCGTACCTCGGTCTGCACCTCCGCGGCGGGCGCGAATGCCAGTACTTCCCTCAAGCTGTCGCGCACGATCCGAAGCGGGATCCCGATGATCGCGATGACCAGGACGATCACGAGGGCAGGATCGATGTAGGGCACCACGTGTGCCCAGCGGCTGCGGCTCAGGAACAGGGCCGCCACGAAGACCAGGGCGACGACCCCGCTCAGCATGCCGTCGAGGATCCAGTTCTTCGAGTCCACCTCCAGCAACGGCGAGCCGGTGCGGCGGGCGGTCTTCTTCTGCACCGCCGCGACCGAGAGCCCACCGACCATGGCCACGAGAGCGTATACGGTAGCGAGGCCGGGCTTCAGGTCCCGTCCTCCGTGCAGAATCGAGTCGACCGCTCCGGCGAACGCGAAGCCGGCTAGACCCAGAATGAGCAGCCCCTTGATCGTGTTCAGGAAGGGCTCGAACTGAGCGTAGCCGAAGTGGAAGTGCTCGTCGGGGGGCTGCTGGACCAGCCTCGCCACGCGAACGGTGACGAGCGCCATCGCGAAGCCGACCAGGGAAAAGAAGCCGTCCAGCATGATCGCGTCCGACTGTGTCAGCAGGCCGAACGTGATCCCGAGTCCGGCCATCAGCAGGCTCATCCATGCGGACAGCGTCAGGGCTCTGGCCTCCTGGTCCATGGCTCTCTCTGGTAGAGGATGCGGCGCCGGTCCGGGCGAGTCGATTGATGTCGTTCGCACAGACTACCAACGGCCCGGTTCACTCGCCAGCGATCGACGTTGCCACAGGTTCGTGCCGCCGCCCACACGTCATCCGTGAGGTGGAGCTCCCCAATCAGGCCGGCGGCAAAGGCGGTCTTTCCTTTGTAGGAGAAGTCATCCGGGGCGTCACCGCTGAGGTCCGAGCGGTTCATTCCTCCGAACACCCCCAGGGTCACCTGGGCATCGGCCTTGGTTGTGGGAACCGCGATCGCTAGAACGAGAGCTGCTAGCGTGGCTCGCTTCATCGTGCTCAACTCGGCAGGAGACTTCTGTGGGCGCGGATTGGGCCGTGAGACTTCCCAAGATTGCGGGTACGGTGTGGAACGGCAAACACGGGACGTAGATTGGCCGCCATGAGAAAGTCAGCCCAACATCTGGCCGCACACTGGTTCCACGGCGCGGTGGCCGTGGGTCTCGTTTCACTCCTCGTCTCGGGGGCGTGCTCGACCGGCCCTCCGCCTCAGACCATTCTTCGAGACGGCTCTCCCGGTCCGTTCTTCCCGGCCGGGTGGCGCTATCCCGCGGTCGCTGGGCCGGTCGTGGCCCGCGACGGCATGGTGGTCAGCACCGACTCGCTGGCCAGCGCCGCGGGGTTGGAGATCCTCCGGGCCGGCGGGAACGCCGTGGACGCGGCGGTCGCCACGCAGTTCGCCCTCGCGGTTGTCAACCCGGAGGCCGGCAATATAGGAGGCGGAGGCTTCCTCGTAGCGCGCATGGCCGATGGCACAACGGCGGCTCTCGACTTCCGGGAAGAGGCTCCGGGAGCCGCCACTCGAGAGATGTTCCTCGACAGCCTCGGCAACGTCACCGGAGCGACCTGGACGGGCCATCTGGCCTCGGGGGTCCCGGGATCGGTCGCCGGCATGGCCGAAGCCCACCAGCGTTTCGGCAGCCTGCCGTGGGCCGACCTCGTGGAGCCGGCGATCAGGCTGGCCCGCGACGGTTTCACTATCCGGGAGAAGCACCAGCGCTCCATCGCCCGTAAGGCAGACACGCTCGGCTGGTTCCCGGCCAGCGCCGAGGTCTTCCTTCCGGGCGGCGAGGTGCCGGAGCCGGGGACTTTGTTCCGGCAGCCGGATCTGGCGCGGACTCTTCGGGCGATCGCCGACTCGGGGGCGAAGGTCTTTTACAGGGGCTGGATCGCCGACTCGCTGGCGGCCGAGATGGAGCGCGGTGGAGGCTTCGTCAGCAAGGAGGACCTGGCGGCGTACCGTGCCGTGTGGCGCGAGCCGCTGGACGTAGAGTACCGGGGCTACCGGATCATCTCCATGCCGCCGCCCTCGTCGGGCGGCGTGACCCTGGGCCAGATCCTCAACATCGTCGAGTCCTTCGACCTCGAGGGCCTCGGCTGGCACTCGCCGGACGCGATTCACGTGGCCGTGGAGGCCATGCGCCGGGCGTATGCCGACCGGAACTACTACCTGGGCGATCCCGACTTCGTGGAGATGCCCGTCGAGCGGATACTCTCGCAGACCTACGCCGACTCGCTGGCGGCGAGCATCGATCCGAGCCGCGCGTCGGACTCCCGCGAATTCAGTCGCGTTCCGGTGGAGCCGACCCAGACGACCCACATATCGGTCGTGGACTCGGAGGGCAACGCGGTGGCGGTGACCACGACTCTGAACGGCTGGTTCGGTTCCAAAGTCGTGGTCCGCGGTGCCGGCTTCCTGCTCAACAACGAGATGGATGACTTCACGGCCAAACCCGGGGTGCCGAACCAGTACGGGCTCGTTCAGGGAGAGGCGAACGCCATCGAGCCGGGCAAGCGCATGCTCTCGGCCATGGCGCCGACGATCGTCCTGAACCCGGAGGGGAAGACCGAGCTCGTGACCGGCACACCGGGCGGGTCCACCATCATCACCACCATCTTCCAGATCGTCACCAACCACATCGACTTTGGCCTGCCCGTGCGCGCATCGGTGGACGCTCCGCGCTTCCACCACCAGAACCTCCCCGACACCCTGCGCTACGAGAAGGGTGGGCTCGACCGGGCCACCGTAGCGGAGCTGGAGCGGCGTGGGCACGCGGTGGCCGAGCGGAAGGACAGATCCGGGAACCAGGGCGTCTCCGGCGACGTCCAGTCGATCCACATCGGGCCGGACGGCACTCTCTACGGGGCGGCGGATCGCCGCCGGGATGGAAGGGCGCTGGGATACTGAGCACCCCGGATCGGCCTCGTCGGCCTCGTGCGGCCCGTATCCGGGCACAAGGGACAAGCGGCGCCCCACGGAGGGACGCCGCCTCGGTAGTACGGTCGCGTTCAGGGGGCCGGGAGCGTGAGCCTATCCGGACTCGACCTCCCGCCTTACCGTCAGCGGCTCGTCCAGGCGCAGGCCCATCTCGGAGCCCTCTGCCAGCACGGCGTCCACGTCCTCGGTCCCGAGCGCGATGGCGGTCCCGGCCGCGCCGCCCAGCACGCCGCCGATGATGGTCCCGGCCGCGTTGCCGCCGATGACCCGGCCGAGGATCCCTCCGACTACGGCGCCGGCGCCGATCTTGGCCGCCTTTTCGCCGGTGCTGTCACGCCCCTTGGTCGTCGGGTTGGCGTCGGTGACCGTCACCGACACCGGGTGCGTCTGGCCGTCGAACGAGACCTCGTAGAAGTCGATCTTCATCACCGCCTGCTGGCCCTGGCCCCCGGACGCCTGCACCGCCGTGACCTCGCCGCGGAACTTTGCCCCGGCCGGCACGACCACCTGGCGGCCATCGGTGATCGGAGCGAGCAGTGTCGCCGTGAACAGGTCGCCCGCCTGGTTGTCCTTGGTGCTGAGCTCATGGTCCAGGCTCACCCGCACGCCGGTGCCGGCGGCCACCGCGGCCTCCTCGTACCGCGGTCCGCTGGGCTGCGGCGGATCCTGGCGCGGCGCCGGGGCGCGCTCCTCAGGAGCCGTCTGCGTAGGCGTCGCCGGTGGGGGAGACCGCCTGGGCGGTGGCGCCTGGTCGGTCCCGGCTTCGGTTGGCTCGTCCCGGCCCTCGGCCGCCACGTCGCCGAACTCGGCGAGAGAGTCCTCCGCCATGGCCAGGTCGAGTTCCCGGTCCACGGCGGCCTGCTGGTCCTCATCGGCTCCTTCCCCACCGCACGCCGACACGGCGCCGGCCAGGGTGAACGCAAGAACCGCAGCCAATGTGAAATGTGTTCGCATCCGTCCAGCCCCCTGATATGGCGTTTCCTTCGGCCCTCGCGTGGAGGAGCCGCTCCGACCCGGACATCGCGCGCAGGAAGCGGACCAGCTCCGGCCTTCCGTTGGTGGCGCGAGCCCCTTTCTCTTAGTATACCGCCCGCGGCCGCCGGAGGTCACACCCTGCGGGGCGAGCGGCTCAAAGGAGAGAGCGCCCAGGAAACCGGATGACACAGCTTCGCACCCTGCTCCCGTACTACCGCCCCTATCTGAGGGGCGTGATCGCAGGCCTCTTGCTGGTCGTGGTTGCCAACGTGTTCACCATCCTCAGCCCGTACATCCTGAAGCTGGCGATCGATGGCCTCAGCGAGGAGCTGAACCGGGCCGGCATAGTCCGGTATGCGCTGCTCCTGGTCCTGGTCGCCGTCCTGGGAGGCGCGGCCCGCTACGGGATGAGGGAGCTCCTGAACGGCATCAGCCGTCGCATCGAGACCGACCTGCGGAACGACATCTTCTCCCATCTCCTGCGGCTACCCTCCGAGTTCTACGACCGCTGGCGGACGGGCGACATCATCAGCCGGGCCACCAACGACGTTCTGGCGGTCCGGCAGGTGGCGGGGCCCGCGATCATGTATCTGGTGAACACGACCGCGGTATCGATCTTCGCTCTGGCCCTGATGATCTGGATCAGCCCAGCGCTCACGCTCGCCTCCATGATTCCGATGATCATGATTCCGGCTGCGGTTCTCTGGTTCGGGAGGCGGATCCACACCCGGTTCGAGGCCATTCAGAAGCAGTTCTCGGCCATCTCGAGCTTCGTCCAGGAGGACCTGGCCGGGATCCGCATCGTGAAGGCGTACGTTCGCGAGCGGGATCGGGCCGCCCGGTTCGCCGAGCTCAACCGGGGCTATAAGGACCGGAACATGAGCCTCGCCCGGATCTGGGGGGCGTTCTTCCCATCGCTGATGTTCCTCGGGGGCTTGGGCGCGGTTGTGGTCCTGTGGTTCGGCGGCCGCCAGGTCATGGCCGGCGCCATCACAGTAGGCGAGTTCGTCGCTTTCGGCTTCTATCTGACGCTCCTCATGTGGCCGATGATCGCGGTGGGCTGGGTGACGAACCTGTTCCAGCGCGGGGCGGCATCGATGGGCCGCATCAACACGCTGCTGGCGGAGCCGGTCGCGATCCGCGAGCCCGAGTCGCCCGTGGCTCTTCGGGATCCCCGAGGCGAGATCGAGTTCCAGGGTGTCTCGTTCCGCTATCCGGGGAGCGAACGGTGGGTACTGCGGAACATCTCCTTGCGGATCGAGCCAGGGCAGACGGTGGCCATCGTTGGCGGAACGGCCAGCGGCAAGACCACGCTGGCGAGGCTCATCCCCCGTCTGTACGACGTGACCGAGGGTTCGGTGCGCCTGGACGGAGTCGATGTGCGAGCCGTGGCCCTTGCGGACCTGCGCCGAGCGGTGTCGGTCGTGCCCCAGGACCCGTTCCTGTTCAGCCTCACCCTGCAGGAGAACCTGGTCCTCCACCGGGAAGGCGGCGGCGATGGAGGCGAAGATCTGAAGCTCGCCCGGGCTGTGGAGATCGCACAGCTCCGGGCGACGCTGGATGTGCTCCCGGACGGAATCGAGACGATGCTGGGCGAGCGCGGGGTGAACCTGTCCGGCGGGCAGAAACAGCGGGCCACGATCGCCCGCGCGCTGTACCGCGAATCGCCGGTGCTCATCCTGGACGATGCCCTGTCGGCCGTGGATACGGCGACGGAGGAGGCGATTCTGGCCGGGCTCGAGCAGTACTCCAGGGACCGGACGACGATCGTGGTGTCCCATCGGGTCTCGGCGGTCGCCTCGGCGGATCTCATCTTCGTGCTCGAGGACGGGCGAATGGTGGAGACGGGCCGTCACGCGGAGCTGCTTGCCATGCGGGGCGTATACGCGCGGCTCCTGGAGCGCCAGTTACTGGAGGACGAGATCGAGCACGAACGGGCCGTCTAGCCTGGAGCCCTCGCTATCGGGCCCGTCGCGGCACCGGCGCCCTCAGGAAACCTGACGTCCGACCCTCAGATCCGCTCCAGGATGAAGCTCGGCGTGAACCGGGTGGCCCAGGCCGCAAGAGCCGTGAACCGCCCGCTCGCCAGCAGCACGCCCACCAGCACCAGAAGTGCGCCGCTCACCCGTTCTACCCAGGGAACGAAGCGCCTGAAGCGCTGGAATGTCGAGAGAAACCAACCCAGCGCGAGCGCGCTCACGAGAAACGGGACTGCCAGCCCCGCCGAGTAGAATCCGAGCAGTACCACACCCTCGACCAGGGTCTGCCGCGTGGCGGCGAAGGTGAGGATACCTCCCAGGATCGGGCCGATGCATGGGGTCCAGCCGGCTCCGAACGTGAAGCCGACGAGCGTCGAGCCCAGATAGCCGAGGGGCTTATCGCGCAGGTGTACCCGCTTCTCACGCGCCATCGCCTTCCAGGGGCGGACTCCCAAGAGGTAGAGCCCGAACAGGATGATCACCACGCCTCCCACCCGGGCGATCCAGATCTGATACTCCCGCAGGAGCCGTCCGATGAGAGTCGCGGATGCGCCCAGGGCCAGAAAAATCAGGCTGAAGCCGAGCACGAAGAAGAGGGCGTGAGTGAATGCCACACTCCGCACGCCCCCACCGCCCTCCTCGAGCTCCTCGATCCCGACCCCGCTCACGAAAGAGAGATACGATGGGACGAGCGGGAGAACGCACGGTGACAGAAACGACAGGATACCGGCCGCGAAGGCGACGGCGATTCCTATGTTGAGTTCTTCCATCTACCCGGCCTGCTCCAACATCGAGCCGATCCTGTAAGTAATGTCCTGAGAATGACAAAGCGCCCGTCGCGCGGAGGCGACGAGCGCCAGTCCCGGCTGAGCCGGCAAGCTAACGCTGGGATATCCTTCTATCAATCAGGCGCGTCTTCGACGGTCACCAGGCGGTCCCAGCTGTAAGGACACCCGTCAACTTCCACGTGGACGGGATCTGTGACGTCGCCGAGGCGCTTGCGGATCCCTGCCACGAGACGGGGAATCCGATGCGACGGAGCGGCACCGTACTCGGTGATGCGCCCCGGGAAGGCGGGGTCGGTGACGCTGGCGCCTATTCCGTTACCGTTTCCGTCCACGACGGGAGACCCGTCTCCGCTGGGGTTCTCGGCGCTCTTCGCTGCGGCGCCGTTGCCGTTCACGTTATCGGCGAACTCGGCTGCGCATAAACGGCGCATCCGGTCTGACATGAACCGGGTGAAGAGGAGAAACTCGGTCGAGCCCTCCAGGTCGGGAAGCGGAGGGAAGATCCAGACATCCGAGATCTCGCTCGGCGATACGTGCCGGCCGAGCTCGCGAAGCCTTAGGGCCAGCTCGGAATCGATTTGCGCGCTCAGCCCTTCGCTTATCTCCGTGGGGCTCCCGCCCGCCCCGTCGCCTTTGTGCTCCATCACTCCCTCGCAAGGAGACACAGGATCACGCCGCCGGAATCGGCGGTTGGACAGGCAGGACACATTAAATGTAAAGCCGTGAGCGGGATGGGCAACAGGGGTGGCCGCATACTCTACTCGATGGCCGCCAAACGCTCCTCAGAGGGTGTCGGCCACGGCCGCGAGCACGACCCGCTCGGCCTCCTCGAGCCGCTTGTCGACGACCACTCCGGCCGCCTTCTCGTGTCCGCCGCCGCCGAGCCCGCGTGCGATGGCCGCCACGTTCGCGCTCCCGGTCGACCTGAGCGAGACCTTGGTACGACCGTCTCCCAGCTCGCGCAGGAGAATCGCCACCTCCACGCCGCGGATCCGCCGCGGGAACTCGACGATCCCTTCCAGATCTTCCTTCGTCGTACCGGTCTCCGCCAGGTCGGCGTGCTCGAGCCGAATCCAGGCGATGGGCATCTCCTCGTGAACATGCAAACGGGAGAGAGCCCTGCTGATCAGCTCCAGGCGCCCCTTCGTATACTGCGCGTACAGCCTGCGGTACATCGCCTCCGGGTCGACGCCCGCCCGGAGCAGCGCCGCGACGATTTCGTGCGTGCGCGGCTTGGTGTTGGCGTAGCGGAACGATCCCGTGTCCGTGGCGATGGCCACGTATAGCCCCATCGCCTCGATCGGGCGGATCTCTGCGCTCTCGGCCTCCAGCAAGTCGAACACGAGCTCGCCGGTGGCGCTTGCCCCCGGCTCGCGAATCGCCGGATCCCCGATCGAGGTCGGCGTTGGCGGGTGGTGATCGATCACGGCCACGCGTCGCCCGCGCAGGCGCGGGGGAATCCCTGCCAGGCGCGACGGCTCCGAGGTGTCCAGCACGAGTACCAGATCCGCCTCGTCGAGAGCGCGCTTTCCCTCCGAGGAAGTGGAGGTGTGTACTTCCAGACCTTCGACCAGGAAGGCGAACTGCTCGGGAAACGGCGTCGGATTGACTATCGTGGGATGGAGGCCCTTCCGGGCCAGGAAGTGGCCGAGCGCCGTCTCGCTCCCGGCGCCATCGCCGTCCGCGTTGATGTGCGTGGTCAGGACGACCTTCCGACCCGGAACCAGCTCGCTCCGCAGACGGTCGAGCGCGATCCCGCGGTCGGTATCTGGCATCGGCGTTGCCACCCTCCTGGTGCGGTGCGTTCCCTTGGGAAACAGGAAACGGACGCTATCGCGGCCGTCTCGGAACTGTCAACCGCGCTGGCGCGGGCTCCGCCCCAACCGCGTCCAGATCTTCGCCCAGGTGGATCCCAGGTGCACGAGGTGGCTCGACGACCTGCCCTCGATGCGGCCCGAGCGGAGGGCCGACAGGAAGGCGTCAGGGCCCTCGAACGTAGGTGTGGTGACCGTCGCCGCTCCGAGCTCGCTGAGAAGGTGCGCATCGCTTCCGGCACCCATCGGCAGGGCGCGACTCCGGGCCCAATCCTGCGCGCGGAGATTGCGTCGCGGATCGTGGATGCGAGCATTGAAGCCCTCCACCGAGTCTATGCAGTCGGCCACCCCTTCAAGGAAAGTCTCGCTCGTGCCGCGGTACACGTCGAACGGGTGGGGCAGGTAGACCACCCCACCCTGTCGCCGGATCTCGGCGGCGACTTCCCGGAAGGTCCCGCCGGGCGGGATATGCCTGTCGAGGAAGAGCCCGATCAGATCCAGGCCCTCGCCGGTGCGCACCTCTTCTCCCACGATCACCAGCTTCGGGTCGATGTCGCGCGCGGCGAACGCTCCGTCGATCTCGTCGTGATCGGTCACGGCAATCCGGTCCAGGCCCAGCTCCCTGGCCCGGCGTACCACCTCGGCAGGCTCGCTGAGACAGTCCTTGGACGCGCTCGTGTGCGTATGCAAATCGAGCCGCCACTCGACCGGCGGCTCTGAGGCCCGCTGCTCATACTCGTCGCTGGCCCGTGTCACCGCATCCCAGACCCGCCGTGCTTCCGTCTCGAGGACCGCCCGATCTCCCTCGTTCCAGATCACGTGATCGGCTGCGCTTCGCTTGCGATCGCCGGGCCACTGGGCGTGGTTCATGGCCTCGAACTCCGGTGCTGAGATTCCCCGGCTCTCGCGAACACGCCGGCGGCGCAGCCCCACGGGCGCGTCCACAGCGACGGTGACGTCGAACTCGTCTCGAATCCCCTTCTCGAACAGGAGCGGTATCTCCAGCACCACGACTCGGCTGCCTCGTTGTTCGGCCTCGGCCAGCAACTCCGTGCGCCGCACATCGATAACCGGGTGGACGATCCGCTCCAGGCGCGCCCGGGCCTCTGAATCCGCGAACACGAGCCGACGAAGCGCCGCCCGGTCCAGGCGGCCGTCTTCCTGGATCACGGCCTCACCGAACGTTCGCCGGATTCCCGCCAGTGCCGGCGTTCCGGGCTCTACTACCTCTCGCGCCAGCCGATCGGCGTCGATGCGAAACGCTCCCCAACTCTCGAAGTGCCCGGCAACCGTGCTCTTCCCGGCACCGATCGTTCCCGTCAGGCCAACGCGAATCACCGGGGGGTCACTTCCTCACCGCCCGACACATCGGGAGACTCCGGCGGAGCCTGCACTTCGATCAGCGGCACTCTGTCCTCGTCGCCTACTCCGAGGGCCTCACAGAACTCCTCGAACAGGCTGGCCACGAGCGTCTCGTAGTCGGCTTCCGGCATCGAGCGCAGGTCGATCCTGGCACCCGCCATCTCCCCGTGCCCTCCAGCCGATCCCCGGTCCCCGACCACGGATAGTACCAGGTCGCCCGCGTGTGCTCCTGGCACATAGGTGCGGAGGGAAAGAAGCAGGCTGTCGGCGTGGCGGCCTGCCGCTATCACCCATTCGACGCCGTGCACCCGCATGAACAGGTCGGCGAGCTGGGCGGCCAGGTCCGGATAGTCCATCCGGCCGAGCGGTACGCAGACCACGCCGCCGCGGCTCCACGCGCGCTCCAGGCCCTCGTGGATCGAACGGAACAGCCCTCGGGGGACCCGGGCGTGCCGGATCCTCGAGATCGCCGCCGGGTCGGAGCGTGGATAGAGGAACAGGCTGGCGTCGACGTCGGCTTCGGAGACCTCGCGGCCGAGATCCATGGTCTCCGACTGGATCCCGAACCACATCGCCGTGGCCAGCCGGCGCTCCGGCTCCAGCCGAGCCGCGCGGATGTACTCGACGATGATCGAGGCGCAGGCGCCGTAGCCCGGCCGGACGTCCGCGAAAGGGACGGCTCCGCTCTCCGGCCGCTCCGGGTGGTGGTCGATGACGACGGAGGCGATCCTGCCCTTCGGCAGAGAGTTGTTCCCGGCCCGCGGCTGGGTATCCACCAGGGCGACCACCGTGTCCGAGTCCAGCTCCATGTTCTCGATGCGCTCGAACGGCACGTCGAGCTCCTCCATCAGGGCCCGGTTCTCGGCGCGGCCGATGATCCCGCCGAAGGCCAGCGTGACGGGGAGGGAGCACGTACGCTCGATCAGGAAGCCGAGACCCGCAGCCGAGGCGATCGAGTCGGGATCCGGGTTGTCGTGGGTGAGCACCAGCACCTTCGCCGCACCGTCCAGCGCGCGGATCAGGTACGAGAGGCGTGAAGTCGTGTCAGCTGCGGGCCTTCTGGGGTTCTTGGGCCCCGCCTCTCCGTCCTTCGTCTCATCGGGCACCGGGACGCCCGTCGCTTCGTCTGTCATCAGTCCGAGCAGTCACCATGCGGACAGGAATGGCCGCAGTGCGGACACCGAGGCCGGCTTATCCGACCCACCATGATGGATCACCGATCAGGAACGGATTCGAGCCGGCCTCTCGCTCGACGGTCGTGGAAGGGCCGTGTCCGGTGTGCAGGACCGTGTCTCCTGGAAGAGTGAGGATCTGCTCGCGAATGGAGCGAAGCAGCGTCGTCGCGTCACCTCCCGGTAGATCGGTTCGCCCTATGGAGCCGGCAAACACGCAGTCGCCGACGAATGCCTGCCCCGGGCCGCTGAGAACGACCCCACCCGGCGAATGTCCGGGCGCGTGCCTGACTTCCAGATCGAGGTCGCCGAAGATCACCCGCTGGCCGTGCTCGAAGAACACGTCGGGCGGGGGCGGCTCCTCCAGCCGGATCCCGAACAGAGCGGCGTGCTGTGGCGCGCTGTTGTAGATCGGCAGGTCATCGGGGTGAACGTATACGGGGGCCCCGTATCGCCGTACGAGCTCGGCCACCCCGCCCACGTGATCGACGTGAGCGTGAGTGAGAAGTATCGCCTGCGGCTCAGCTCCCCACTCATCCAGCGCCGCCGCTACCCTTCCCGGCTCATCACCGGGGTCGATGACGACCGTGCTTTCCGCCGACGATCCCCGGGTCACGAAGCAGTTCGACTGGAAGGGTCCGACCGCGAGGGCTCTGACCTCGAGGCGATCGCTCATCTGAGGTCCCTCCTCATGCACCGAGGCCCGGCACCGCGGATCGCGCAGAGCCGGGCCCCGGGGCCACCGGCGGTGTCCCCACCGCGTCGATCGGTCACGTGGCGCCGGGCGCCCTCAAACGGAAAAGGAAGTCCCGCAGCCGCAGGCGCCGGTGGCGTTCGGGTTGCTGAACGTGAAGCCCGACCCCTGAAAGCTGCTGTGATAGCCGATGACTACGCCCGACAGGTACTGGGCGCTGAACGGATCGATGATGAGCCGGACGCCGTGTGACTCGATTATGAAGTCATCACCGGCCGGCGATTCCTCGTCGACCTCCAATCCGTACTCGAACCCCGAGCAGCCGCCCGGCAGCACGCTCACGCGCAGCGCTGCCGTCTCGTCGGTCAGCTCTTCCGCCGCGAAGAAGTTGCGGACCTGCTCCGCCGCCTCCTCCGTGAGCGAGAGGGCGAAACCGGCCGTCTCCGTAGTCGATACGTCGCTCATAGTCTCTATCTTCCTGCCTTCTTTCGCTGGTTCCGACAATCCGCGATCGTCTTGGGTATCGACGTCATCCCCACACTAGAGCCGCCACGGAGGGCACGTCAACGCCGCCACGGGGCCCTCGGCTCCGCCTATCAGGCCGGCCAGAGTATAACCTCTGGAGCACCGGCCGGTTCCCCCGCATCGGCTTGGGGTCCGCATGGCCCGGTGGCGCCGGACCCTCATGCTCCGCCGTGAGCGAGCCAGCGCTCCGCGTCCAGGGCAGCCATGCATCCCGTCCCCGCGGCGGTGACCGCCTGCCGGTAGTAGTCGTCCATCGCATCGCCGGCGGCGAATACGCCGGGTACGGAGGTGACGGTGCGCCAGGGCGTCGGCGTCTCTATATAGCCGCTCTCCTTCAGAGCGACCTGACCTTCGAGGAAGCCCGTGTTGGGGATGTGGCCGATGGCGACAAAGAAGCCTTCCACCGCCAGCTTGCGCTCCTCGCCGGTGATGGTGTCACGTAGCCTCAGCGCCTCGACCACTTCATCACCCAGGACTTCGGTCACGACCGTGTTCCACTCGAACCGGATCTTTTCGTTGTCGAACGCCCGCTGCTGCATGATCTTCGAGGCCCGCAGCTCGTCGCGCCGGTGGATTACGACGACCTCGCTCGCGAACTTCGTCATGTAGAGGGCATCCTCGATGGCGCTGTCGCCTCCGCCCGCTACCGCGATCACCTGGTCCCGGAAGTGAGGCAGCGCGCCGTCACACACGGCGCAGGCTGATACGCCTCCCCCGGACTGAGCCAGGCGCTCCTCGCCGGGTACGTCCAACCACCTGGCGTTGGCGCCGGTGGCGACGATCACCGCGTCGGCCTCGACCTCTGTCCCCCCACCCGATGTCAGGCGCAGCGGGCGCCCCGCAAGGTCCACCTCAACGATGTCCTCGGTGACCACACGGGTGCCGAACCGCTCGGCCTGGGCCTTGAAACTAGCCATCATCTCCTGGCCCGTGATGCCCTCGGGGAAGCCCGGATAGTTTTCGATCTCGGTGGTGAACATGAGCTGGCCGCCGGGAATCATGGTGCGGCTGAACGAGCCCTCAAACACCAGAGGCTCCAGCTGTGCCCTGGCGGCGTAGACCGCCGCTGTCCAGGCAGCGGGCCCGGACCCGATGATCACCAGCTTCTCGCGCATCGTATCTGACATTCGACGGTATCCTCCGCCTCTACCAGCTCACTTCAGCAGGTCGGTTAAGAAATGCTGCGAACCGCTATGAGAACAATCAGCGGTTCCCGCGGACGCAGCGGCTGGCGATCGCGTGCAGCCACTCGAGTGGAACCTGCTGCGTTCCAGGTCCGCTCCGGGCCGAATCTGGCCCGTGCCAATCGGATCCACCACCCCGCAGGAGATCCAGCTCATCAGCCAGACGGCCCAGCATCTTGCGCTCGTGGTAGCCGTTCCGGGGGTGAAGGATCTCGACACCATCGAGGCCCACTTCCGCCAGACCGCGAATCTCCGCTGCCGCGAAATCACGACCCGGATGGGCCAGGAGTACGACACCGCCGGCGGCGTGCACCAGATCGACCACCTCCTCCGGCGGTGTCGGCTTCTTCTCGACGAACGCGGGCCGACCCCGGGCGATCCACCGATCGAAGGCGGTCTCGATCTCCCCAACCCATCCGGCTGCCACCAGCGCCCGGCCAATGTGCGCCCTGGTGGGAACCCCGTTGCCGGATTGGCGCAGTACGTCCTGCACCGATAGGCCTACGTCCAGGCGGTTGAGCCGATCGACGATCTCCTCCGTGCGCCGGATCCGGTCGCTCCAGAACTCGTCGAAGAAGAGCCGCATTCCCGGGTCGTCGAGATCGAAGCCGTATGCCAGGAGGTGGACGGAGCGGCCAGGCTGGTTGGCCGACAGCTCCGCGCCCGGGAGGAACTGGAGGCCGAGCCGCGCGGCTTCGGTCGCGGCTTCCTCGATGCCGTGCACTGTGTCGTGGTCGGTAAGCGATACGCCCACGAGCCCGGCCCGGGCGGCCACCCGTACCACCTGGGACGGCGACGCGTGACCATCCGAGGCCGTGGAATGCAGGTGCAGGTCGACGGTGCTCAAGCCTGGCCGTCCGCTGGCGTAGCGATGGCGTGGATGTCCGTCGTCAGCCGGAGCTCAGGGGAGAGTCCATGGAGCCGGTTCCCGAGAACAGCTCGAGGAGATCGGACTCCGACATGCGGTCGAGGTCTTCCTGGCCTCCGATCCTGTCCTCGGGGACCTCGATGACTCGATACGGGCGCTGCCCGTTGCTCTCGCAGAAGAAGACCACTGTTCGATAGCCGGCGCGGGCCTGTCGCTCGCCCACTTTGCCGCGCCAGCGGTCGCCGTCCGCCTTGATCGTCTTGGCCATTTGCTCGCCCTGGGTTCCTTATGTCTCTGCTGCGCCTTACGCCGTTCTATCGACGAGGACGACCGCCGCCAGCTGCCGGCTCACCTTGCGCTCGAGGCCCGCGATGCGGATCGCCAGGATGTTGCCCCCTCCGACGGGACCCCGCATCTGGATCTCCACACCGAGTACCAAGCCGATCGAAGCCAGGTTGCGCAGGCGTCCCGAATCGTCGTCCGGAACTTCGCGCACCAAGGCGTGAGCACCGATCGGCAGGTCTACCAGCCGCTCGAGATTGCGGTCGGCGATCTGGCCGGACGGCGTCGGTATCGGCGAGCCATGCGGGTCTTCCTGCGGGTCTCCCAGCGCCCGCGCCATCGCATCGATGAGCATCTCGGACGCGGCATGCTCCAGGCGCTCGGCCTCCGGGTGGACTCCATCCCAGGTGTAGCCGAGCTTCTCGATCAGGTACGACTCGATGACCCTGTGCCGCCGGATGATCCGAAGAGCGGTCGCCTCGCCATGGGGGGTCAGCCGAACCCCGTGATAGGGCTCGTGCTCCAGGAGCCTCTGGTCAGCCAGGCTCTTCACCATGTTGGTGACCGACGCGGCAGAGCGTCTCAGCTCCTCCGCGAGCGCCGTGGTGGACACCGCCCCGAAGTCCTCCTGAAGCTTATATATCGCCTTCAGGTAGTCCTCGACGGCCCGACTGTGGTTCTTCGGCGCCTCCACCCGTCACCCGCTCAGTGAGGGACGAACCTGTCGTCCTCGGAGAGATCGGCCAGGAGGCAGGCGATGAGCTCCGCCGCCCGGTCCAGGTCTGCACCGCTGACGATCTGGTTCGGGGTATGCATGTAACGGTTCGGAATGGACACGAGGCCTGTAGCCACGCCCGCTCTGGACATGCGGATGGCGTCGGCGTCCGTCCCAGTCATGGCCGGCAGCGCCTGCAGCTGTACCTCGATCTCCCGGCTCTTCGCCATCGCCAACAGCCGGCTGTACACTACCGGATTGATCGCCGCACCGCGGGCCAGCACCGGACCTGCGCCGAGCTTGATGTCACCGTGCTCCTTCTTGTCCACCTCGGGGTGGTCAGTGGCATGCGTCACGTCCACAGCGATCCCAACATCCGGATCCAGGCCGTATGAGCCCGTGCGGGCACCGCCGCCGGCGACGTAGCCGATCTCTTCCTGGACCGTCGCGACGGCGACGGCTCGGACCGCGCACCCTTTCTCCTTGGCCCGGCGAAGCGCTTCCAGCACGACGGCGGCACCCACCCTGTCATCGATGGAGCGGGCCGCGATCAGGTCCTCGGTGAGCTGCAGGGTTTCCGACTGGATCACGGCTACGTCGCCTACGGACACCTTCTCGCGGGCCTCGTCCGCCGACCCGGCGCCGATGTCGATCCACAGGTTCTTGAGCTTCACCGGCTTCTCGGCGTCCTCGTTCTTGATGAGGTGGATCGCGCGACGTCCGATCACCCCCGACACCGGCCCTTCTCCCGTGAGGATTTCGACTCTCTGCCCCACCAACACGGGGGCGTCCCAGCCTCCGACGTTCCTGATGTACAGGAAGCCCTGGTCGTCAATGTGGTTGACCATCAGGCCGATCTCGTCGACGTGACCGGCCAGCATCACGGTGAGAGAGGCATCGGGGTTGATCGCTGCAAAGCTGTTCCCGTGAACGTCGCCCCAGGTCTGCTCGGCGAACGAGGAAGCCTCGTCACGCCACACCGCGGCGGCCTCCGTCTCGAAGCCGGACGGCCCGCGGGCGTCGAGCAAGCGGGTCAGCATCTCGCTCATGGCTGATCTCATATGCGGTTTGGCACTGGATCGGTTACGGGTTGCATCCCTCGTCGAATCGACGTGCAGGTGGCCATGCTCTCCGGAGGGATCCGCTGGAGCGTCAGGCTATCACGCGAAGCCGGAGGCGGCAACGCCCTCCCTCCCCGTGTCAGCCGGTCTCCTCGTCCAGCAGAGCCCGAACCCTGTCCTCGAGGTCCTGGCTCCTCTCTCCCCTGGCTCCCACCTCGTGCACGTAGTCGAGAAACAGGCGCTCGAAGTTGAAGTAAGGATAGCAGTTCCGGCACCTCTCCAGGTGCCTGCGCACCATATCGTGTCGTTCCGGATCCAGCTCGCCATCCAGATACTCGTACACGACGGCGAGTGACTCCTCACAGGTGAGCTCCTGCTCCCCGTGCATTTCGCTTCCGGGCGGCACGGGCGCGTCGGTGGTCATTTCAAGAACCCCATTTCGACGGCGTATTCGTACAGCCGCTCCTGTAACCTCTTCCGGGCGCGGAAGAGTCGGGACTTTACGGTGCCGACGGGAATCCCCATCAGCTCGGAGACTTCCTGATAGCTCAAGCCCTCGATGTCGGCGAGCACGACCGCGACGCGGAATTCCTCCGGCAGCTCGTCGATGGCCGCGATGACCTCGGCGTCGATAATCCGCTCGAACAGGCGCCCCTCGGGATCCGCTTCGAACAGCGCCGGGGAGTGAGGGCGCTCCGCCACCTGCTCGAACTCCACGTCCGTCGGGCGGCTCTTCTGGCGGCGGAACTGGTTGATGAAGGTGTTCCGCAGGATCGTCATGAGCCACGCGCGGCAGTTGGTGCCCTGCTCGAAGCTGTCCCAGGCTCGATAGGCTTTCAGGAGGGCCTCCTGTACGAGGTCCTCCGCTCGGGGCTCGTCTCCTCCCGAGAGCCTGAGCGCAAGACCGTACAGGGCGTCGAGATGGACCAGCGCCTCCTCTTCGAACTCCCTTCGGCGCGGCTCGGCCGGTATTGTCATCTCACCTCCAACCACCCGACCAGCAACTCGGGACTGGCGTATCCCCTTTGGTCGGCCCTCATCCTGCCTCGCGGTCCACGGTATTCAGGGTCTGGTGGGGCGGCAAGTGGAATCGGACTGCAGGTCCGTCCGGTCGGCCCTTGCGTCGGGTTCGATGGGCCAGGAACGTGGGCCGGGACCAGCCGTACTACGGTAGGGCCGGGTGGAGATCACATGGTGTCGCCCGGCCGAAAAAGGCGACTCGCTGGCAGCCGGAGAGCGACGGCCCGGCGCGCGGCGGAGCGCCGCCCCGAGACGGGTCGCCTGGAGAGACTTGGAGGTGCGCAGGTGCGAAGGCCAAAGAACGCGGAAGGAGCCGGCTCCTTCCGAGCCGGAAAGCTGGCGCTGCTGGCGGGGGCCGCGGCAGTCATCGTGCTGGGCGGCTACCTGGCGGCGAGCGTCGCGCTCCGGGCGTATCTCGATCCGGCCAGCCTCGCCGACCGGCTGGAGCCGCGTGTCTCGGCGGCGCTGAACCGACCGATCTCCATCGGGAGCGCCAGGCTCACGATCTTTCCCCGACCATCGGTCCGTCTCTCGGCGATCCGGGTCGAGAATCTAGGCCCTTTCTCGGACTTGCCGTTGGCGACTGTCGACGAGATCCAGCTCGATCCCCGTTTGTTGCCCCTGTTTAGGCGGCGCGTCGAGGTAGACAGAATCGTCCTCGCGAGCCCACGCATTCTGCTTCATATCGACGAGCAGGGTCGAACGAACTTCGGCGATTTCGTTCCGTCGGGGCGAGAGGATGAGGGTGCCGGCGCCTCCGCGATCTCCTTTGCCGTAAACGACTTCGAAATCAGGGACGGGCGGATCGGCTACCGCGACCTTCTGCGCGGCCGCCGAGTCCAGGTGGACGGAATCCGCCTGCGATGGTCGGTCTCACATGAGGCCGATGAGGGCTTCCGACTGGCCGGGACGGCCGGATCCGACAGTATCAGGTTCGTCTTCCCACCGTACGTCGGGCGGGAAGTACGCGGGCTTCCTCTGGAGATCTCCGCTTCCGCGAAGGCTGGGCCGCGCTTCGACTGGATAGAGATCGACTCCGGTGAGCTGTCGGCGGAGCGCATCGGGCTCTCGCTTCGCGGGAGGGTGGACTCCCTCCGCTCGTCCCGGCGACTCGTGGATCTAGAGCTGTCGGCGGAGAGCCTGCCGCTGGTCGAGCTCACGGCCGCGATGTCTGACTCGATGAGGGAGCGATACCCGTGGGACGCCGTCGGTGAGGCCAACGTTCAGCTGACCGTCCGCGGGCCGGTGGCTCCGGGAGTAAGGCCCCACCTGAGAGGCTTTATCAGCGTTCGCGAGGCCGGACTCCGTAGTCCCGAGGGGGCGTTGCTGGAAGCGCTGGAGGGCGAGATCCAGCTGGGCGAAGGGAGCGCGCGCCTGACACGTCTGCAGGGCAGGCTGCTGGGCGGCCAGATGAGGGCCAGTGGTCGGATGGAGCTCGACTCGATGCCGACGTGGGAGCTGGTTCTCCAGGCGCGGCCCTCACTGGAGGCGGCATCCCGGGTCGTGCCCCGGCGCTCCGACGATACCGGCGACCCTCCGCTGCGGGCAACCGGAGATCTGGAGGTGGACGCGACGCTGTCCGGCCGCCTCGGTGAGTCCTCTTCCGCGGTGGCCTCGGGCTTCGTCCTTCTTCGCCGGGTGCGGGTGGAGGGCGGGAAGCTGCAGGTCCCGATCACCGTTCCGGAAGGGCGCGTGGATCTTACGGGCGACGCGGCCGTCTGGCGCGATCTCGCGATCGATCTCGGAGCGGATCGGGTTGTTTCCACCGGTACCCTAAGCGGTTTCCTGACGTTGCCGGGCTCGCGGGCGGATGGCCGCGTCCCGAGGGTCGCCGCTGCCGTCAGGGCACGACGCCTCGATCTCGACGCGCTACGGGGCACTTCCCGCCAGGAGGTGGGCTACGGCCGCATCGCCTTCGCCCGCCTCGGAGGCCGCTCGCTCGCCGGCATGAGCGCGGAGGATCTGGCCCGTGAACGAGAGATGGAGCGGCCCGACCGGCTCCCGATACAGGGGAACATTCGGCTGACGGCCGACTCGCTCCTGTCGAGCCCGTATCGGCTCTCCGACGTGAGCGCGAGGATTCACCTGTCCCCCACCGTGATCCGCATCGAGGAAGCCGTCTTCAGCGCCTACGGAGGCAGAGGCCAGGGAAGCGTGAGCGCCCAGCTCGGGGCGCAGGAGGCGGAGCCTTTCCGTCTGGAGCTCGATCTCCGGGAGGTGCGAGCCGACGAGTTTCTCGCCCAGACCTCTCCCTTGGGCGGGCTCGTACAGGGAAGTCTCTCGCTGGGTCTCACGGTGGACGGCGGCCTCGATCGTCTGCTGCTGCCCGTGCGCATCGCGCTCCAGGGAGACGGAGCCTTCGACATCCGCGACGGCCGGTTCTTGTCCGGTCCAGTGAGTGCGGGTCTCGCTTCGTTCCTCGGTGTACCCGCGCTCGACACTCTCCGCTTCGAGCGCTGGACGAGCCCGTTCGTCATTCGCGACGGTGCGGTTCGACTGCCCGACGGAAGCCTCACCTCAACCGCTCTGGCGCTACTCGTGGGTGGCGCGGTGGCCTTCGACGGTGGACTTGACCTCGGTCTCCTGATCCGGCCCGACAGCGCCGTGGCGAACTGGATCGCGTCTGGCGGCGGGGCCGCGGTTGGAGCGCTGGCCGGCTACCTGGGCAGCGGTAGCGCTGTCGAGATCGGGGTCCTCGTCGATGGAACGGCATCAGCGCCCCGATTTGCCCTCGACCCGTCGTCGTTGGAAGACGTGGCCCGGGAGGCGGCCCGCGATGCGACGGACGAGGCCACGCAGACCGGCCGCGACGAGTTGGAGCGACGCGGGCTCGATCTGATTCGCCGGATCACCGGCGCGGACAGCGCTGCCGAGGCAGAGGCCGGCGGCGAGGCCGATTCGGCGGGATCGTCGGGACCACCGGAAGCCGGTGCCGACACCACCCCCGTTCCCGGCGACCAAGGCGGCACACGAGACCCGGAGTCGATGTGAGCGGAGCCGGGAAAGCCTTCCTCGTCGCCGTGATCCTCACGGTTCCCGGCACCGCTGGTGGGTGTATTTCCGGCCGGATCCTGAGCGGCTATCCGGGATATCCGTTTGCCAGCTTCTCCGTTCCGGCCGCGCCGGACTCGACCTTCTTCGACCTCCAGACCGTCCTGGTCGAAGAGGGCTACCCGCTGGACTACACGCATCGGAACGAGGGGTTGATCAACACTCAACCGGGTCCGGACCCGGCGAAGCCCATGTACCTGAACATCGTCGTCGGGGATGACCCGAACCGCGAGGGATGGTCGGCCGTCTGGGTGGCGGGATACGAGGAGACGCCGGGAGGACCGAAGCGGGTCAACCCGCTGGACGACGTGCTGTGGGCCGACGTCATGGGCGTCTCCGGGCGCCTCAGCGAGCGCCTGGGTGGAACCGAGCCGCTGGGCCCCGACGAGCGCTCGGAGCGGGAGGAAAGAAAAAGGGCCGGCGAATGACGCCGACCCTCGAGTCGCTACTTGGATCCGGCAGCACCGCTTAGAAGCTCGGACCCCTCACAACGTCGAAGTTGACCGCGCTGCGGCGGATCATTGGCGGCCGCTGCGGCTTGCAGTGCCCTCCCCCGATGCCGACGCCTACTCCACGGCCGGCCCCGATCGCCGCCAGAACCGCCACCGGTCTGTCATCGATGGGACGAAGGGGCCGCGGATTCGGGGAGGTCGAGACCAGGAAGTCGGAAACCGTCGCATAGCTCGCTGCGGGGTTCTCCGGCTGCTCCGACTGTTCCAGCCGTTCCA
Source organism: Gemmatimonadota bacterium (assembly GCA_039584255.1). Lineage (GTDB taxonomy): Bacteria > Gemmatimonadota > Gemmatimonadetes > Palauibacterales > Palauibacteraceae > JBDGYE01. The sequence continues at coordinate 29,632 of JBDGYE010000004.1, forward strand.
GGAAGACGGTGGGCTGCGCCACAGCCGAGGAAAGGGCCGCGCTAATCTGCGGAACGTTGGGAATAGCCGCGAGCTGCATGCCGCCCGGCGAGCCGCCGGCCTCCTCGGCCTCGTTCTGCCGGACCTCCACGACCTCGAGGGGTACGTCCGTTATCGTCGCATCCTCGACCAGGTCCACCAGCTGGACGTTCGGCCTGCCCGCCTCACCGGCTACCTGTACCCGGAGCCGTCCGTACACGAAGATCACCGCGTGGGCAACCACCGAAATCGCGATGCCTATGGTCAGCACCCGCCGGTACTTTCGATCTCCGTCCGCTCGTCCGCTCATAGCGTCTCTCCCACCTGACATCACCAAATCACGTCAGCGTGCGCGCCCCGACGAGCCTCGTATGGATGGCGCACTAACAGTTTACGTCCCGATCGTCTTAAGTACAAACCCGCCCGGGACCGCTGGGTTCCGGATTCGCTCCGCGGGGCCGGTGTCCCGCCGGCCGAAGCACCCGCTCACTACAATCGACTCGGGCCGGCCGGGTTCCATTCCTGCCGTTCGCTCCAGTGATCGTAACTCAATCGTCAACGGCCGCCAGATCCGTCACCGTGAAGGAGTACTCCTCGTCGGCGATCTGCTCCGAGATGTCGACCGAGGCCGACCCCGGATAGCCCAACGCCGCGTCGTAGACCACCTCGAACTGCACCGGCTTCGCGCTCAACGAGGTCTCTAGGCGGTCGAAGAGACCGTCCACCGTGGCGTACCAGGAGAGCTGGTCCGGTGGCACCGGCTCGCCGCTGCCGACGTGGAAGACGGCCACGACTTCCCCTCCCTGCACCTGAACGTCCATCGGTTCGATCGATGGGCAGAAACAGATCTCTTGGTACCTGAATCCGTAGCTGGACAGGCTCGCCCCTGTCCAGCGCGCGCGGGCCGCGTCGAGACGATCCCGTTCCTCCGAAAGAGGGTCGTCGGAGCAGGCACCCGCCGTCACGGGCAGGGCCGCCAGGCCTACCGAAAGGCAAACAACGCTTCTGAACGGCTTGCAGCGCATCGGTCTAGTCTCCGCGGTTTGTCCCTTCCGTAAGAATAACGCCCGAGCGGCTCCGAACCAGACGGGAGGCAGCCGCGCAGGCGGAGCAGCAGAGCCTGTTCCGGTGTACATTTGTTCATCATGTGTGGTCGATTCACGCTGGCGACGCCGGCAGCGGAGTGGGCGGCGCTGTTCGAGCTCGACGAAGTTCCCGATTTCGAGCCCCGCTACAATATCGCCCCCACACAGGAGATCCCGGTCGTCCGGGCGGACCCGGAGGCGCGCCGACGAAGGCGGCGCCCGGAGACCGAGGGCGGCGGGCGGGATCGAGGTCCCGGCAGGGAGTTCGCGCTTCTGCGCTGGGGGCTGGTGCCCCACTGGACCAAGGAGCTGGGTTCCGGGCCGCCTCTGATCAACGCTCGCTCGGAGACCGTGGCCGAACGGCCGTCGTTCCGCGATTCCTACAACGAGCGGCGCTGTCTGGTCGTGGCCGATGGCTTCTACGAGTGGCAGCCGGCCGGACGCCGCAAGCAGCCCTACTGGATCGGGCTCAGAGACCGGCGTCCGTTCGCCTTTGCCGGGCTCTGGGACCAATGGCGCACGCCCGAAGGCCAGATCCTGGACAGCTGCACGATTCTAACCACGGATACGAACGACGCTCTGCGCGACCTGCACGATCGTATGCCGGTCATCCTGGACCCGAAGGACCACGATCTGTGGCTGGACCTGGAGACGGTCCCGTGGGAGCTGGAATCGTTGCTCCGGCCCTATCCCCCCGAGCGGATCGCCTTCTTCCCCGTCTCCACGCGCGTGAACTGGGTAGACAACGACGACCCCGAGTGCGTCGAGCCGCTCGAGACGCAGACGGAGCTGTTCTGAGCCGCCGGGTGGCGTCTGCCCCCGGCCTGCTCCGGGCATTGACTGAACGGTCAATACAATTTCTGTATCGATCCGCATGTTGTCCACCTCGCCTTCCCACTCCCACGCGCCCATCACGTTTCATTGATTGATTGCTCAACGAAAATCAAGCCGTCTCTCCTTCTCCGCCAGGCCCCTGGCGGGCCCGGCCTTGACATATCGGAGCGAACATTGTTGATTATTCAACTAAGAAAGGCTATGGGAACGGATACCAGGGACCGCATTCTCGACGTCGCGGCGCGGCTCTTCGAGGAGCAGGGCTTCGAAGGGACGGCCGTCGCTGCGATTCTGCGTGCCGCCGGAGTCAACAGCGGCAGCCTTTATCACTTCTTTCCCGGCAAGGAGGCGTTGCTGGTCGGTGTGCTGGAGCGATACGTGGATTCGCTTCAGGAAGCCGTTATCCAGCCCGCTGAGGCGGCTACCAACGACCCGATCGAGCGCGTCTTCGCTCTCATGGACGTGTATCGGGGCAGGCTGGTTGTCTCGGACTTCGCAAGAGGATGCCCGGTTGGCAGTCTGGCCGTGGAGACGGCCTTCGGCAGGCCCCGGGTCCAGGGATTGATCGACCAGTACTTCTCGGGCTGGGCCCGCGGGATTCGGGGATGGCTCGAGGCGGCGGGGGATCGGTTGCCGGACCACGTCGACCGCGATGCGCTCTCCAGGTTCGTGCTCACGACCATGGAAGGTGCCGTGATGCAGGCACGCGCCGCTGGCTCGATCCGGCCGTTCGATACGGCAGTAGGCCAGTTACGTGAACACCTCGAGCTTCTGGAGGAGCGCGCGGGTCACGGCATGGCTCAGCCGCCCGAGGCGCCCGAAGAATTGCGGCGGCCCGCTTCCCCCCCGGAGAGCAAAGAGGTGGAAACGGTTCCCGCCGCTGGCGACGCCGAGGAGCGGGCTCAAGATGAGATGGCCGAGGCTGGCGACCAGACGGAGTGGCGGGCCTGGTGAACCAGGAACGGATGACCGACGAGCAGAGGGTCAGAGAGATTGTCCGCCGGGTGGTCTACCGCACCCTGGGTGTCTCGAAGCGGTCCTCCGGCTCCGGCGCTTCCCGTCGTGCGGGAAGGCTGGTCACGGAGACGGACCTCCAGGGTTTGACCCCCGGCGGCGAGTTCGTCGTCCCGGCCGGGGCGTTGATCACTCCGTTGGCCCGGCAGACCGCCATGGAGAGGAACCTGACGCTGGTCGAAGGCGCCGCCGCGACCACGGGCCCGGTTGCCGGCCCCCGCGTGCCCTCGGCCGGAGTGGCGAGTGCGAAGACGGTAGCGATCGGGGCGGACCACGGGGGCTTCGAGCTCAAGGAGGCGCTGAAGGAATTCATCGGCGGGGTCGGCTATGCGGTCGCGGACTGCGGCGCGCACAGTCCCGACTCCGTGGACTACCCGGACTTCGCCCTGGCGGTGGCGCAACTCGTGGCGCAGGGCCGCGCGTGGCGCGGTATCCTGGTGGACGGCGCAGGAATCGGGTCGTGCATGGCCGCCAACAAGGTCCCGGGAGTGCGGGCGGCCATGTGCTACGACGAGGCGACAGCAGTGAACAGCCGCGAGCACAACGACGCGAACGTGCTGACACTGGGCGCGGGCCTGATCGGGGCCGACCTGGCGAGGCGGATCGTCAGGGTCTGGCTGGAGACACCCGCCGGAGGCGGCCGTCACGCCCGCCGCGTGAGCAAGATCATGCAGATCGAGCAGCGGTTCTTGAAGAAGGGATGATGCTGGGCGATGGAGTTTGACGAGGCGACCCTCGAGCAGCTCATCGAACAGATAACCCACCAGGTTCTGGTCCTGGTGCGGGACGGGAGTGCCGGCGGTGCGGACGCCGGCGGATCCACCGGTAGCGCGCCCGCCCTTTCTGCCCAGAACTACGTCGATCGAGTGCAGCCGGTGGTCAGCGCGGGCGCCGACCGCCTCGCGTCCACGCTGGGCGTGGCTCCAACGGATGGAAGCATGAGCCACATGATCGACCATACCCTGCTGAAGCCGGATGCCACCCAAGACCAGATCGCGCAGCTCTGCTACGAAGCGCGGAAGCACCAATTCGCCTCTGTGTGCGTGAACCCGTCGCACGTGAAGCTGTGCGCGGATCTTCTAAAGGACAGCGGCGTCGTCGTGTGTACGGTCATCGGATTCCCTCTTGGCGCGACCTCCACCGAGACCAAGGTGTTCGAGGCCCAGCAGGCCGTTCGAGACGGTGCCGCCGAGGTGGACATGGTGAACAACGTGGGCGCGCTGAAGTCCCGCGACTACGAACTGGTGGAGCGGGACATCGCTTCGGTGGCGAGGGCCGTCCACGCCGGCGGAGCCATCCTCAAAGTGATCATCGAAGCGGCGCTCCTCACCGACGAGGAGAAGGTGGCTGGCTGCCAGCTCGCGAAGATCGCCGGCGCCGACTTCGTGAAGACCTCTACCGGTTTCGGCCCGGGCGGGGCAACCGCCGAGGACGTTGCCCTCATGCGGCGGGTCGTCGGGCCGAGGATGGGCGTCAAGGCGTCGGGGGGAATCCGCACCTATGCCGACGCGAAGAAGATGGTCGCAGCGGGCGCCAGCCGGCTCGGAGCCAGCGCCAGCGTAAAGATCGTTCAGGGAGCGGAGTCCCGATAACCCAAGAGGAAAGCCAATGACCGTCGATCTCCGTTCATACGTCTTTCTCGACAGCCTGCAGCCGCAGCACGCGGCCTACCTAGGCACAGTGGCGCGGGGGTTCCTCCCCCTGCCGAACGATGCGTCGCTGTGGATCGAGATCTCGCCCGGGATCGAGATCAACCGCATTACGGACATCGCCCTCAAGTCGACGCGCGTGAGGCCAGGTATGCAGATCGTCGAGCGGCTGTTCGGGCTTCTGGAGGTCCACCATGCCGAACAGTCGGAGGTCCGGGCGGCGGGCGCGGCGATTCTGGAGGCACTGGACGTCGCCGAGGCGGACCGCATCAAGCCCCGCGTGGTGAGCAGCCAGATCATCCGGCACATCGACGCCCACCAGGTGCAGCTCGTGAACCGGATGCGCTACGGGCACATGCTGCTGGCTGGCCAGACGCTGTACGTGCTGGAGGTGGAGCCCGCCGGATACGCCGCGCTGGCGGCCAACGAAGCTGAGAAAGCGGCCCACATCAACATTCTCGACGTCCGGGCGTTCGGCAGTTTCGGGCGCGTCTACCTGGGCGGAGAGGAACGCGACATCATGGCAGGCTACGGAGCGGCTGTCGCCGCCATCGAAGGCGTCAGCGGACGGCAGGCAGAGACGAAACGCCGCGACTAGAGGTCGCGATCCGGATACGAAGCAGTTCAACCAACCCACGTCGGGAGGCATGAATGGCTGAGGAGTATGGGGCTGTGGAGGCACTCGGAATGATCGAGTGCCGGAGCTACCCAGCGATGGTCGAGGCGGCAGATGCGATGGTCAAGGCGGCCCGGGTCGAGCTGGTCTCCTATGAGAAGACCGGTGGTGGCTACGTAACCGCCGTCGTGCGCGGCGACGTGGCGGCGGTCAAGGCGGCGGTCGAGGCTGGCGCCCGGGGTGCAGAGAAGGTCGGCGAGATGGTCGCCATCCACGTCATCCCGCGGCCGCATGCCAACGTTGACCGCACACTGCCACTGGGTCGTCAGGCGAGCGACGCTGCGAAGACGGCCAAGAAATAAGAGCCCGCAGCATCCGGAGAGCCGCGGCCGTCGGCTCGCCCACGGGCGAGTCGATGGCCGGCGGTCTTGACTTGAACGATCATTCAAGTCCTCCGGTCGGCGAACGGAGCTGCCTATGCTGTTAGGAAGAGTGGTCGGGACGCTGGTGGCGTCGCGCAAGGAGCCTTCCCTCGAGGGCCTCAAGTTCCTGGTCCTCAAGCAACTCGACATAGAGGGAAAGGAGACCGGCGGGTATCGGGTCGCGGCGGACGCCGTGGGCGCCGGAATGGGTGAAGTCGTGCTGTACGCCACCGGAAGCTCTGCCCGACAGACGAGAATGACGGACCGGCGACCCTGCGATGGAGTCATCATGGCCATCGTCGACCTGCTCGAGGTGGACGGCGAGACGAGGTACGACAAGGCCAGGGGCGGATGATGATTGATGACGCCGAGATCCAGACCGTGATCGACCGGGTAATGTCGGAGCTCCGACAATCGGACCGGGTTCGCCACGGACCGCGACCGGAGCCACAGGTCGTCGCCCAGCCCCCACCGCCTCCCGCCACGCCCCGGCATGGCGACAACCTGTTTCCCGACGTGGACTCCGCAGTAGCCGCGGCGCGCATCGGGTGGGAACGCTCGCAGGACCTCCCGCTGAGTGTGCGCGAGCAGATGATCGCCCACATGCGGCGCACCCTGCGCGAGAACGCCCAGCCGCTGGCGTACGAGGCGCGGCAGGAAACCGGAATGGGTCGCTACGAGGACAAGATCGAGAAGGTACTGCTCAACGCCAACAAGGCGCCGGGCACAGAGTTCCTCGACACTGGCGCGTGGAGCGGCGATGGCGGGCTGACGGTCGTGGAGTTCGCGGCCTATGGCGTCATAGGCTCGATCATTCCCAGCACAAACCCCATCTCCACAGTGGTGTGCAACGCCATCTCGATGGTGGCGGCGGGCAATGCGGCGGTGTTCAACGCCCACCCCGGCGCCAAGGATTGCTCGAACCACACCATCCAGCTCGTGAACGACGCCATCGTCGAGGCGGGCGGCCCGGCGAACCTCGTGTGCGCAGTCGCGGAGCCCACCATCGAGACCGCCGGCCAGATCATGAAGCACAAGGGCATCAACCTTCTCACGGTAACCGGTGGGATCGGCGTCGTCCGTGCGGCCATGGCCAGTGGAAAGCGGGCCATCTGCGCGGGGCCCGGGAATCCACCCGTGGTCGTCGACGAGACTGCCGACCTCGAGCAGGCGGGGCGTGACATTGTCCGGGGCGCCTCGTTCGACAACAACATCATCTGCACGGACGAGAAGGAAGTCTTCGCCGTCGATTCCATCGCCGACGAGCTGAAGCGACACATGTGCGCGAACGGAGCGGTGGAGATCGACCGCGGTCAGCTCGATCGACTCCGCCCGTCGATTTTCGTCGACGAGCCGGGGCCGGGCCGGCACGGCACCATGAACAAGGAATTCATCGGCAAGAACGCCAAGCTCCTGCTCCGCGAGATCGGTATCGACGCGGGCGACGAGGTCCGGTTGGTGCTCGTGGACGTCCCCCAGGACGACCCGCTCATCTTCTCCGAGCAGATGATGCCGATCATGCCCGTAGCCAGGGTGCGAAGCGCCGACGAGGGAATCGACCTGGCGAAGAAGGCAGAGCACGGCTTTCGCCACACGGCGGTCATGCACTCCAAGCATCTGGACAACCTGAGCCGGATGGCCCGGGTGATGGACTGCTCGATTTTCGTGAAGAACGGAGTCTCCTACGACGGGCTCGGCTATGGCGGCGAGGGCTTTTGCTCGTTCACCATAGCGAGCCCCACCGGTGAAGGTCTCACGAGCCCTGTCAGCTTCAGCCGCATCCGACGGTGCGTACTGAAGGATTCGTTCCGGATCGTGTGAATGGTTGAAACCTCTCACCCATGCGCGCAGGATGATTGAGCCCGCACTCGCGCTGATAGACTTCAGCAGCATCGCTGCAGGCATCGAGGCGGCCGATGCGATGGTAAAGCGGTCGCAGATCGAAGTCATCAAGGCCGGCACTGTCCAGCCGGGCCGCTACCTGGTGCTCATCGGCGGCACGGTGGCGGACGTTCAGGAGTCGCTGGCTGCTGGTCGGGCCGTGGGCGGGGATTGCGTGCTCGACGAGGTTATCCTGCCGCACGTTCACCCCGAGGTGGTGGAGGCCATAGGCGGCGGGCGCGTACCTGAGGTCACCGACGCGTTGGGAGTGGTGGAAACCGCGACCGTGGCCGCCGCGATCCACGCCGCGGACGCGGGGATCAAGGGAGCAGACGTCCGGCTCGTCGAGATACGGCTTGCCGACGGGCTGGGAGGCAAGGGGATCGTTCTCTACTCGGGCCTGGTGTCAGACGTCGAAGCGGCCGTCGAGATCGGAACAGGGGTCCTCGGTCCCGGACTGCTCGTGCGCGACGTCGTCATCCCTCGGCTTCATCCGGGGATGTGGGACAACGTCTCGGACGTTACGCGCTTCGCCGGCCGCGTGCTCGGGGCGCTTTGAATCGGCCATGAAGTTCGCACGAGTGATCGGCACGGTGGTCGCCACCGAGAAGTACGAGGGGTTGGAAGGCGTGAAGTTCCTCGTCGTTCAGCCGCTGGATCGGGACAGGGAGCCCGAGGGATACCCAGCCGTAGCAGCGGACGCCACCGCACAGGCTGGACCCGGCCACTTGGTGACTGTCGTCGGCAGCCGCGAGGCGGCCCAGGCGCTCCCGGTGGTCTTCGTCCCCGTCGATCTCGCGATCACCAGCATCGTCGACGAGGTGCACGTGGCCGACAGGCAACGGAGTTCCACCGCAGCCTGGCACGGTCCGCCTTCCGAGGCCGGCTGAACGTGTACATCGGCCGCGTCGTGGGCTCGGTGGTATCCACCATCAAGATCTCCCACCTGGATGGCAGGCGCATGTTGCTGGTGGATGAGCTGGATACCGGCGGCCAGGCGACCGGCAACTATGACGTCGCGGTGGACGTGGCGCAGGCCGGTCCCGGCGACACGGTCCTGGTGATCGACGAAGGCAACGGCGCCAGGCAGATCCTGGGCATCGACCCCGGTGCCATCCGGGCCGTTATCGTAGGCGTGGTGGACGAAATCGTCCTCGGAGACTGACAGCTCAGCGCCTCGAACCGCCCCCCCTCACACGACCCGGTCGTCCAGGCGCGCCCCCACAGCCCGCTGCACAAGCTCGGCGAAGCCGGGCGTGAGGCTCGCCCCGCCCACCAGGGCACCGTCGATCTCTGGCATCATCATGAAGGCGCCTATGTTATCGGAACTCACGCTGCCGCCGTACTGGATTCGCACGGCCTCCGCGGCCGGCCCTCCGAACTCATCGGCCAGCGTCCCGCGCACCACAATACCGGCGGTCCGATTCGCCTTCTCGGGCGTGGCTGACACCGCCGTCCCTATCGCCCAGATCGGTTCGTAGGCCACGACGCATCCGCTGACCTGCTCCGGGGCAAGCCCGGCCACAGCCGCCCGGACCTGGCCGCCGACGAACTCGTGCGTCTCTCCTGCCTCCCTCTGCTCGGCGCTCTCGCCGACGCAGACGATGGGGACGAGGCCATGAGCCAGGGCCGCGTGCACCTTCCTGTTGATTGTCAGGTCGTCGTCCGTCGCTCCGCCGGAGGCACGCCGCTCCGAGTGGCCCAGGATGACATAGCCGCAGAGACCAGCCAGCATGCGCGCGGAGATCTCTCCGGTGTGGGAGCCGTCCTCCTCCCAGTGCATGTTCTGGGCGCCCAAAGCTATCGGAGACGCCCGCAGCACGTCGGAGAGAGCCGGCAGCACGGTGAAGGGTGCGCACACCACGACGTCCGCATCCCGGATCTGACTTAGGGGCGAGCGAATCCGGCGCGCGAGCTCCAGGGCCTCGTCGACGCGGCCCAGGTTCATCTTCCAGTTAGCAGCGATTATCGGTCGGCGCATCAGTCCCACTGCTCGCTCGTTGGTCTCAGCAGCCGCGCGTGTAGTACCAGAGTCTTGGACCGATGTCGTCGTCGCGCCACCTCACCCAGCCTTCGTGCGTTACCGCCTCGACGGCCTCCGGGCCCGTGCAATAGTCGGAAGGCTGTACGACTCGCACCCGCATCCAATCTCCGGCCACTTCCAGCGGATCCAGGTGGTACAGGTTTTCGTCCGACGGAATCCACTTCACGGGTACGGCCAGCGTGTCCGGCAGCTCACGGAGAGCGTGGACCGCTCCTGTTCGAAAGTACAGCGGCGAGATCTCATCGCTTTGGAACAGCTCCTCCCACCGCTGCATGGTCAGTGGAGCGGGAGAGGCGCGCAGGAAGCATCGATGGGTCCAGGCGGTACCCTCATCACCCTCGCCGGCGGCGTAGCGAAACCGCAGCCAGTCGCCGCGGACCTCGTAGACGATGAACGAGGGGTCCTCGTAGCCCGTCTCGACGAGACCTTTCGTTCCCAGCGGGCGCAGCACCTGTGTTTCCATCTCGTACGCCCAGCCACCCGAGATCCAGGCGAACTGCTTCATCCCGGGTAGGTGAAACAGCGGCAGGCGCAGTGCGTCTCGCCAGCTCGATGGACGATCGCCCGACGGTACCAGGTGGCCAACGCCCAGGTTCAGACGAGTGCCGCCGTACGGTATCAACCGATCGTAGGTCTGGATTGCGGGAGCCGTGTCGGGCACGGTTGGCAGCTCGAGGCCGACGAGAGTCGGAAGGTCACAGGTTGGGTCGTCGTTCGGCTGCTGCGCGCTGGCTTCACCCGTCCAAGCTACACCCGTCCACCCGATGGCGAGAATCGCCAAGCCCAGCCTGAGCCGGATCTGTTCCAGAGGGTGTGTGGACATTTGGCCCCGACTGCTAGAAGTCGCGGTACGCTTCAGCGCTGGCGAAAGCGGCCGATGAGCCACCTGGCGCCCGGCTTTACCAGGTGAACGTCGTACGAGCCCACGAAGACACGGGTGTTGAGTCCGCTCCTGTTGGGAAGATAGTGCGAGGCGATGCCGTAACAGAAGGCGAAGCATCTCTCGACCGACTTCCAGTCGCCGCTGTCGGTGGCTATGAAGAGCCAATTCAGGGTGGCGACGACAGCATCCTTCGGTTGGTCTCGAGGACCGGTAGCCTACCCCGGATGCGGACGAGTGCTTTCGAGGTGGAGACGAGCCCCGACATTGGAGCCGAGCCCCTCCTCAGGAAAGGGGCCCGAAGAAGATCTCGGTTTCATACTCCATCGTGACCTCGCCGCCCGTCTGGTGGCGATCGAACAACTGGCTAAGTGCCCTGACCATGGGCTCGTGGTCCGGATGCCCGGGCGGCGGGGCGTACGAAGCCGATTGAAGGCGACCCTTCAGGTGCTCGAATTCGAGCCGCTGGCTGCTGGAAAGACTCCTCCTGCCGAACGAGCCCCTATAGAATTCCTCCAGCACGTCGCTCGTGATCCTGTCGTGCCGAACCTCTGAGTAGTCCGTCCCGAAACGCCGCAGCAGTCCCTCGTAAGCCTCGCCGAAGGGTGTCGTGACGAGGCGCCGGTTCCATATCAGAGTCACCTGGCCGGCCGGACGCAGGACGCGGGCGAATTCCCGGCGCGTTGAGTGCAGGTCGAACCAGTGGAAGGCCTGGGCCGCGGTGACGAGATCGACGGTTCGATCACGAAGCGTCGTCTCCTCCGCACGGCCGGCGACGCTGTGGAATCGGGCGTGGTGCCCCAGGCGCGCCTCCGCGGCTGCCCGCATCTGGTCATTGGGCTCGACGGCGTGGACGACGTTTCCGTTCTCCAGCAACAGCTCCGAGAGAAGCCCGGTCCCTGATCCCACATCGGCGACGATCGCCGCCGGGGTCAGCGCGGCTTCTGCGCGAAGAATGTCGATGACGGCCCTAGGGTACGCGGGGCGAAATCGAAGATAAAGAGACACCCGGTCGGTAAAGCGCTCGGTGGAATCGCCCTGTCCGGCAGCTGCTTCCGGCACGCTCGGCTCGCTCAAACCGTCTTCCGTCCCACCGCAGAAAGGTTAGCGCTCACGCCTCGGTCGTTGAGACTGCGACCCGGCGCCGATGTTGATTGATCGTTCAACCAACTTCCGCGCAGCTCCCGAATCAGAGCCATTCGAGGCTTTCCACGGTACGCTCGCTCCGGGTGTCGCCCGTGTTCAGCGTGGACACCGGCTCGAACAGGAGCACGTGCGTCTCCTCTTCGGCAACCGGCTTGTGCTCGACGCCACGAGGAACGATCAGGAACTCGCCCTCCGCCAGCTCCACCTCCCCATCGCGGAACAGGATCCTCAGACCACCCTTGAGCACCAGAAACAGCTCGTCCTCCTCCACGTGCCGGTGCCAGACGAACTCTCCCTGGAGCTTCGCCAGCTTTACGTGCTGCCCGTTAAGCTCACCTACTATGCGGGGGCTCCAGCGATCCGCGAACAGCGACAGCTTCTCCGCCAGATTGACTTTATCGTTCATCCGGTCCTCCGATAGACGTGAGAGAAGCCGCCCTACGATCTCCGCTGCGGTGGTCGAGTCCTCCGTATGGCTCATCTGTCCTTCCAGTTCCACCACTGGAGCAGGGACGGATCGTGGACCTCATGGGAAGCGAAATAGACAGCGCACCTGAAGACGTACTTCACACAGGGATCGACGCGCTCGCCCCGCAGGACGCACAGCTCCTCGTACAGGCGTTCGGGATCCTCTTCCCGCAGATCGTCGACTTGCCGGATGCCGAGATCTGTCAGATCTCGGGCGATGCTGGGCCCGACGCCAGGGATGGTCTGAAGGTTTGAGGAGACGGTAGTTGCCATTGTGCGCGCTTCCTCTCTTTCCGAACGGTCCTTCAGGGGTCAGCGGAACGAAACCGAACATAAGCCGAAAAGTGCCGCTTCCTCAAGTCCCCCCAAACCCGGCGCTAACCTTGACCGTTTGCCGCCCATGTCCTTTCTTGGGCGTTGAGCCAGCATGCTCTCGCTCATGGACAACGGACAGCGCGGATAGCGCAAGGGCGGAGGCCTGGATGGCGTCGCCGACAGCAGATGAGGTCTAAACCGCGGAGGCAGGTATGGGAGACGTGACCGTCGCATCTCTGGACGGTGGTCAGGTGGAGCTCGGCTCGGGCGAGCTCGAGACATTCTCGGGAGAATTTGGCGGCCAGCTCTTCGTACCGGGGGACCCGGGCTACGAGGATGCCCGGGCTGTCTGGAATGCCATGGTCGAGCGCCGGCCGGCTCTGATCGCCCGCTGCACTGGGCCTGCCGATGTGAAACGGGCCGTCGGTTTCGCCAGGAGCAACGGGCTTCTGACCTCCATCCGCGGCGCCGGCCACAACATCGCCGGAAACGCCTTGGCGGAAGGCGGCTTCACGATCGACCTCTCGCAGCTTCGCATCGTGGAGGTCGATCCCGCCTCCCGCACGGCGCGGGCCCAGCCGGGGGCCACACTGGGCGACCTCGACGCCGCGACCCAGGCTCACGGCCTCGCGGTGCCGGTGGGGATCAACTCCACGACCGGTATCGCAGGTCTCACTCTGGGAGGGGGCTTCGGATGGCTGAGCCGCAAGTACGGCATGACCATCGACAGCCTCGTCTCCGCCGATGTCGTGACGGCTGGCGGCGAAACGATCAGGGCCAGCGAATCCGAGAACGCGGATCTGTTCTGGGGTCTATGCGGAGGCGGCGGGAACTTCGGCGTCGTGACCTCGTTCGAGTTCCGAACGGCCGCGGTGGGACCGGAGGTTCTGTGCGGGCTGATCGTTCACCCGTTCTCCGACGCGCTGCCGGCGCTCGAGCACTACCGGCAGTTCGCGGCCGCAGCGCCCGAGGATCTGACGGTTTGGGTGGTCCTGCGGCACGCGCCGCCGCTGCCGTTCCTGCCCGAGGAGGTGCACGGGAAGAAAGTCCTCGTCTTCGCCTTCGTATACGGGGGCGATGTGGCGCCCGGCGAGGCCGCGATCCGGCCACTCAGGGAGTGGGGATCTCCGCACGGCGAGCACGTGGGGCCGGCACCCTTCGCCGAGTTCCAGAAGGCCTTCGACCCGCTGCTGGAGCCCGGGGCACGCAACTACTGGAAGTCTCACAATTTCCCCGGTCTGGTCGACGGAAACCTGGACGCCGTGCTCTCCTACACCGAGCTCCTTCCGACGATGGAGTCCGAGATCTTCATCGCCCAGATGGGCGGGGCCACTAACCGCGTGCCGTCGGATGCCACGGCATATCCGCACAGGGACGCCGAGTTCATCATGAACGTCCACACGCGCTGGGAAGACGCGGGGCGGGACGCCGAATGCATCGCTTGGGCACGCGAGTTCTTCGACGCTACGGCGCCCTTCGCGACGGGAGGGGTCTACTCCAACTTCGTCAGCGAGGCCGACGACGACAGCCGCGTCGAGGCCTCGTTCGGGGGCAACTACGCTCGACTGCTGGCGCTGAAGGAACGGTACGACCCGGACAACTTCTTCCGTATCAATCAGAACATCCGGCCCGGACGGGACATGCGAGCCTGACTGCGACGCCTGGGGCAGGGTCGGCGACGGAAAATGACAGACATCATCGACCACACGCCCTGGATCTGTGTCAACTGCGGGGTGCAGTTTGCTCCCTCCGAGCAGCCCCCCGACGAGTGCCCGATCTGCGAGGACGAGCGCCAGTTCGTAGGACTTGACGGTCAGGCGTGGACGACGCTGGAGAAGCTGCAGAGCACCCATCGGAACGTGCTCCGCGACAAAGAACAAGGTCGTCTCTGGGGAATCGGAACAGAGCCGGCCTTCGCGATCGGGCAGCGGGCGCTGTTGGTCAGAACGGACAGCGGCAACCTACTCTGGGACTGCGTCAGCCTGCTGGACGCCGCCACGATCAGGCAGGTCAAGGCGCTGGGAGGCGTGTCCGCCATCGCGATCTCACACCCCCACTATTACGGCTCGATGGTGGAGTGGAGTCGTGCTTTCGACGGGGCGCCGATCTACCTCCACGAGGCGGAGCGGGAGTGGGTGATGCGTCCCTACGACGCCATCGTGTTTTGGGAGGGCGATTCTTACGAGATCGGGCCGGGCGTCACCCTCGTACGGACCGGCGGCCACTTCGAGGGCTACCAGTGCCTCTACTGGGCGGAAGGCGCCGAGCAACGTGGGGCCCTTCTGTCCGGCGACCAGCCCACGGTGTGCTGGGACCGCAAGTCGCTGAGCTTCATGTACAGCTATCCCAACTTCATCCCACTCGGGCCCGAGGCGGTCAGGCGCACGGTCGATGTGCTCGAGCCGCTCTCCTTCGACCGCATCTACGGGGCGTGGTGGGACCGGGTCATCGAGGCAGGCGGCAAGGAAGCCCTCCGCCGCTCGGCGCGACGCTACCTGGACGCCATCGGGGCTGGCTGAAACTCCGCCCGCTGACGCACCCTGGCTCAGCGAACTCGAAATCACCCCGCCTGCCGGCGTATATTGCAGCCAGAAGGCAGGATGACGATGGATGACCTCTCACGGTCCTCGGAGGGTGTGGTTCCGACCCGCTACTGGCACCGTCTCGATGACGGCAGAGTCCAGTGCGACCTCTGCCCCCGGGAGTGCCGCATGCGCGAGGGTCAGCGGGGCATGTGCTTCGTCCGTGCCAACCTGGACGGCGAGGTCGTGCTGACCACCTGGGGTCGCTCCAGCGGGTACTGCATCGATCCGGTCGAGAAGAAGCCGCTCAACCACTTCCTGCCCGGCACGCCGGTTCTATCGTTCGGCACCGCCGGGTGCAATCTCGCCTGCCGGTTCTGCCAGAACTGGAGCATCAGCAAGTCACGCGAGATCGATACCCTCGCCGATGAGGCGGACCCGGAGACGATCGCCCGCGCCGCGGAGGCTCTCGGATGCCGGAGCGTTGCTTTCACCTACAACGACCCGGTGATCTTCCACGAGTACGCCATCGACGTGGCGGCGGCCTGCCGTGAGAGAGGCGTTCGCACGGTGGCGGTGACAGCGGGCTACGTGAACGCAGAGCCACGGGCCGAGTTCTATCGGTGGATGGACGCCGCAAACATCGACCTGAAGGCCTTTACGGACCGGTTCTATTGGAAGCTGGCCTCGGGCCGGCTGGACCCGGTGCTGGAGACCCTGCGGTACGTCCGGCATGAGACCGAAGTGTGGCTCGAAATCACGACGCTGTTGATTCCGGGCGAGAACGACAGCCGGGAGGAGCTGGAAGGCCTTGCCCGGTGGGTGGTTGACGAGCTCGGCCCCGATGTGCCGCTGCACTTCACAGCCTTCCATCCCGACTGGAAGATGATGGACCGGCCGCCAACGCCGCCCGCCACCCTCGAGCAGGCCCGTGAGATCGCCCTTGCGAACGGCGTAAGGTACGCCTACACGGGGAACGTCTTCGACCGGCGGGGGCAGAGCACCTACTGCCACGGCTGCGGCGGAGTTCTCATCGGGCGCGATTGGTATACGCTCTCAGACTGGAGCCTCGACGATGGCCGGTGCCGGGCCTGCGGAACCGCCTGCGCCGGGGTCTTCGAGAGCTCACCGGGAAGCTGGGGCGCCAGGCGCGTCCCGGTACGGCTCAGGGACTTCGCCGCCTGAGGCGAGAACCGGATCGTCGGGGCGCGAACACGAGCGGAACGATGGCCATTCCCTGCCCCGAGTGCGGGCGGCACTACGACGTGACCCTGTTCCAGTTCGGACGTACGATCCATTGCACGTGTGGAGCCCGAGTCGGGCTGGAGAAGCGAATCTCCCTTCCGGATACCGACCGGGAGCCCCAATTCGCCGCCGACGCCATGCTGGGCAAGCTGACCCGCTGGCTACGCATCCTGGGCTACGACACGTGGTACGAACCCGATGCGGAGGACGGGCGGCTGGTCCGAACCGCGGTGTGGGAAGAACGCTACCTTCTGACGCGCGACCGGAGGATCCCGGAGGAATGGCGTATCGAGGGCTGCCTGATCCTCGAGCCGGACGACCTGTTCGAACAGCTGCGGCTCGTGGCATCCCGGTTCGGGCTGTTCGCCGGCGCGGGATCTGCAGCAGGGGTCTTCTCCCGGTGCCCGGCGTGCAACGCCCTCCTGGCCGAGGCTAGACGAGACGATCTGGAGAACCGGGTACCGGAGCGGGTCCTCGAGGCGGTGGAGCGCTTCAGCCGCTGCCCGGGCTGCGACAAGGTATACTGGGAAGGATCTCATACAAGGAGGATCCGGCGGCGGCTGGCGGAACTGCGCGGTGGGGATGGCGCCGGCGTCAGAGGGCCGACACCCGCTCCAGGAACTCCGTAAGGGCCTGGTTGAAGGCCTCAGGGTCTTCGAGGTTGCTCAGGTGCCCGGCCCCGGGAATCTGGACCACGAACGCATCCGTAATCCTCTGCGCCATCGACCGGGCCACGTCCGGCGGCGTCAGCTCGTCGTGCTCGCCGACCACAATCAGGCACGGAATCGAGAGCTCCTCGAGTACGGGCGTCGTGTCCGTGCGCCCCGTCATGGCCCGCTGGAGCCCGATGATACCCTCCTCGGGATTCGCGAGAATCATCGAGCGCACGCCCGCCACGAGCTCAGGGCGGCAATCGAGGGTACCGTGCGCCATCACGCGCGGCAGGAGCTCTTCGGCGAAGTGCTCCAGGCCCCGCTGGCGTATGAGCCCGATCGAGCTGGCTCGCGCCTGTTTCCCTTCGTCTGTGTCGGCAGAGCTCTTCGTGTCGCACAACACGGCCCCCGTGAAACGCTCCGGCGCCCGCTCGAGCGCCCGGAGCAGGACGTACCCGCCCATGGAGAGCCCGCACCCCACGGCACGCTCGATCCCGAGGGCATCCAGGATCGCCAGTACGTCGTCGACCAGTAGCTCCATGGTGTACTCGGCGTCGCCGGTCTCGCTCTCGCCGCTGCCACGAGTGTCGGGAGCGATGAGACGGAAGGAGTGACGCAGCGCCTGCAGCTGGGGCTGCCACATGCGGTGAGAGAACGGGAAGCCGTGCAGAAGGAGCACCGGCAGCCGGTCATCGGACCCTGCCACCGCGACGTTCAAGCGCGTGCTGTTCAGTTCCAGAAGCATGCGCTGCCCCGGGGTGACCGTAGTGAGGACCTAGCCCGCCTTCCGCCCTACGCGCCCAGCCTGAGCCCGCGCCAGTCCTCCATCGGCTCGGTAGACCGCACGACGTTCATGCCTTCCTCGGCGAACTGGCGATACGCCTCCTCGGTCTGATCGGTGAAGTCGGCCACTCCCGGCACCACCACGGACGACATGCAGTCCACGATGATGAAGACCTTGCGCGCGAGTTCAGAATCCCGCGCCTGTATGGCCGTCAGCAGATCGTGAACGGTCCACGCCACGCAGTGGCTCGCGGCCTGGCCGGCGATCAAGACGGCATCGAAGTCGAGAAGATGCTCGATCAGCTCGCGGTTGGGCACTCCGATGCTCTCGCCCCCCGGACCGACGGTCACTTCCGGACTCAGGACGGAGTAGTTCTCGGTGAGCGGATTGCCGCCCTTCACCTCGAACCTGGGGGCCGTCCGGCGTGCGATGCCGTGGAAGAAGACCGCCTCCTCCACCGCCGAGACCAGAGCGTGGCCCAGGCTCCCCAACATGGCGTGGTATGGCCACACCATCAGGGGATAGCGGCCCTCGGTGAGACGGCGGGCGTAGTGGAGTGCGTAGCGCTCAAGCCACTCGACGTCACCACCGGCCACCGACGCGGCCATTTCCGGATTGGGACGCCACCGGCCGTTCTCGACGTCCGCCAGGGTGATGACTGTCTCGCCCCCGACCGGATGCTTTCCATCCCTGTCCAGCCAGAATACAGGATGAAAGATCTGGACCGCGGAATGGGTATCCAGCGTCGGGCTGATCTCCGTGATGAGATGGAGATTCCGGTATATGAACCGGCACAGGCGGATGTTGTCGTCCACGGCTCCCGTGCCGGACCGTCCTCCCACGAACAGCTCGTGTCCGGGAACGCAGAACGTGTTCTGGCAATCCACCAGGAGCAGGCAGATCCTGGTCTCATCGGCGACCGCG
Organism: Gemmatimonadota bacterium; assembly: GCA_039584255.1. Taxonomy (GTDB): domain Bacteria; phylum Gemmatimonadota; class Gemmatimonadetes; order Palauibacterales; family Palauibacteraceae; genus JBDGYE01. Next base: position 48,132 of record JBDGYE010000004.1, read on the forward strand.
GGACCGACACCGTGCCGCTCGGCCCAGTCCTCCGCCTGCTGCGCTCGCGCACGGTACTCGACCGGCCACACCCCGCCCACCCTGTCGGCCTCGAAGTGAGGGGGAATCGGCAGCTCAGGCATTTCCGGCCTCTCGATCGAGTTCGTCCAGGAGGCGCCAATCGACCCGAATCAACGTCGGGTTATCCCACTTCTGCCTTCCGACCTTTGCCTCCGGCTCGCCATCCAGCTCCACCACATCGGCCGTGAAGTCGAAATCGGTGACGATTCCGTCCGCTTCCGTGCCGTGCCCGATCAGGCTGCTCCCCACACCGTAGGCGGCGATTGGAAGGCCCAGCTCGGCGAACCGCCGGATCTTGCTGGGCGTGAATCCTCCGCTGACCATGATTCCTACGTAGTCGAATCCCTCAGCGTCGAGGGCCTCGCGGACCTTTCGAACCAGGTGCGGGTTCACGCCCGTGAGACTCTCCCTGCCCCAGAGCTCGGGGTCGTCCATGAGAGACTGGTCCACGAGCTTCTCACTCGTGTCGAGACGCACGCCGAACAGGACGCCGTCCCCGAACTGTTGGCGCATGGCTCGGGCAACGGCGAGGGAGTCGCGCACGGAATCGTTGTTGTAGTCCACGAGGCTGACGACGGGAACGTCCGGCTCGCACTCCCTCACGTATCGCGCAAACGCAAGCGTCGCCTCGACCGTGTCGCCACCGTACGCCGCGATCAGGCCATGCGGCATCGTGCCGACGCCTTCGCCTCCCCACCAGGCGGCACCGGCATCACTGGAAACGCTATGCCCGCCGCCAACCCGCGCGGCGTAGCCATCCGGAGTCTGGATCCGCCAATCGTCGTGGCGCGGAGCGAAATAGATCACGGGAATCCCGCCGGCGGCCTCCACGGCACGGTCGGCGTTGGTGGCGACGAGACTGCGGCGTGACAGCACCCCGTCCAACGTGGTCTCCAGGTGCGCGAAGCCGCGGTACTTGCCCGTGACCCGGAAGGCCACGTCCCAGGGCGCGACTCGATCACCTTCGCGTAGCGTGTCGGCGCATAGTCTCCGACAATCGTAGCCGGGGGCCAGCTGCGTCTGGAGCATGCGGATGCATTCGTACAGGCCCGCCACGATCCCGTGCTTCTTGGCGAACAGCTGCAGCGTCACCTCCGGATCCCGGTGCGCGAACTCGAGGGTGCGTACGGTACGGACGAAGTACCTGTCCGACAGCCAGCCGTCGCGGATCCGCGAATCGAACTGGAACAGCTCGGCCGGGAAGCGGACCAGTTCCTCGTGCAGGAGCCGAGCCCGCTCGCTCGCGCCTTCGGACGGAGCTTCCGCGGCGCTCGACATCCCGGCTCCGGGGTCCTCCGCCTGAACGTCAGTGTTCCACACTTACCCGTACTCCTCCTGCGTGACCCTGTCCGACAGCACGGGAGGATACAGGAGGCTTGGCGGGGAGTCCAGTTCGGTCGTTGAGGCGGGGAACAGGAAAAAGGGCCGTCCCGCCGGCGGCGGGACGGCCCTCCATCCTTCCCGAAGGCGACCTCCTAGCCTTCCATGCCCATCCGTACGACGTTCTGAGCAGCCGGGCCCTTTTGCCCCTCGACGATCTCGAACTCCACCGTTTCACCCTCGGTGAGCGTCTTGAAGCCCGTCCCCTCGATGGCGCTGTGATGAACGAAGCAGTCCTTCTGACCGTCCTCAAGGACTATGAAGCCGAATCCCTTGCTGTCGTCGAACCACTTCACCTTGCCCTTGATGCGCATGCAGCTCTCCTTCTGCAGTGTTCACGGTGTACGGGTCCCCCCGCGCAGACCCGCTCCACTAGCGGGGTCAATCCTGTTCCGTTTCGTCCGCTCCGGCAGTCTGGGACCGGTCTTCCCGAGGTCCGACAGCCGTACGATCCAGACGGAAACCGAACGTCTGACCGTTCTGGCGGAAGTCTCCGTGGATGGAGTCTCCGTCATCCGCCATGCGACCTCGGAACCGTGGCTCGCCCGGCGCGTCCGCCATCCGGAACGCCACGTCGTGTGCATCCCGCTGGATCTGGTCGAGGGGAAGGTCGAAGGCGCCCTCCACGGGAATCGAAATGGACCCCGAAAGAGCGTCCTCGTCCAGCCCGAACTCCACCTCGATCGCCAGCGGCGTTCCGGGCAGTTGAATCTCGCCCTCCCAGCGCCCCAGTAGCGACGGTTGGTCCTGCGCCCCGGCCGTCGACGTGGACATCAAAATGCAATACAAGATTCCTGCAACAGACCACAGGGGCCTCGATAGCCTGTCCATGCCGCCTCGTTCTTAGCTGCCTCAACTCGATGCGACGGCTGCCCTGGACCGTCGTCGAGACGGAAGGCCGAAACCTAGCCGGTGTTGAGGCCGTCGTCATCTATCGGCCCCCCTATGGTACTGTCCGCCTTGCCCCTGACCCGGCTTGGTAGGAGACTTTCAATGAAGTGGCCCGAGTGCCTGGAGGCGGGGTCGCTTACACCAACTCAAATTGGGGATTCCGACATGTGGAAATCCAGCCTGCCCATCCTGGGCTGCGTCCTGTTTGCCGCGTGCGGCTCTCCCCCCCAATACGACGTGGTGATCCTCAATGGCAACGTCTACGACGGCAGCGGCTCCGAGCCGTTCCTTGGCGGCGTAGCCATCTCCAGCGACACGATCGCGCTGGTCTGGCGATCGGACGGCGGAAGGCAGGGCCCGCGAGGCCTGAAGGAGATCGACGCCGCGGGCCGCGCGGTGGCTCCCGGGTTCATCAACGTGCTCAGCTGGGCCGCCGAGTCGCTCATCGAGGACGGCCGGGGCCAGAGCGACATCCGCCAGGGAGTTACTCTCGACGTATTCGGCGAGGGCTGGTCCATGGGTCCCCTCAACGACGAGATGAAGTTGGTGGTAGCGGAAGGAAACCAACCCGGAGCTCAACAAGACATCGAATTCGACGTTGAATGGACCACGCTGGGGGATTTCCTGGATTACCTGGTCGAGAGCGGAGTCTCGCCGAACGTGGCCTCGTTTGTAGGGGCGACGACGGTGCGCATTCACGAGCTCGGACACGAGAACAGGCCTCCGACTCCGGACGAGCTTGCGCGCATGCAGGACCTGGTGCGGCAGGCGATGAAGGAAGGAGCGCTGGGGCTGGGGTCGTCGCTGATATACGCGCCGGCCTTCTACGCCGGAACCGGCGAGCTTGTAGCCCTGGCGCGGGCCGCCGGTGAGCACGGCGGCGTGTATATCTCGCACCTGCGCAGCGAAGGCAACCGTCTGCTCGAGGCGCTCGACGAGCTCATCACCATTTCGCGTGAGGCAGGTGTGCCGGCCCAGATCTACCATCTCAAGGCTTTGGGGAAGGAGAACTGGGGCAAGTTGGATGCCGTGATCGAGCGTGTGGAAGCCGCACGGTCGGAAGGCCTGCGCATCACCGCCGACATGTACACCTACACCGCAGCAGCGACGGGCTTCGACGCGGCCATGCCACCCTGGGTTCAGGAGGGTGGACACGAGGCGTGGGTGGAAAGGCTCCGGGACCCCGCTGTGCGGCGCCGGGTGATCCGGGAAATGCGCACCCCGACGGACGAGTGGGAGAACTTCTACCTGGCTGCCGGCTCCTCCGAGAACGTGCTGGTGGTGGGCTTCAGGAATGAGGCCCTGAAGCCACTGACAGGAAGAACGCTGTCCGACGTCGCCGCGGAGCGCGGCACGTCGGCGGAAGAGGCCGCGATTGACCTGGTGATCCAGGACGACAGCGAAGTCAAGGTCGTGTACTTCGTCATGTCCGAGGAGAACGTCAGGAAGAAGATCGCGCTGCCGTGGATGAGCTTCGATTCCGATGCCGCGGCGGTGGCCCCCGAAGGTGTCTTCCTGCGTTCCAATCCCCACCCGCGAGCCTATGGCAGCTTCGCCCGGTTGCTTGGCCGATACGTCCGTGAGGAGGGTGTGATTCCGCTGGAGGAGGCGGTGCGCAGGCTGACATCATTCCCGGCCACGACGCTCGGACTCAAGCGGCGTGGGGCCCTGGAGCCAGGGTATTACGCCGACATCGTCATCTTCGACCCGGACGAGATAAGAGATCATGCCACCTTCGCGGAGCCGCACCAGTACGCCACAGGCGTGGCGCACGTCTTCGTGAACGGGGTCCATACGCTCGCCGATGGAGAGCATACCGGAGCGCTGGCGGGTCGCGTGGTGAGAGGCCCGGGATGGAGCGGTGCTCACTGATGGGGCTCGGGCCGAACCGCCGCCGGTGCGTCCGCGGCGCGGACGGCACGGGTGAGAGTGGCTGTGGACACTGAGGCCGAGCATCGGGTGGACGAGGACTACGCCCGCCGCCTGGACGCAGACGACCCGCTGCTCTCGTTCCGCGAACGGTTTCGTATCCCCATCGGCTCCGACGGAGTAGAGCTGGCCTACCTGTGCGGGAATTCCCTGGGCCTCCAGCCCGACGCGGCTTGCCGGGCCGTGGAGCGGGAGATCGAGACCTGGGGCGGCCTGGCCGTAGACGGGTGGTTCAGCGGACCCTCGCCCTGGTACGGTTACGACGAGCGGCTCCGCGAGCCCATGGCGGACCTCGTTGGCGCGAGGGCCTCGGAGGTCGCGGTCATGAACGCCCTCACGGTGAACCTTCACCTCATGCTGGCGTCTTTCTATCGGCCGGTCGGAAGTCGCAGGCTGGTCCTGGTCGACCACCCCGTCTTTCCATCGGACCGCTACGCGCTTGAGACCCACCTGCGGCACCGCGGCATCGAACCCGCGGAGGGGCTCATCGAGCTTCGCCCGAGAGCCGGCGAGCGCCTCATCCGGCAGGAGGACTTCGAGGACAGGCTGGCCGAAAGTGGAGACGACATCGCCCTGGTACTCGCCGGAGGCGTCAACTACCTGACGGGTCAGTTCCTCGATCTGGAGCGAATCGCGGCGGCGGCGAGGGACCGGGGCTGCGTGATCGGCGTGGACCTGGCGCATGCTGTGGGAAACGTGCCGCTCCGGCTGCACGACTGGGACGTGGACTTTGCCGTGTGGTGCAACTACAAGTACGTGAACGGCGGACCGGGGGCCGTCGCCGGCTGCTTCGTGCACGAACGGCACTCCAGGGACGTAAACCGCAGCCGCCTCGGAGGCTGGTGGGGCAACGATCCCGCTACGCGGTTCGAGATGCTTCCCACCTTCGAGCCGCGCCCCGATGCCCTTGGCTGGCAGATCAGCACGCCGGCCGTGCTCACGATGGCTCCGCTGGAACCGGCGCTGGCCCTGTTCCAGGAGGCTGGCCTGGATGCCCTCCGGAGAAAGTCGGTGCGCCTCACTGCCTATCTGGAGTGGTTGGTGCAGCGAGTCGCGGGCGGGAGAGTTGAGCTCATGACGCCGCGCGATCCGGCTCGAAGGGGTTGTCAGCTCTCGCTGAGCATGGAGGGGGCCCGGGAGGCGCGGCGGGTGCTGGCGGAGGCCGACGTCGTGGCCGACTTCCGAGAGCCCGACGTGATCCGGCTTGCCCCGGCTCCGCTCTATAACACGTTCCACGACGTGTGGCGGGCGGCCCGGGCGCTGGAGGCCGCCCTCGACGAAACGGGCGGCGGGAGGTCGGGACCGTGATCTACGATATCACGCCGCCCGCGGGTCCGGACCTGGCGGTCTTTCCGGGTGACACACCGCTAGCGCGGGAGATCGTCCTGGCGCTGGAGCGAGGAGATCCGGTGACGCTCTCGACCTTGCGTGCGACCTGTCACCTCGGCGCTCACGTGGACGCTCCGAGCCACTACGGTCCCGGCGCGACCGTCGATGCGCTGCCGCTGGAGCGGTACCTGGGGACGTGCCGGCTGGTTCGACCCCGGCTCCGGCCCGGTGAGCCGGTGACCCCCGATGCGGTGCAGAAGGCGCTAGGCCCGGGCGGCGAGCCGGGGCCGCGCCTCCTAGTGGCAACCGGCTCCTATCCGGACCCCAGCACGTTCACGCCGGATTTCGCCGCGCTCGCCCCGGAGCTGATCGACTGGCTGGCCGGGCGGGGCGGCCTTCTGATCGGCGTGGACACCCCCAGCATCGACCCCGCCGACTCGAACAAGCTGCCCTCCCACAAGGCCTGCCTGCGACACGATGTGAGCATCCTGGAGGGATTGCTCCTGAGCGGCGTGCCCGAAGGCGAATACGAGCTGATCGCCCTTCCCCTCCGGCTGGTCGGCTTCGACGGGAGCCCCGTCCGGGCGATTCTCCGGAGCCCGGAGACCTCACCCGGCGGCTACTGAAACGCCGTTCTACCCCCGTCCACCGGGAGGTTAACGCCGGTGACGTAGGATGCCGACGGCGAGGCCAGGAATCCCACCGCCGCGGCGATCTCCGACGGATCGGCGAAGCGCTGGAGAGGTATCCCGGAACGCCACTCCCGCTGAACATCTTCCACGGTCACGCCATGACCTTCGGACGTCTTCTCCATCAACTCCCGCAGCCGCTCGGTATCCGTGTAGCCGGGAAGGACAGTGTTCACCGTGATCCCCAGGGGTCCGAGCTCGTAGGCCAGTGTGCGAGCCCAGTTGGCTACCGCGGCGCGCGTCGTGTTGGACACGCCGAGTCCGGGAATGGGCGCGACCACCGAGATCGAAGTGATGTTGATGATGCGGCCGTATCCCGACGCCTTCATCCCCGGCAGGAGCGTCTGGACCAGGAGTTGGTTGCAGCCGACGTGGTTCGAGATGGCCTGGAGGAACTCCCCCAGGCTCGCTTCGGTGATCGGCCCGGCCGGAGGACCGCCCGTGTTGTTCACGAGGATCTGAAAGGCCCCGGTCTCTCTGACGTGTGCCTCGATCCGCGCCTGCATCGCACCCGGATCGGTGAAGTCGGCGCATACCCAGGTATGAGCCTGGCCGGACTCGGCAGGTAGCTCGTCCCGCACAAGACGCAGCGCCTCCTCGTCGCGCGCCACCAGGGTCACCGAGGCGCCACGGGAGGCTATCTCCACAGCGCACGCTCGTCCTATGCCCTGGGTGCTTCCGCAGACCAAGGCCCGCTTTCCGTAGAGGTCGGTCATCACGGAGGCCACGGCTTCCATCGCTGAGTACTGCCTCAGTTACCGGCGGCCGCCGGATCAGGCTGTCGAGAACTCGGCATTGTCGATGGCCGCCAGCTCCACATCGCTGAGCCCCACAATCGGCGCCACGGTCGAATCCAGCGCGTGCTCCACGCTCCTGGCGCCGGGAATGACGATAACGTTGGGAGCGCGGCTGAGCACCCACGCCAGCACCACGGCGTGGGGCGAGACCGCGTGCTCCCTAGCGATGGGCATCACCACAGCGTGATCGGGGAGCTTCCGATTGAGACGGCCCCCGCCCACCGGGCTGTATGCCAGAAAGCCGATGCCTGCTCCGTTCGTATACTGGACCACCCCTCTTTCGATGGCCTCCCGGAAGAACGGGTTCAATCGGTTCTGAACCGTCGCGACTTCTACGATGCCGCGCGCTTCCTCGATCTCCTTGACCGAGACGTTCGACAGGCCGATCCAGCGAACCTTCCCCTCCGCCTGAAGCTCCAACAGCGCACCCACGCTGTCCGCGAAAGGCACCTCGGGGTCGGGAGCATGCAGCTGATACAGGTCGATGGTCTCGACGCCCAGGGCCTCGAGCGAATGGTCGCAGGCCGCCTTGAGGTGCTCGGGGCGGCCGTCCCGTTCCCACCTGCCCTCGGGACGTCGCAATCCTCCCTTCGTGGCCACGACTATCGTCTCGCGGTCGCCGCTCCATTCCCGGAGTGCGCGGGCGACGAGCTGCTCGTTGTGACCTATGTCGGAGTCATCGAGGCAGTAGACGTCCGCCGTGTCGACCAGTGTGACGCCGGCATCGAATGATGCGTGCAGCACGCGCCGCGCGGCGTCCGCATCGGGGCGTCCCCCGAGCGAGAGGGGCATGCCGCCGAAGCCGACGGCGGAAACCTCCGGCGCACCGGGACCCAAGGTGCGACTCTCCATCGTCTCATCCTCCTTGTCCGGATCCGCGGTTCTCTATGACCCGCAGCATCTCGTCCACACGGACGAACTTCACCCGCGGCCTTTCTTCCTCCTCACCGCGTCGACGCTCCGCCTCGTCCAGGATTTGCCACTCATCTCGGGACACGTACGGCACGCCGCGCGCGCTGAGAAGCTCCTCGACTGCCGGGATTCCCTCCTCGAGAGGTGGCAGCTCCCTCAGGTCCTCCAGCATCGAGCGAACGGTCTCCACGGCATCGGGCTTGTTCGTGCCGATGATCCCTGTCGGTCCGCGCTTGATCCAGCCGGTCGCATACTCGCCCGCCACCGGCTCTCCACCGGGCCCTCTCGTGACCCGTCCGGCCTCGTTGGGGATCACTGCGCGCCTCTCGTCGAACGGGACGTCCGGCAGCGGACTCCCCCGGTAACCCACCGAGCGCAGCACCAGGCCGGCGTCCACGGTCTCCAGCTCACCGGTCCCTTGAGCGCGCTGGTACCCGTCGCGCCCCGACACCAGGCGGTTCCGCTCCAGGCGCACGGAGCTGACGCTTACGTCCCCCAGGAGCTCCACCGGCGATGTGAGGAATCGGAGCACGAGAGTCCGATCCGCGCCCGTCGTGGGGCGCGCGGCCAGCTCGGTCAGGATCTCGTAGTTCCGTAAGGCGCCCCTGCTCGCCGACAACGCCGCGGCGCTGTCGGGGTCGAGATCGAGATCCGCTGGATCCACGACCACGTCGACTCCTTCCAGCCGGCCCAGTTCCTTGAGCTCGGCGCTGGTGAACTTCGCCTGGGCGGGCCCCCGTCGGCCGATCATGACGACTTCCCGAACCCGACTCTCCCGGAGCGCCGCCACGGCGTGGTCTGCCATGTCCGTCCTCGCCAGCTCCTCCGGCGAGCGGACCAGGATCCTCGCCACGTCCACCGCCACGTTGCCGTTGCCCACGACCAGGGCCCTGTCGGGCGACAGATCGAACTCCAGGTCGGCGAAGTCGGGGTGCCCGTTGTACCAGGCCACAAAGGAGGTGGCGGGCCAGCTTCCGGAGAGGTCCTCACCCGGTATGCCGAGCCGGCGGTCGGCGGGAGCTCCCACGGCATACACGATCTGGTCGTACCGGCGCCGAAGGTCTTCTCGCTCCAGATCGCGGCCGAACGTGACGTTACCGAAGAAGCGCACGGATGGATTGGCGGCGATCCTCTCGAACTTCGCCGTGACCTTCTTGATGGACGGGTGGTCCGGGGCCACGCCGTCCCGGACGAGGCCGAACGGCGTCGGGAGGCGATCGAACAGGTCGATGGCGCAAACCAGGTCCGGCTCCTTCAGGAGAGCCTCTGCGGTGAAGAAGCCGGCGGGTCCGGCTCCCACGATTGCCACCCGGAGTGGCCGGTCTGCTGTCCCAGGCGTGGCGCTCACCAGCGTCTCCCGCTGCGGTTCCCTCCAGCGGTCACCACTCTAGCGGGGGCGCCGGCCCGATGCCACGCCGACGGCGCCTGGTGCCCCGGGATCCGGGCCGTCTAGGCAGCCATCTCCTGGGGCCGGGCCACACCTGAACAACGCGGGAATCCACTCCCAGGTTCAGAACGTGGTCGTCCAGCTGATCAGGAAGGTCCTCTTCGGTTGAGGCCGGAAGAAGGTCGCGTTCGAGAACTCCGCGTAGAGCTCGTTGGTGAAGTTCTCCAGGCTCGCCGCGAGGCTGTGGCTCGTGCGCCCGAACTCGAACAGCTTCACTCCCGCACGCAGGTTGTGGACGTTGAACGAGGGAAGCGTGAGGCCCACCGCGGGCGCCACCACCTGCGACTTGCACTCTTCGTCGGTCTCGGCGCAGATCCGGTTGTCGCCCTGCCACCGGAGGTCATAGGCGGCCCACCAGCGGCCGTTGGGTGCCCGGTATGTCACGTCCGCCGTCAGCTTCGTCTTGTAGCTGTCGGCTATGGGATCGTTCTCCTCGAGGACGTTCTTCGAGTCCAGCCAGGAGAACCCGGCGCCCAGCGACAGGCCGGCCACCGGCATCCACTCCGCACCCAGCTCGATCCCCTGGAACCGCAGCTTGTCGACGTTCACGTTCTGGAAGACCGGGAAGGGCCCGACCATGGAGTCCGGGATCATCTCGATCCGGATCCCGTCCCGAATCGTGTTGTTGAAGTAGTACGCCTCGAACAGGACGTTCGAGCGCCGGTACTTGAGCCCGACGTCTAAGTTGAGGCTCGTCTCGGATTCCAGGGCGGGATTGGGAAGCAGGAAGCCCGATCCCTCGGGCGTCGGCCCGTTGAAGTAGAGCTCAATCAGGTTCGGCGCGCGGAAGCCCCTGCCGACGGTCCCAACCAGGTTCAGCCACGGGGTGATCCCGACCAGCAGGTTCGCCGCGCCCACCACCGTCTGCTCGCTGCTGTCGATGTTCTCCACCTCGGGGTTGTCGAGCCCCGGCGTGTCCTTGGTGCTCGAGCGCACGTCCTGGAAGCGGGCACCGAGTATCAGCGACACCCGGTCGTGCAGGGACAGATCGCCCTGAGCGAACGCACCGAAGCGGCCGTAGGTGGCGAAAGGCACGGTCGGCGTCTCGTTCACGTCCGGCGGGCCAGGCGGACCGCCTACGAACTCCGTCGTACTCCGGTCGCTGTTCTTCGAGTCGTCGAAGTAGTAGTCGAGGCCGTAGGTCAGCACATGCTTCCCGCCGAGCAGCTTCGACGCTTCGGCCCGGACGCCCAGCGTCTCGAGGTCGGTGAAGTTCTCGTTCAGCACGCCGAGGCCACTCCCAGGGCCGAACGGGATGAAGACATCGAGCACGAAGTCACGCTCGTTGTCCATGTAGAACGTCGAGATGTCGAGCCTGTCGGCGATGGCCCAGCCGAGCTCCTGGGCCTGGTAACCCGCACTCAGCTTGCCCACCTTCTGGTCGGGGTAGGTGATCGCGATGGTCACGGCGCCGGGATCGCCCAGGTCCTCGTTGGAGACGTAGCCGAAGCCCGCGTCCTGGGCCTTGTAGTATTCGCCCTTGACCCAGACGCGATGGTTCCAGTTGAAGCTGTAGTCGGTCAGCAGGCTGTAGTTCTGGTCCTCGACGCCGGTGTCGATCACCCGCACGTCGTTGTCCAGGGTGATGTCGCCGAACGTCCCGGTCGGGGCGAAGAAGTCCTTCGCGTTACGGTAGGAAGCGGAGCCGTCGAAGCCGAACTTCCCCGCCCTGCCGAACAGGCCCACGTTCGGCCTGACCTGCTCGCCCTCGTCCCGATAGATGAACGAGATCCGGCCGCCCCACTGGTTGCCGGCCGCCAGGGGCGGCGCGCCGCCCGTGCGGAGGTTCAGCACGCCGCCGATCGCGTCCGTGCCGTACAGGACCGACGCCGGCCCGCGCACGACCTCCAGTTGCTCCACCGTGTTCATGTCCACGATGGCCGGCAGCTCGCCGAAGTCCGACTGGCGGCGGGCATTGTTCAGCCGAAGGCCGTCTTCCAGCAGCAGGATTCGCTGACCGCGCTGGCCACGGATCGTCGGCCGCGTCTGGTTGGTGCCCACACCGTTGATGTCTATGCCGGGCAGGTTCTTGAGAATATCGGCCGCCGTGTTCGGCATCTGCTCACGGAATGCTACGGTGTCGAGGACGGATATCGGTGCGGCGGTCGCGAATATGTCCTTCGGCTCCCGGGTGGCCGTTACGGCGAGCGGCTTGAGGATCACGGGCCTGAGCGTATCGGCGGCCGCCACGCTGTCCGGCTCTTGGGGAGCGTCCTGTCCGATGAGATCTGTTTGGAAAGCCACGAGCAGCAGTCCAGCGAGGAAACCGAGGCGGACAAAGAAAGCCCCGGAACGGCTCACGCTGGAGCTCACTCCAGGTTGGGTGTTCACGACTCCTCCTTCTGCTCTTTGGGGGGCCCTTCGTGGCCGGCGGGGGGCTCATCACCGCCCCACCGGCCGAAGGAGAGCTTACCTGTAGGCTACAGGCATCGGAGACAGCGGAAAACTCGCAATTCTACGGAGTGGCGCATCCGCAATAGTACGGATGCGTTGAGCGGCTCCTCACGCCCCTCGGACCGGCCCGCCTGCTCGTTACCGAGAAGGCGAGTCGTCCAGCAGGCCTTCCTCGAGGGCCAATCGCGTGAGCCCGGCCACGGTGCGGATCTTCAG
>JBDGYE010000111.1:0-6809 GCA_039584255.1 Gemmatimonadota bacterium
AGCCCCTCGATTCCTCGGAAGCTCGGATGCGTTCGATGAGGCCGGTCGTGGAGCGGCTCGCCTCGAGGGCTATCAGGCGCACCTCGCCGCCCGCAGCGATGACCGCGTCACTGCCGGCGATCTCTTGCAACGAGTAGTCCGCGCCCTTGACCAGCACGTCCGGCAACAGACGCTCGATCAGGTCGGCCGGGGTGTCTTCTCCGAAGATCGTTACCGCGTCCACCACGCGAAGTGCCGCCAGAATGCGCGCCCGGTCCTCGGCATTCTGGAACGGCCGGTCGGCTCCTTTGAGCCGACAGGCCGATGAATCTGCGTTCACGGCGACGACCAGCCGGTCACCGAGGGCGCGCGCCGCCTCCAGAGAGGCTATGTGCCCAGCGTGCAGCAGGTCGAACACCCCGTTGCTGAAGACCAGACTGTAGTTCCGAGGGCGACCGAACCGCTCGACGAGATCCTCCTCCGTCAGCACGCGGGACGTCGAGTCGTTCTCGGTCTTCATGGGATCCACTTGGCTCACGCCCGGCTCAGTAGAGTGAAAGGGTGTCCTCGAGGGACGTGGCGCCCGGCGGAGGGACCTGTGGCCTCCTCGCGAATAGCATCTTGAGCACCGGCGGAACGACGAAGGTGGAGAGGATGACCATTATGAGTATGGCACTGTAGACCTCACGAGAGAGGATGCCCGCGGTGAGGCCGATGGAGGCGAAGATCAGCCCGACTTCCCCCCTGGGAACCATCCCCACCCCGACGACGATCTTCGAGGTGTCGTCGCGGCGGACGGCCAGTCCGGAAACGAGCTTACCGACGATGGCGATGACCGTCAGGATGAGACCTACCGTCAGGACGGCCAGGTCGAAATCCTCCGCCCAGGGAAGAAACAGCCGGACGTTCACCGGCGCCCCCACAGCGACGAAGAAGATCGGGGTGAAGACGTCGGCGACCGGCTCGATGCGCTCCACTACAGCGTCGAACTGGTTCGTGGACGAGAGCACGAGGCCCGCGGCGAAGGCGCCGATGATCATGGCCGAGCCGGCCCAGTCGGCCAGAGCCGCCACGCCGAGGGCGAAGCAGAAGGCCGTGACGAGGAGCACGCCTCGCACCCTCATCTTGTCCACGGCATCGAAGAGAATCGGAGCGAACCGATTCCCGATCACCACTGCCAGCACCAGGAACCCGACGGCGAAGAGGAAGATCTTGCCGATCGAGAACAATCCCACCGCAACGCCGGAGGCGAGACCGGCCACGACGGCTAGGATGACGATGCCCAAGACGTCATCAATCACGGCGGCGCCGATGATGATCCTGGCTTCCGCAGTGTGCATGCGGTCCAGATCCGAGAGCACGCGGGCCGTGATGCCCACCGACGTGGCGGTCAGCGTGGCTCCGACGAAGATGGCGACGACCGCAAAGGTGATCCCTTCGGGATGGACGCCAATCGAGGGGTTGGCCAGATACCAGTACAGGAAGCCCAGCCCAAACGGGAACACCACCCCGGCCAGGGCGACGGCGGAGGCCGTCGGACCGACCCTGAACATCTCCTTGAGGTCGGTTTCGAGACCGATCTCGAACAGCAGGATCGAAACGCCGATTTCCGCGAATACGTGGACGATCTCGTACATCTCCGTCCCCGGCTCCGGAATGAGGCCGAGAACGCTACCTCCGAGGATCACACCGGCAACCAGCTCTCCGAGAACCGCCGGCTGACCTCTCCTTTCAGCGAGCTCGCCCAGGAGCTTGCCACAGATGAGAATCAGAATGAGAACGAAGAAGACGTCGCGTATTCTCACTCCGTGGCCACCCTCGCCGTCGGCCTCCGGCTCCCCTGTCGCCGTCGCCGCGTGCTCCTGATCGCCCGGATGCTCGGGGAGAGAGACATCCGCACGTTCCGATCCGGACGGGGCCGCCGCGAGAACGGCTACTTCGTCCGGATCGCCGGCGATCGACGAAAAGGAAAGGAGGTCGGGGCCACCGAGGAGGAAAGCGAATCCCACTGCCACCGCCAGCAGGTGCCTGACCCTTCTCGTTCCCCCTCGGCGTCCGCTTCTCCGAAGGCTCACCACTGGGATTGCGCTCCGTCGACGATCTTCTGGATCAGATTCTCCAAGGCGATCTCCTGCCCCAGGGCCTCCGTCTCCGTTGCGGGCGTGTACTCCCCCACTCCGGTCACCGAACTCCCACTCCAGATCACTTCATTGGCCGCGTTGTCGATGATGTCGACTCGTGCGGTGATGGAAACGCGGCGCTGAAAGACCGCCGCTCCAACCTCTTCCACCCCGGCGAAGTTGATGGCCGAATCCTCGTATCGGGTGAGAGCCGCTTCAATGGTCGCGTCGGCATCCTGCTCCGAGGCCAGCTGAACCCCGAGACGTTCGCGAGCCGCGTCCAACAGGCCTTGCGTCAGGGTCTCGGTCAGCGCGAACTGGGTAGTGTTGTTCTCGACCGGAGGAACGTAGACCGTCTTGACGTGGGAAGGCAGGCCCCCACCGCCCGAGAAAGTGTAATTGCACCCGCCGGTAGCGACCGCTGCTGCCAGCAGGGCTCCGCCAAATGCGATTCGGCTACGGCCGGATCGGCAAGTCATAGACTTCGGCGGGGAACCGCCCATCGACGCTGCGGATCTCCTTCATCGTCCATCGCACCCTATTCGGTACGAGCAAGTTCCTGTACTCGGCCGTCTCCGGCCACCGGCCATCCGCCGGCCACTCGACGTTGACTCGGCGTATCGTGCGACCGTGACGGCGATCCTCGACTCGGCGGAGGCGACCCTCACGCAGATAGAAGTAACGCCGCACTTCTCCTCCACCATACACCAGAACGGAATCACTCCCGACCAGATACGCGCCCGGGGCATCCGATGCGGCTGGTCGGAACAGGCCGGCCATCGCGAACACCAGCGGGAGCGGAGGTATCTCGACCTCTTCGATCTGGCCCTGGCTACGGATCTCTCCGCCGACGAGCGCCACGGCCATTGCCACCTCGCCGGAGGTGAACAAATCCAGTCTAAGGCTGTCCAGCGGATTGTAGCGGGCCACACCTTCCCCTCGGACGTCGCCGCGGCGGTCTCCGTACCTCCAGTCGAACTGCAGGAAGGAGGGTTCGTGCGGACCTTCCCGATTCGTTGCCAGGGCGATCACGGATGCCGGATCCGCGATCGGGGGATGGCTCTCAATCGACGCGACACAACCTGACAGGCCCGGTGTGGCGAGCCATACGGCCGCGAACCACCGCGCTTTCCGTGCGACGGCGCCCAAGCTACCCGAGGTGTGGGGGGGGGTCAAGGAAGCTCCCAGTCCTGTGACACGGTCGTCTCCCGCAGCTCGCATAGCGTATCCGCCACCTCATCGGGAATCCTGCGGGGACGGCCGTCCCGGCCCGTACAGACGAGGAGCGTACTTCCGCGGGCAAGGAGCACCCCATCCGTCGGCCGCCGCGCTTCGTAGGAAAAGGACACCGACCGGCTCCGCACCTCGCCGATCCGGGTCCAGACCTGTACTTCCTCGTCGTAACCCACACCCTGACGGTATTCGATCTCGGCCCTCGCCACGGGAAGTAGGACGCCCGCCCGTTCGAGCTCAGCGTACGAGACTCCGTTGGCCCGCATGAGCTCGGTGCGTCCCAGCTCGAACCATGCCAGGTACTGCATGTGATGCGCCCTTCCCATCTGGTCCGTCTCGGAGTAGCGAACCCGCAGATCTACTGTGCCACCCGGAACCGGGATCTCGCTCATTGGCTCTCCTGGCAGACGCGATCGCCTGCCTCTGTCTCCCGACGTTTCTCTCCCGTCCACGGCACTCTATACTTCGACACCATGGACGAGTTCACCAGTCTCATTGTCTCCGACGCACACCTCGGCGCGGCGCCTCAGGCCAGTGAACGTGCTTTTCGCGAGTTCCTGGTCTTCGCCGGCGGTCGCACGCGCGACCTGCTCATCAACGGAGACCTGTTTGACTTCTGGTTCGAATATGACACGGTGATTCTCCGCCGCCACTTCTCCACGTTGCGCATCCTTGCCGACCTCGTCGACGCGGGCGTGCGCGTGCGTCTGGTGGGAGGAAACCATGACTTCTGGGGAGGAACCTTCCTGAGCCAGGATATCGGGATCGAGGTTCTCGACGGTCCCGTGCGGACAGAGGTCGGTGGCAGACAGGCCTACATAGCGCATGGCGACGGATTGGGAGGTGGAGACCTGGGGTACCGAGCACTGCGGACTGTGATCCGGAGCCGTCCCGCGCGTGTGGCTTACCGATTGATTCACCCCGACTGGTCCGACTGGCTCGTGCGGCTGGCGAGCCGAACCGAGAGCAGCCAGGGACGCGAGGGGGACGAGAAGAGCCTCGACCGAGCCAGCAAGCTTACCGCCCACGCCGAGCAGCTCCTGGCCGCGTCACCCGAGATCCAGCTCGTGGTTTTCGGACACTGTCACATCCCGGAGCTTCGCGAGGTGAGCCCGGGGCGTCACTACCTCAACACGGGCGACTGGATACACCACTGTACGTGGGCCGAGGTAAACGGAGAAGGGGTTCGGCTCAACCGGTGGAATCGACGGTGACCCGTTCCAGGTGCTCGACCTCCTCGCCCAGCAGCCTGCGCGCCAGCGAGTCGAACCTGGCTGCGGCGTCGGTCACGAAGTAACTGGACGCGGAACCGCTTCCCTCCTCCGAAAGCAGTCCCTCGCTCGTCAGGAGCTCCTCTAGGGCCAGCGCGGTCGAGTCGGCCGAGTCGATCAGAGTGACGCCCGGGCCCACGACGCCTGCCAGAAGAGGCTTGAGAAGGGGATAGTGGGTGCATGCGAGCACGAGAGTGTCGATCTCCCTGTCCAGTAGAGGCTCCAGGTAGAGTTCAGCGGTCAGGCGTGCCACCTCGCCGTCGGTCCAGCCCTCCTCGACCAGCGGCACGAAGAGCGGGCACGCCTGCTCCCAGACTTCGGCATCGGGTCTCAGCCGGTGAATCACCTCGTTGTACGCTCGGCTCGAGATCGTCCCGCGCGTCCCGATCACGCCGATGCGTCCCCCTGAGGACGCAGCCACGGCGGCGGCGCCACCTGGCTCGACTACGCCCAGAACCGGAATGCCGGCCCGCTGCTCCACGTCGGGCAACGCACGCGCCGTCGCCGTATTACAGGCCACGACGATGGCCTTTACGCCCCGCGCCACGAGGAAGTCGGCGGCCTCGCAGGCGTACCTCTTCACGGTCTCGGCCGCCTTCGGCCCGTACGGGACGCGAGCCGTGTCGCCCAGATAGATCGTCGATTCTTCGGTCAGGCGCCGGCGGATCGCCCCGAGGACCGTGAGTCCCCCCAGGCCCGAGTCGAAGACGCCCACCGGCGCCCCGGGACCCAGCTCTTGCGTTCTCGATGCAGACGGTGGGGCGGTCACGGGAAGTCCTCCAGGTTCAGAACAGGGGAACGCTGTACTGGATTGCCACACCCGCCGACCCGTCCGGCGGAGCAACGACCTCTCCCTCGAAGCCCCATAGGTGCGCCGAGACCCATGCATCCACTCCGGCGAAGAGAGCCCAGAACACGGCCAGCGCGACCCAGTCCTCTCTCTGCTCCGTCCGGGCGTTAATCAGATCTTCGTTCCCTGCCCGCTCGGCCGCGTCAAGCTTCGCTTGCGTCTTGATGAGCATCCAGAGGCTGGTGGCCTCCATCGTGAAGTAGAAGGCTCCGCGCGTTGTCTTGCCGAGCGCGGCCTGCCCCCAGCCGGGGATAACCAGCGACCGTACGAAGGCACCCATCGGACTTACCGGGCGACGGGGAACGGAATCGGTCGCGGCAGCGCCGTTCTGACCCTGTGTCGCCGAGTCCACGACCACCGAGTCCACGACCGCCGCCGGCTCCTCCCGTTCCGGAGTCTCCTCCTGGGCCGCGAGCGACACGGGGGCCGCCGGCAGAGCCGCTATTGCCAGAGGCAGCGCGAGACGAAGGGCCGACACGATACGACGCGCCGACTCTTGTCGATGCTGGCGGGAGCGTGTGGGAATCGAACCCACCCAGGACGTTTCGCACGCCCCGATGCGGTTTTGAAGACCGCTGGCGACACCAGCCGCCATCCGCCCCCCTCTAGTCGCAGTGCCTGCCTGTAGTCCGGACTCTATCCGAGTCGCGCGACGACCTCTACCTCGACCCGAGCGTCCTTCGGTAGACGCGCCGCCTCCACCGTCGAGCGGGCCGGGTATGGCTGCGTAAAGTGCTCGGCATAGATCGCGTTGACCGCGCCGAACTCCTCCATGTCCGCTAGGAACACTGTGGTCTTGACGACGTCCGCAAAGCTCGCGCCCGCTGCCTCCAATACGGCAGCCAGGTTGCCGAACACCTGCCGCGCCTGCGTCTTCACGTCGGGCCCGGCGAGCTCACCCGTTTCCGGTACAAGCCCTATCTGACCGGCGGAGAAGAAGTAACCGCCCGCCACCACCCCCTGGGAGTAGGGCCCTATCGCCGCCGGTGCGCTCTCGGAATGAACTGCCCGAGTGGGCGTCATGTCACCTCCTGCGGTTGCCAGCTCTAGAAGAGCCCCTCGATGGTACCGTCGGGGTGCACCTTCATTCCTTCGGCCGCCGGCCTCGCCGACAGGCCCGGCATCACCATTACGTCTCCCGTGAGGGCGACCACGAACCCCGCGCCGCCGGAGATACGGAACTCTCGAACCGTGATGTCGAAGCCTCTGGGGCGACCCAATAGCGCCGGATTGTCACTCAGCGAGTACTGGGTCTTGGCAATACAGATCGGCAGGTCTCCCAGGTCGTTGTCCACAATCTGCTGGGCCTGCTTCTGTGCGGCCGGCGTCATGATCACGTTGTCCGCGCCGTAGACA
>JBDGYE010000038.1:0-22494 GCA_039584255.1 Gemmatimonadota bacterium
CCAGTCGTCCTGTCCTTCGTCGCCCTTTTCCTGCTGATCCCTCTCCCCGCTCAGTGGCTCATGTACCTGCTGCTCCGTCTGGACGAGCGGCGACAGGGAGCGTCGGATCCAAGGTCCTGACTGCGGCCGTTCGTTCCTGCTGCGGGCCAGGCCGGCGGACGTGCCTCAGGTGTCGGGCTGAAAGACGAGCCTACAGCCCGAGCGCCCGAACCGCACGGCTCAGACGATCGGGAGCGGCAACCGCCACAGCGCGAGGACGGGGAAGGAACTCGTGGCCCAGTCGGCGCGCCTCCTCCACGATCTTGCCCACCAGGACGGGGACCTGGGCCTGGACCGTCTCCGATCGGCCCAGGCCGAGCTCGAGCGTCTCGGGGACTAGCCCAAGCAGAGCCAGAGACCGCGGCTCCGCGTCCAGCATGCTCAGCGCATCCAGGAGGTCGGCCACCCCGATCTGGTGGCAGGAGAGACGGGTCCGGACCGCCGGGGCTACCTCACCACCTTGGAGCCGGACGAAGGAGCCCGCAGGACCAGGACCGAGGACCGCATCGACCAGGATCAGGTCCGCGGAGGCATCGATGTACGACAGCAGGGAGAGCCCGAGCGTCCCGCCGTCCAACACCCGCACGCCCTCCGGTATCCGGTATTGGCGCCTCAGGAGCTCGACGGCGGCCACACCCAGGCCATCGTCGCCGCACAGGACGTTGCCCAGCCCGAGGACCAGCAGAGCCGAGGGTTTGCCGGGCGATGGCATCAGTCACCGCCCGCTTCCTGCGCGGCCAGCGCCTCGGGCGTGACGAACCGGTAGCCCGAGAACATCGACTCGATCGTGGCGTTCTTGGCCGCACGTGAGACCAATAGGGCGCAGGAGATGTGGTGGATGACGAACACGACCAGGACCCACATGCACATGTGGTGTATCCAACGCGCGGTCTGGGCGCCGCCGAACAACGGCAGAAGGCCCGCGAAGATGCGCATCGGAGAGTCCACTCCGGCGTACACCGCGAACATGGAGTATCCGGTGAGAACCGAAAGGAAACCGACGCCATAGATCACCATATAAGTCAGCCCAGCCAGCGGGTTGTGGCCTACGAACCGCGGCGTCACCGGGCGAAACAGCACATAGAACTTCAACCACTCCCAGACCTGCTTCCACCGGTGCTTCTTCGTGGGCACGATCTCCTGCCAGCGGGCGTATCGATTCCCCATGAACATCCAGGCGATCCGGGCGATCTCGGACAGACTGAACACCGCCGCTGAGAAGAAGTGGATCGCCGTCACGGTTCCCATGACGAACTCCTGGCCTGCCGGGTCCGGGGCAACGATAAACGGGTTCCCGATGTAATAGCCGGTGATCGCGAGCACGGTCAGCGAGATGGCGATGAGCCAGTGGGTGATGCGGACCGGCAGATCCCACACGTAGACCCGTACGAGCGGTGATGCCGCCCCAACGGCCGGTGGCCCATTCATCGGAGCCTCACTTCGGCCAGCTGGCGGCCGGCCGGGTCCAGGACATGGACGCCACAGGCCATGCACGGGTCGAAGGAGTGCAGCGTCCGCAGGATCTCGACGGGCTGCTCGGAGTCGGCCACCGGCGTGCCGATTAGAGCCTCCTCGTACGGTCCCCGCTGCCCGGTCGCGTCGCGAGGTCCCGCGTTCCAGGTGCTGGGCACGACACACTGGTAGTTGGCGATCTCGCCGTCGACGATATGTACCCAGTGCCCGAGCGCGCCTCGCGGCGCCTCGTGAAAGCCTGCGCCGCTGCAGTCGGAAGGCCAGGAGGACGGATTCCACATCGAGTTGTCGTGGATGTCCAGCTGGCCCCGACCCATGTTCTCCTCGAGCTCGTCCAGCCAGTCCTCCAGCCTCTCCGCCAGGACGAGCGTCTCGATGCCCCTGGCCGCAACCCTTCCCAGCGTCGAGAAGAGGGCCTCGGGCCCGACGCCCAGCTCTCCCAGCACGTAGCCGACGAGCTCCTGCACGCGGGCGTGGCCCGAGCCGTAGGCCACCAACATGCGTGAGAGCGGACCGACTTCCATGGGCCTTCCGTCGTAGCGGGGCGACTTGAGCCAGCTGTACTTGCCGTCCGTATTGAGGCGCTCGTAGGGCGGCTCCGGGCCGGTGTAGTTCGGCTGCGTCTCTCCTTGGGCCGGATGGAGCCCCTCTCCGTCCCCGGCCGCATAGTCGTACCACGAGTGGGTAACGAACTCCGTGATCTTGGTCTGGTCCATCGGCTCGACGACCGAGAGATTCTTGTCCCGGATTACGCCGGCGGGAAGGAAGAGGGGGGCGTTGGCGTCGTCACTCTCCGGGTACTCTCCGTAGGCGAGGAAGTTGCCGACACCACCGCCGTAGCCCGCCCATTCCTTGTAGAAGGAGGCGACGGCCAGGAGATCTGGGATGTATACCCTGGCCACGAACTCCCGCGCCTCCCGAATGAGCTTCCGCATGAGAGACACCGACGTCATGTTGATCGAGGCCTGCTTGTCGGGATCGATCGGCGTGGCCATGCCTCCCACGAGGAAGCTCTGCAGATGCGGGTTCTTCCCGCCCAGCACGGCATGCATTCTGATGAAGTCCCGCTGCCAGTCGAGTGCCTCCAGGTAATGGGCCACGGCCAGCAGATTGGCCTCGGGCGGCAGTCGGTAGGCCGGATGTCCCCAATAGGCGTTGGCGAAGGGTCCGAGCTGACCGCGATCAACGAACTGCTGGACGCGATCCTGGACGCCGCGGAAGTAAGTAGTGCTGGACAGAGGCCAGTCCGAGATGGACTGGGCGAGCCGGGACGTGGCCGCCGGATCTGCCGAGAGCGCGGAGACGATGTCCACCCAGTCCAGGGCGTGGAGATGGTAGAAGTGGACGACATGGTCCTGGACCATCTGCGCCGCCATGATCAGGTTTCGCAGCAGGCGCGCGTTGGACGGTGGCCGCGCGCCGATGGCATTCTCCACCGCCCGAATCGACGCGATCGAGTGGACGGTTGTGCAGACGCCGCAGATCCGTTGCGTGAAAGCCCAGGCGTCCCTCGGGTCCCGACCCTTGAGGATGATCTCGACACCGCGGAACATGGTGGAGGAGGACCAGGCATTCTGAACGACGCCGCCATCTACCTCCGCTTCGACGCGCAGGTGGCCCTCGATGCGTGTTACCGGATCGATCACGACGTGAGTCATGACTGGCCTCCCTTCTCCTCGGCGGCGGAGGCCGCCTCAGCCTTCTCGTACGCCAGCCGTCTCCCGTACTGGACGAGTCCTCCTGCGGCGTACGCGGCTGCGACGCCGGCCGCGAGCCACAGCCCGACCCGATCCGCATTGGAATGGATGCCGAACCCCGGCACTCCTGCGATGTGCGTGTAGAACGGCGTCATCTTGTCCCAGAAGTCCGGTTCGGCGCAGCCGATGCAGGGGTGGCCGCAACCGATCGGCCAGTTGGTGCCCTCGTTCCACCCGACCTCGGGACAGTTCTGGAAGGTGACGGGGCCCTTGCAGCCCATCTTGTAGAGACAGTATCCGACACGGTGTCCCTCGTCGCCCCACTTCTCCACGAACTGGCCCGCATCGTAGTGCGCCCGGCGCTCGCAATTGTCGTGAATCGACTTGCCGTACGCGAAGAGCGGTCGCCGGTAGCCGTCCACTGGCGGCCACCTGCTGAAGGCCATGTAGTAGACGATCACCGCGGCGAGGTTCTCGGCGTTCGCGGGGCACGCCGAGAGGTTGATGAGGTTCTTCAGGCCGGGCACCGCATCGGCGACGCTGAGCGCCTTGGTGGGGTTTGGTGCCGCGGCCGGAAGGCCGCCGAACGTGGCGCAGGTGCCAATAGCTATGGTCGCGGCGGCGTCGCCGCACACCTCGCGGGCTATCTGGAGGGCGGACCGGCCCCCGATTGTGCAATAGGCCCCGTTCGCCCCGATGGGGATCGAGCCTTCCACCACCGCGATGTAGGCGCCCCGCTCCTCCCCGACGACCCTAGCCAGGTTTTCCTCAGCGCGATGACCGGCCGCCGCCATGATCGTCTCGTGATAGTCGACCGAGAGCATGTCCAGGACGATGTCGGCGACCGTCGGTCTCCCGGCCCTCAGGAACGTCTCGGTATTGCCGGCACAATCCTGGAACTCGAGCCAGACCAGGGTAGGCTTCTTGTTGCTCTCAATGGCCTGAGCGATCTTTGCACCCACCGTTCTCGGCAAGGCGAGGACCGAAGCCATCACACCGCAGAAGCCCACGAACTCACGGCGGGAAACGCCGCGTCTCTCGAGCTCCTCCACGAACCAGCTCGGCGATTCGGTCATAGCAGCCTCCGTTGAAGAGGAGCAGAAGCTCTGCCGGCCTCGGTTCCCCCATCCGGCATGCTCCCCGGCGCCTTCACTCACTGCACGGGCCGACCGAGGGAACTGTGCCCCCGGTAGCATGTCCGCCACGCATTGTGACTGACGTGTCCGTAGGTGGCCTGTATCAGAACTCGCCGCGGTCAGCGCGACGATGATCTATCGAGGGTAGTCCCGGAGGCCCCCTACCTCGGCGGGATCTCTGTAATGCAGATAGGGTCCAACGACCGAGAGGCGGGGCAAAGAGCGTGCCGGATGTGGTCTCAACGATAGAGGGCGGTTGAGACCGGCCTCTGGCGCGGGATCCGACGGCTCACGCCGGCCTCGGCACCTTCGGGGTCCCATGCCAGCCACGCCCGATGTGGGCCATTCTGTCGGACGGTGAGAACTGCCGGCCCGCCCGGTTCCTGACCCGGGAGTCGCCGCTACGGCGAAGCTCCCACGAGGTCCAGCAGGAAAGCGTAGGCCAACGCCGTCTCTCGGAGTCTCCGAAAGCGCCCCGAGGCTCCACCGTGACCCGCCTCCATGTTCGTGTGCAGGAGCAGCAGGTTGTCGTCGGCCTTCAGTGAGCGAAGCTTCGCCACCCACTTGGCCGGCTCCCAGTACTGCACCTGAGAATCGTGAATCCCCGTCGTGACCAGCAGATTCGGGTATTCCTTCGGCTCGACGTTGTCGTAGGGCGAGTACGAGAGGATGTAGTCGAAGTACTCCTTCTGATTCGGGTCGCCCCACTCGTCGTACTCGCTGGTCGTAAGCGGGATGCCCGGATCGAGCATGGTCGTGACCACGTCGACGAACGGTACCCGGGCGACCACTCCCCTCCACAAGTCGGGGCGCATGTTCACGATCGCCCCCATGAGCAGTCCGCCCGCGCTTCCGCCCTCGGCGAACACCAGCTCCGGACTGGCGTACCCGCTCGCGACCAGGTGCTCGGCGCAGTCGATGAAGTCGGTGAACGTGTTCTTCTTGTGGAGTAGCTTTCCTTCCTCATACCACCATCGGCCCAGCTCCTCGCCGCCGCGGACGTGGGCGATGGCGTAGACGAAACCGCGGTCCAGGAGGCTCAGCCTCGCCGAGCTGAACGTGGCGTCCCTGCTGGAGCCGTACGAGCCGTATCCATACAGAAGCAGCGGGTGGGTACCGTCCGGCTGGAACCCCTCGCGGTACACCAGAGAGATAGGTATCTGACGTCCGTCCCTCGCCTCGGCCCACAGCCGCTCCGTCCTGTAGTCTTCCGGATCGAAGCCGCCCAGCACCTCCTGCCGCTTCAGGAGTTCGCGCTCCCACGACGCCATGTCGTAGTCATAGGTCGAGCTGGGCGTCGTCAACGAAGTGTACCCGTAGCGGAGCGCCCGCGTGTCGAACTCGAAGTTCGCCGTGGTATAGGCCAGGTAGGCCGGCTCTCCGAAGTCCAGGTAGTGTTCCTCCCCACCCTCCCAGGGGATGACCCGGATCTGCATCAGTCCGTCTATGCGCTCCTCCACAACGAGGTGCTCGCGGAAGAGGTCGAAGCCCTCGACGAGGACGTCCTCGCGGTGGGGAACGACTTCCCGCCAGCTCTCGATCGACGGGTCGCTCACAGGCGCCCGCACGAGCCTGAAGTTCGGGGCATCCAGGTTGGTGCGGAGGAAGAACTCGTCCCGGTAGTGGTCGACCGAGTACTCATGGTCCATCTGCCTCGGAAGCACGACTCGGAACTCACCCAGCGGGTCCGTCGCTTCCAGATACAAGTATTCGCTGGCCAACGTGTGTCGGGACGAGATCATCAGGTACCGACGCGACTTCGTCTTGCCGATCCCGGTGCTGAACGTCTCGTCCTTCTCCTCGTAGACCAGCTCGTCCTCGGAGGGGTCCGTGCCCAGGACATGACGGTAGATTCGGTACCACCGAAGCGTCTCCGGATCCTGCTTGGTGTAGAACAGGGTTCGGTCGTCGTTGGCCCAGACCAGGTTGGGCGTTGCCTCGGGAATCTCGTCGGCGAGCATCTCGCCGGTTGAGAGATCCTTGAAGCGGATCGTGTACTTACGGCGTCCCACTGTGTCCAGGGCGAAGGCTAGGATCCGCTGATTCTCGCTCAGGCCGGAAACGCGGACGCTGACCGAAAGGAACTCCTGCCCCTCGGCCATCAGGTTCGCGTCGACCATCACCTCCTCCTCCGCATCCGGCGAGCTCCTGCGGCGCGCGTGGATCGGGTACTCGTTCCCCTCCTCGTAGCGGGTGTAGTAGAAGTAGTCCCGGTAGCGGTAAGGCACGGAGCGGTCGTCCTGCTTGATTCGTCCTGCCATCTCCTCGAAGAGGCTCTCCCGCAGGGCGTCTGCGTGTTCCATGGTCGCCTCGAGATAGGCGTTCTCGGCCTCCAGGTAGCCTATCACCTCAGGGCTCTCGCGCTCGCGCAGCCAGTAGTAGTCGTCGACGCGAGTGACGCCGTGGTCGGTCAGCTCGACAGGCTCGACACGGGCTTGAGGCGGGTGCGGCGGATCATCGATGTCACCGCCGCAGGAGCTGGAGAGAAGCGAGCAGATCATGATCGGAACCATGCTTTCAGAGAGATACTTCATGGCGCTAGCCTCATGCAGGTTGTCGGCGAGCCCGGTGGCTCCTTTCGCAAAGTCGGGCGGTTACATTGCGCCCGGAAGCGGGAAGCGAGCGTAATCGCCATCGGGGCGCAAGCATCGGTTACCCTCTCCCGAACGGTTGACTCATGAGCCGGCTGTCCATCGTCTATCACGAGGTCTACGAAGTCGACATCGGAGCGCACGTTTTCGCTACGGCGAAGTACCGCCTGGTACGAGAGCGGCTGCTGGCGGAGGGGGCGATCCTCGCTTCGGACCTGGTCCGTTCCGAGACGGCGACCGACGAGCAGATGGGGCGAGTCCATTCCCCTCGATACTTGGACAAGCTGCGCAGCTGCTCGTTCACCCCATGGGAGATCGTGCAGCTCGAGGTACCGTACTCTCCCGAGTTTCGCGAGGCCGTGTGGCTTTGCGCCGGCGGGTCCATCCAGACTGCGCGCCTCGCGCTGGAGCACGGCGGTGCTTTGCACCTGGGAGGCGGGTTCCACCATGCCTTCGCCGACCACGGCGAGGGGTTCTGTCCCGCCAACGACGTCGCCATCGCCGTACGGACGCTGCTCGCGGAGGGAGCTGTCGCCCGGGCCGTTATCGTCGACTGCGACCTGCATCAAGGCAACGGCACGGCCGCGATCTTTGCCGCCGAGCCCGCAGTGTTCACGTTCTCGATGCACCAGGAGAACAACTACCCGGCCCTCAAGCCGCCGGGTGATCTCGATATCGGCCTCCCCGACAGGACCGGGGACGAGTCCTACTTAGAGCTGCTCGGACGCCACCTGCCGGAGCTGCTGGAGCGGCAACGGCCGCAGCTGGCGTTCTACCTCGCCGGAGCGGACCCCTACGAGCACGACCAGCTCGGGGGCCTCTCACTCACGTTGGAGGGGCTTCGACGACGCGACGAGCTGGTCCTGCACACTCTGGCCCGGCTCGGTATTCCGGCTGCCACCGTGCTGGCCGGCGGCTACGCCTGGTCGCGCGACGACACCGTGTCCATTCACTGCGCTACCGTCTTGGAGGCACAGCGGGCAATCAGCACCCGCGGCGGCTTGCAGAGTCCCTGAGGACAGCGCACCATAATGGGCCGTCAGCCGACCGGGCGGTTCCCGGCCTCGCCGCGAGCGAATCGCCAGATAAAGAAGAAAGCCGCTCACGAGGAGCGACCCATGCGCCTTCGACATCTCGTCCTTGCCGCTGTCTGCTGGCTGGTAGTCGTTCCTCCGGCGCCGGCCCAGAACGTAATGACCCCCGAGCTGCTGTGGAAGCTTAAGCGCGTCGCCGCCCCGATCGTGTCGCCGGACGGCTCCCGGTTCGTCTACGGAATGCGCAGCTATGACGCACAGGCCAACGAGGGTGACACCGACCTATACCTCATGTCCGTGGCCGGGGGCGAAGCGCTCCGGCTGACCGAGCTGCCCGGCAGCGAGTCCGGCGCACAGTGGCGACCCGACGGCCAATGGATAGGCTTTCTGGCTACCAAGGGGGGATCGGCGCAGCTATGGGAGATACGCCCTGACGGCTCCGGACTGCGCCAGGTCACCCACATCGAGGATGGCATCGCCAACTTCCGGTACGCGCCGGACGGCGCCCACATCTCGTTCACGAAGGGCGTCAAGATCGACCGAACGGTAAACGAGGTCTACCCGGATCTCCCGCAGGCGGATGCTCGGATCATCGACGACCTCATGTACCGGCACTGGGACAGCTGGCACGACTTCACATACAGCCATCTGTTCGTAGCAGAGTATCACGACGGAGCGGTAGGAGAGCCGGCCGACCTCATGAGCGGCGAGCGTTTCGAGACCCCCCTCAATCCGTTCGGAGGCGTGGAGCAGATCGGCTGGAGCCCCGACGGTAGGCGCGTCGCCTACACGGCCAAGACGAAGACGGGAGCCGAGTATGCCGTCAGCACCAATTCCGACATCTTTGTTCACGACCTGGACACCGGCGAGACGGTAAACCTCACCGACGGAATGATGGGTTACGATGTGGAGCCGGTCTTCTCACCGGACGGCCGGTACGTGGCCTGGCTCAGCATGGAGCGGGACGGATACGAGGCGGATCGGAACCGGCTGTTCATGCAGGATCTGGGCGCCGGCGAGAGGCGAGAGCTGACGGCCCGATACGACAACGACGCCCACGGTCCGGTGTGGTCGGCCGACGGCACTACGCTCTACTTCACCAGCGACTCCCGGGGAACCGTGCAGATCTTCGAGGCGAAGGTCGCCTCGGGCGCGCTGCGCCAGATCACGGACGGGGTCTTCGACTACACCTCCATCGAGGCGGCGGTTGTCGAGGACGTGGAAGTGCTCGTCGCCAGCCGAAGGTCGATGTCAGCACCTACCGAGATCTATCGTGTGGACTCAGCGAACGGAGAGGCCACTCAACTCACCTTTGCCAATAGCGGCGTGCTGGAAGGCGTCGAGCTGGGGCGTGTCGAGAAGCGCATGGTCGCGTCCAGCGACGGCAAGGAGATTCTGACCTGGGTCATCTACCCCCCGGGCTTCGATCCGTCGCTTCGCTACCCCGCTCTGCTCTACGCGCAAGGCGGACCGCAGGGCACGGTCAGTCAGTTCTTCTCGTACCGGTGGAACTTCCAGCTCATGGCGGCCAACGGCTACATCGTGGTGGCACCGAACCGTCGCGGCGTGCCCAGCTTCGGACAGGGATGGAAAGAGCAAATCTCCGGCGATTGGGGCGGCCAGGCAATGCAGGACCTCCTGTCGTCGATCGACGATGTCGCCGCCGAGCCGTACGTGAACGAAGACCGGCTGGGCGCTATCGGAGCCAGTTTCGGGGGGTACTCTGTGTTCTGGCTGGCCGGAAACCACGAGGGCCGGTTCGAGACCTTCGTCGCCCACGCCGGAGTGTTCAATCTGGAGAGCATGTACGGGGCCACCGAGGAGATGTTCTTCGTGGATTTCGACCTGGGCGGACCCTACTGGAAGAGCCCGCGGCCGGAGAGCTATCGGGAGTTCTCGCCGCACCGGTACGTGCAGAACTGGGATACGCCGATCCTCGTCATCCACGGACAGAAGGACTTCAGGGTGCCGGTGACGGAGGGCATGCAGGCGTTCACGGCCGCCCGGCTCAAAGGCATCGAAGCCCGCTTCCTCTACTTCCCGGATGAAGGCCACTGGATCCTCTCACCCCAGAACGGGATCCTGTGGCATCGCGTGTTCTTCGAGTGGCTCGGACGGTACCTGAAGCCGGTGAGCTGAGTCTTCACCACCGGGCGGGGGCCGGCCGCGTTTCTCAGCGCCGGCCTTCCGCAGTCGTGACGGCCACGATCCGCGTGACGAGGCGGCGGGGGAAGACCCCGACCAGCCAGGTCCCGATACGATTCAAGAGGCCGGGGATCACGACGCGCTTCCCCTTCATCATTCCCCGGTATCCGGCCCATGCCACCGAGCGAGCATCCGCCAGCATGGATGCGCGCCCGAGAGCCGCCTCCTCCATGGCTGCGCGCTTCTGGAAGCCGGTGCGAGTGGGTCCGGGACAGAGCACCGTTACCGTGACGGGGGAGCCTCGGAGCTCCTCCGCCAGCGCCTCGCTGAACGACAGGACATATGCCTTGCTCGCGAAGTAGACGGCCATCCTGGGTCCCGGCTGGAAGGCCGCGGTGGACGCAACGTTGAGGATGCGGCCCCGTCCCCGCTCGACCATCGGGCGCAGGAAGAGCTTCGTCAGGTGCGAGAGCGTCGCCACGTTTAACTGGATCATGCCCAGCTCCTCTCCCAGGTCCGTGTCGACGAAGTCTCCGTAGGTACCGAATCCGGCGTTGTTCACCAGGACGTCCACCTCGACGCCCTCGGCCTTCAGCAGCTCGCAGAGACGGTCCGGCGCCTCGGACGCGCTGAGATCCATCGCAACCGGCCGGACCCGGACACCGAAGTCTGCCTCTAGCTCGCGCTTGATCTGCTCCAGCGGCTCCGAGCTGCGGGCCACCAGAACGAGGTCGCGACGGTCGGCGGCGAGCAGCCTGGCCAGTTCGTACCCGATCCCACCGGACGCGCCCGTTACTACGGCCGCGGCGGCGGGTCGATGCGTGCTCACGTCAGGGCCCCGGCCGACAGCCTCACGATCACTCCCCACCCAGCCGCGCGCGGCCAATCGTATTGGCGTCGGTCCCGAACCAGATTTCGCGGTCGGGCGCGTGAAAGTACATGTGACGTACACTTCCGGCGCCGCTCGGAATCTCGGTGAGGCTGAAGAACTCCTCGGTGGCGGGGTCGAAGCCCGCCAGCCGGTTCGGCGACTGGCCGGTCTCCACGAACCACAGCCGGTCGCGATCGTCCACGACCATTCCGTAGGGCCTCGACTCCCGGCCGGCGGGAGCCGGCCACTCCCGGATCTCCAGCGTTTGCGGTTCGATCGCCCCCAGGTAGCCACCGCCGAAATCCACGTACCAGACCCTGCCATCGGAGGTGATCGACAGCCGCCGCGGCCGGCTCTCCGGCCGGGGCAAGTCGATCTCGGTAAGCTCCAGGGTCTCCGGATCGATAGTGCCGATCTTGCCGCCGGCGAACTCGGTGAACCACGGCCGGTCCGACTCGTCCACCACGATGCCGTACGGGCGCGACGTCGCCGTTGGCACCCGTACCAGGTCGACCTCGCCGGACTGGCGTCTCAGCCGGCCCACGAAGTTCCCGTGCTGAACGGTGAACCAGATGTTGCCGCGGCTGTCGAAGACCAGGGTGTGCGGGTCGCCGGCATCTCTGTCGGGCATTGGATACCTGGTGATGTCGCCCGTGGCCGGGTTCAGCAGGCCGACGTGCGCGGCCCGGTTGCCGGCATACCACACGCCCTCCGTGCCCACGATCAGGTTGTGTGGACCCGCGCCCCGATCCAGGTCGTAGCGCCGGAACTCCCCGCTGGCCCGATCGAGCCGGCCCACGTAGTCCGAACGCTGGCCGACGAACCAGACTGTTCCTTCCTCGTCGACGAACGGATCGCGTGGCCTGCTGGACTCCCACGGAACATCCCACTCTAGAATCTCGACGGTCTCCTGGGCCCGAAGCCCCGGGTCCCACACCGGGGCCAGCCATAGCTGCGTTCCCGCGATCAGCGCCGCGGTGGCGGTCCTGCCCGCTGTACGAAGAGCTCGTCTCATCTCGCCTCCCGTCAGACTCTTTCCGCGTTCCTACGGAGTACCGCTCGAACGCGAAAAGGCTCCCCGGAGCCGACCCGGCCCCGGGGAGCCCGGGTGGTGAAGGGGATACAGGCGCCTACATCTTCTTCGCCTCTGCCCGCGCGAAGGCGGCGCCCGCGTTGAACAGGCTGAGAGTCGGATCGGAGAGCAGGTCGTCGCGGATCTCCTCCGCCTTGTCACCCTGCTTCATGGCCTTGTAGCAGCGAGCCTTGAGAAGCCGTACGGAGGGTGCTGTCTTGTCGCCCATCTCCAGCTCTTCCATCGCCGCCTCTGCATTGCCCTCGGCGAGCATGAGGGAAGCGTTGGTCGCATGGACGGCCGTCTCCCACCCATCGGGAGCGCTCTCGGCGAGTTGCCTCGCTGCAGTGCCTGCCGCCTCGAGATCGCCGGTCTGCGTGAACGAGTACGCCGCGAACACATACTGGCCCGGCGTTCCCTCGGCACCCAGCTCCGCTGCCCTCGCCAGGTGCGCCGGTACTTGTTCGCCGTTTCCGAGCAGCGCGTTCGCACCCGCAGCCTGCTGGTAGGCGAGCGCGGCGAAGCTCTTGTTGCCGGCCGCTTCGGCTTCGGCCGCCACTTCGGTGTAGAGACGCTCGGCCTCCTTGCGCTTGCCTTCCATGACGTAGGTGTTGGCCACGGCGCGCTTGGCGTTGATACGACCGATCTCCGTCGGCGCCTGCTCCATGCCCATCTCGATTGCTGCCCGGGCCTCCTTCTCCTCCCCCTTTAACCAGTGAACCTCGGCGATGCCGTAGTACCCCTCGTCGAAGCTCGGACGCAGCTCGACAGCTTTCTGGTAGTGGGCCATCGCTTCGTCGAGGTTGCCCATCCACTGCATGATCTCGGCGTACGAGTCGTACGGGTTCGGATGGTCTGGCGCCAGCTCCACGTACTTCGTCACTGCCTCGACGGCCTCGGTCTCGAGGCCTTCGTTGTACAGGTTGTACGCCATGATGTTGTACGCCGGCGCGAAGTCGGGGTGCTTCTTCAAGACCTTCTTCATGGCCTCGATGCCGCCTCCGGACCAGACCGCCCGCCGATAGGCCAGGTGGGGAGCGTCAGGAGCCAGCTCCGTCGCGGCCGTGATCAGCGTTGCCGCCGATTCCTGGTTGCCGTTGGCCGCTTCACGCATCGCTAGCGCCAGCAGCTGCTCGACGGTTGTGCCGCGTGACATGTCGATCATGCCGACCGCGATCCCCTCCAGGCGCTCCGGCAGGGCTATTCCCGGGGCGTTCGCGGCGTGCATGACCCGGGCCGCGCCGAATTCGGGATCGATTTGCAGGGCCTTTTCGAAGTGCACGGTCGCGGCTGGAGCGTCGAGGTTGTCGAGTTCCCACATTCCGGCCCGGAACTGTTCCACGGCTTCGACCGAGGCCGAGGTGACCGTCAGCGTCTTCGCCGCCGGCGACTCGTACTCCTGCTCCTGCGCCGCCGCTCCCGGCGGGAGCGCCAGGGCCACAAGCAGCAGCAGCGAGGCCGGCCCCACCGGTACTCGCAGCGGGGATTCTCCGCATGCTCGGTTCATTGGATCCTCCTTAAGACTGAGAAACGAATCAGCGAGGCTCCTGCCTCCGCCTCGGAAAAGACTGGAAGAAACGGCTGCGATACCGCGGCCGAGTGTGCGACGGGGGTGTTGTGGAATACGTCCGCAAGAGTGGATCCTCTACTACGCAGGCAACCCAGAGCCCGCTCCTCCGCCTCCGACTTCAGTATACGTTATGTAACGGCATCTGTGAAGCTCAGCGGGAATCGAGGCGACGCACTTCGTCGAGCCGCCACCAGCACCAGGTCGCGGAGCTCACGGCCACGATTGTGAACGGATGACCGTGGCGGGAGGCCGTGCGCACGTCGGTGTCCGAGAGACGGCACAGGTCAGAGGTCCCGGCGGTCGTTACCGACCGTGGAGCACGGATCCCGGTCGGGGGTCTGGGGTGGTTGTGCCAGGTGGCGAGCGCCCCGGTCGGACACCGCTCGAACGTGGCGCCCGAAGTCGAGGACCGACGCGGTGTCGGCATGCTGAACCGGGTCAGGTGTGCGGTACCTGACTCCACCCGTCCGTACAGGCAGAGCACGATCTCGTTGTGCAGGCCGTCGGCCAGCACCCGAAGCTTGACGGACAGGTTCGCCTCCAGTACGAGCCGAGTCGGGAGGAGTGCCGGCCCCGGGACGGTGTCGGCCTGCGCGTGTGACGCGAGCACGGGAGGGCAGACTATCGAGGGAGCCGCGACAGGGAGCAGGCCGGCCGCGATCAGCGCACGGAGGATGTGCCATCCGCAGCGGGGCTTGCCCTTGGCGTTCCAGCCCCCGCCGATCGGCCCATCTCTGGCGACCCTTGAACAGCCCATCCTTCCTCCGAGTCGTCGTCTCCTCGGATTCCAGGGTGGCAGGCAGCGTGCCCGGCGGGCGTGATCGGGCCATAAGTGATTGTAAAATAGTCAACTACACAGCACGGAAAGCCGTCCGGCGAACGGCGGCCCTCGAGCCGGCTCGGAGGAAGATCCACCCCCGCGAGGCGTTTTGCGGGTGGCGGCGGCCGCTCCCCACATGTCCGTGGACCCGTAAGCGGCGGGATCAGAGCTCGTTGTATCGGAAGCAGGCTACGGTGTGGTCGTTGACCATGCCCGTCGCCTGCATGAAGGCATAACAGATGGTGGGCCCGACGAACCTGAAGCCCCTTTCTTTCAGGTCGCGGCTCATCGCTGCCGACTCGTCGGTGGAGGCGGGAATCTCAGGCAGCGATCGCCAGGCGTTCCGGATCGTCGTACCGCCGGTGAACTGCCAGATGTAGGCGTCGAACGATCCGTGCGCTGCCTGGACCTCCAGGAGCGCTCTCGCGTTGCCCACGGCCGCGCCGATCTTCTGACGGTTGCGGACGATGGCCGGATTGCCCAGGAGTTGCTCGACGCGGGTTCCGTCGAAGGCCGCGACCGCTGCGGGATCGAAGCCTGCGAACGCCTCCCGGTATCCCTCCCTCTTTCGGAGAATCGTCTCCCAGCTCAGCCCGGCCTGCGCGCCCTCGAGGATCAAGAGCTCGAAGAGGCGCACATCGTCGTGAACGGGGACACCCCATTCGAGGTCGTGGTAGGCCTGCATTTCGGCCCCGCCGGCCCACTGACAGCGCCGGCGCTCGGTCACGAGGCGAGTCCCAGAAGTCTGTCGACCTCTCGCTCGTACTGCTCCACCGAGAGCATCCCGTCCACGAAGTCCTGTTGCAGGTCCTCGAGGCTCGTCGAGCGCGACCCGGCCTGCACGCGGCCTGGCCGGGCCCTCGGCACGGCCGTGCCGGAGCCGGGCGATCTCCGCGGGAGCCCCAATCTCCCCGAGCGCGTTCCCCCACCGCAATGAAGTGGCAGGGCCCGCGAGCCCCAGCTGCGCGGCCCATGACCGTTCTCATACCGGTACTGGCCGGTGATAGAGCTCCGAAGACGGGAGGAAATCGCGCAGACGCCTCCGAGGGCACAGAACGTGGCAATCAGGAACAACCAGGCGATGATCAGGAAGGTGATCATCTCTTCACCTCCGCTTCAGCGGGCTTTCTTCTTCTCGGCCCCGACCGCCTCCACCTCCCGCACCGCCCGCTCCAGGATCTCGCGCAGTCTGCTGAGCGAGTCAGCGTCGCCGGGGCGCCGAACGGCCTGTTCGAAGCTGGCCTGAGCGAGCTTCACGAACGATCGGGTCAGGTCGCTCATGGCGCTGTCGGAAAAGTGCCGAGCGAACCCGGCGACGCGTTCGAGGATATCCTCCACCCGGTCGCGGTTCTGGTCGAGGAAAGCACGCCCTTCATCCGTTATCGAGTAGATCTTTCGGCCGTTCTCCTGCTCCGATCGGACGTATCCTTCGTCCTCCAGCAACTGCAGGGTGGGATAGACCGAGCCCGGGCTGGCCGAATAGCAGCCCGAAGACCGGTCCTCGAGGTCGCGCATGACCTCGTAGCCGTGCATCGGCCGGTCTCGCAGCAGCTCGAGGATCACGTACTTGAGGTCGCCGCGGTCGAACATTCGCCACCGGGGACCACCCGGGCGACCGAACGCAAACCCGCCCGGACCACAGAACGCGGCCCACTGATTGAATGTCTTGTCGAACCGGGGACCCACCGGGCCTGCCTCCTGGCTCAAGAGGACCGAGAAACCACACTTCGCGATATATCGTCAGTAATAACGTACCGATATATCGCGTTATGTCAAGAGAGGGATCAAAAGGTGCCCTATTCGTACCGGAGGGCGTCCATTGGATCGACCCGCACGGCCCTCTGCGCGGGCACGAAGCTGGCGATAAGAGTCACGCCGGTAAGCAGCACCGCGACGAACCCGAAAGTGGTGGGGTCGGTGGGTGTCACCCCCGTCAGGAGCCCCGACACGAGCCTCGTAAGCGCGAGCGAAACGCCGAGCCCGATGACGACGCCGGCCGCCGCGAGGCCGAAGCCTTTCCAGACTACCATTCGCAGGATGTGCGGACGCTCGGCGCCGAAGGCCATGTGGAGTCCGATCTCGTGTCGTCTCTGGCGGACCAGCGACGAAATCACGCCGTACAGGCCTACCGAAGCAAGCACGAGAGCGACCCCCGCGAAGATCGAGATCAGAATCATGGCGAACCGGGTGGGTGCGGTCGCCTCGCTTACGTAGTCCTGCATCGTCATTACGGCGGCGACCGGAAGGTCGGCGTCCATCTTAGCCACTTCGTCGCGGACGCGGGGGGCGATGGCGGCCGGATCGGTCTGCGTCCTCAGCACTACCGTCATCGAGTTGAACGCCCCGTGCATGAGGTACGGGAAGTAGACCGTCTCACGACCCTGGACGCTGGGATGCACGGAGCGGATATCGTCCACCACGCCAACTACCTTCACCCACTGCCGCTCGCCGAACACGTCGATTTCCAACTTCTGCCCGATGGGACTCTTGCCCGGCCACGCGCGGGCGGCCAGGGCCCGGTCTACGACCACCACCCTCTCGTTGTCCAGATTGTCCTTCTGCGCGAGGAGGCGCCCGTCCAGGAGCCTGGCCCCAATGGCCTCGAAGTAACCCGCCGTAACGAATCGGTAGTCCGCCTCGAGGACTGTCCAGTCGTCCTCGTTCGACCACTCAGTAGCGTACGGTGATGTCCAGAAGCGGCCGCTGAGCGGCAGTACCTGGATCGCGCCGGCCACCTTCGCTCCGGGAAGCGCCTCCAAACGCTCCTCGAGTTTGGCCAGGAAGAGCGCTCGCTCCATCGGCTCGTCGTAGGCCTGCTCCGCGGGCGGGACCGATATCCGGAAGGTGAGAGCGTTCTGCGGCTCGAAACCCAGGTCCACCCTCTGCAGCGCTACGAAGCTCCGGAACATCAGGCCGGCGCCGATGAGAAGCACCATGGACAGTGCTACCTCCGCCACCACCAGCCCGCTTCGAAGGCGGCGGCGCCTCGGGTCCGGCGAGATGGTTCCGCGATCCTTCAGGCACTCCTGCAGGTCCAACTTGGACGCCTGCAGCGCCGGAACCAGGCCAAAGATCAGGGCGGAGATGAGCGTGGCCCCGAACGTGAACAGCAGAACTGTGCCATCGAAGCCGACGGGGTCGACCCGAGGCAGATTGGCTGGACGGAGCGCGAGCAGGAGATCGATTCCCCAACGGGCGAGCAGCAGGCCGGCCAGTCCGCCGAGCAAGGCCAGCAGGGCGCTCTCGGTGAGCAGCTGCCGAACGATGCGAGCCCGGTCTCCGCCAAGGGCGGCGCGGATGGCGATCTCCTTCTCTCGCACCCCCGCCTGGACCAGCAGCAGGTTGGCGACGTTCGCGCAAGCGATGACGAGCACGAAGGCCACGGCTCCGAGGAGTGCCAGCAGCACCGATCTCACGTGTCCCACGATGTCCGCGTGCATCGGCTTGACATCGACGTAGATCTCTCCGCCCGCGTGGTACTCGAAGTTCTCCCTCTGCCAGGCGGCCACCCGATCCACCTCGGCCTGCGCCTGCGCCAGCGACACTTCCCCGTTCAGTCGAGCGATCACACGGCGGTTGGCCAGTGCACTGGTCCGGGGAACCTCGCGATAGTTGAAGCGCGTCGGATTCCAGATGTCGACTGCGGTGGGCATTCCGGCATTGGCCGGCATGAGGAGCTGGAAGTTCCTCGGCATCACACCGACGATCGTGTGCTGGAAGCTGTTCACCAGGAGATGCTCCCCGATGATCTTCCGGTCCGTGCCGAACCGGCGTTGCCACAGGCCGTAGCTGATGATGACGTTGTTGCCGGGCAGCGGCTCGCCTTTCTCGACCGCCTTCTCGAAGCGGGCGAAGTCGTCTTCGGTCAGAGGCTCCTCGTCTGCGGGCTCGAAGCTCCTCCCCAGGTAAGGCTGGACACCCAGCACCTCGAAGAAGTTCGCGGTCACCCCGGCGATACGAACCTCGATGGGCTCGGCGTCGCCTCCCGTCAGGTTGGCCTCGAAGGTTCGGTCCGTCGCCGCCACGCCGCGGAAGACCGTACACCGGTCCCGGAAATCCATGACATCGGCTGGAGGCAGCGGCGCATCCATGAAGTCGGTGGCCAGGATGTGGTGGCGCAACAGCACCAGACGGTCGGGATCCGCGTACGGGAGTGGCCTCAGAAGGACGGCGTTCACGACGCTGAAGATGGCCGTGTTGGCCCCTATGCCGAGGGCCAGGGTGAGCACGACGACGGCCGAAAAGCCGGGGTGCTTGCGCAGCGTCCTCAGACCGAACCGGAAGTCCTGCAGTAGTCTCGTCATCGCGATCAGTGCTTGCGCCCGCCCTGGCGCATCGCCCCTCCGGAGCGCACGACTCCTACTCCGGATTGAGCAACCGCCATGCCACCACCGAGATACTCTCTATCTTCTTCTTCCGGATCGAGTTAGAAGCAGAGGACCCACGCGCTCGCAGCCGCTCCTGTGTGCGGATGCGGGACGGGTTGTGCTGAAAGCGAACGAGGCGGCCGATGCACCTCCGATCGGTCTGCTGCGCCCGCCGCCCCTCTCATGCAGCAGCCCGCCCGTGGCCTCAACCGCTCTCCCGCGGCGGACCCGAGAACTCTCCCGGCACAGGCTCGACGAGGCGTTCGAAGTCTGCGAACGACATCTCGATCGCCGTCATGTGGTCGCCGGCGTGGAAGGCGATCTTCTCTTCCTCGCGCATAGACTCATCGACGAAAGTAGTCTGGCCATAGAGGTTGCCGAACGGGGGCATGGCTCCCAGATCGCAGTCCGGGTAGAGCTCCTGAAACTCGGCTTCCCGCGCGATCTCGACCTTCCCGGAGCCGACCAACTTCCGGAACTTCTCCAGGTCCAGCCGTCGCGTTGCCGGAACGACTGCGATGGCGGGACTCCCGTCGACGAGCACGGCCACCGTCTTCGCCCAATGCCGACCCGAAATATGACTGGCGGCGGCTTCTTCCTGGGCCGTGAAGGCGAGCGGATGATCGATGACTTCGTAGTCCGCGCCGCTTTCGGCGAGCAGGGACTCGAGCCTGGCGGATATGGTCATGGTGGGCCTCCTTCCGGCAGAAACAGGGTGCGGCGTCGAGCATTCCGCCGCTACCATTGAATCTACAGCCCCGCGGGCGTATTGCCGATCCCCGTCTCCTTCATCAGCGCCTCTATCTCCTCCACCGTCTTGGGCGCGGCGGCCGAGAGAACGACCGGATCGCCATCGGTCACGAGCACATCGTCCTCGATGCGGACACCGATGTTCCACCATTTCGGATCCAGGTCCTCCGCCGGCGGGATATAGATGCCGGGTTCGACCGTAATCACGTTTCCCAGTTGCAGGGTCTGGTAGTCACCTACGTCGTGCACGTCGAGCCCTAGATAGTGGCTCACTCCATGCATCATGAAGCGGGACAGTCCCCTCGGGCTGTCGAGGAGCCCCAACCCCATGAGGCCTTCCGCCAGCACGGCCGAGGCCGCCCTGCCGGGCTCGCCGAACGAGCTACCGGCTCGGGTGGCGGCGATTCCGGCCTCCTGCGCGTGCAGCACCAGCTCGTAGATCGCTCGCTGCTCGGGCGAGAAGAGACCGCTCACGGGTGCCGTCCGGGTGACGTCGGCCGAATAGCCCCTATACTCGGCACCGATGTCCATCACGACCAGGTCCCCATCCTCCATCCGGCGACGGTTCGCCTCGTAATGAAGGATGATCGAATTCTCCCCGCTGCCCACGATGCTGGGAAACCCGGGATCCTCTGCGCCGCTCCGCCGGAAGACGTACTCGATGACCGCCTCAACCTCGTACTCGTGCATCCCCGGCTCGATCGAGCGGAGCGCCTCGCGGTGGGCCGCCGCCGTGATCTCGATCGCCCGCCGCAGGAAGACCAGCTCCTCCTCCGTCTTCACTCCGCGGAGGCCCGCCAGCCTTGCGGAAAGGGTCCGGCCGTCGGCGAAGGCTCCCACAACGTTCTCGTCACGCCACGCCGACCACTCCTCCAGGCTGGAGGCGGCGAGGAAGGCGGCCAGGATCTCGCGGCTGGTGGCGCCCCGGATCCAGCCGGCACCGAGCGAGCCTTGCATGCGGCCCTGGGCGTTGGCCAGGTCCTCCTCCGACTCCACGGACAGAAGGAAATCCACGAGCCGCTGCTCCATACCTCCTGCGGTGTCCATGATCCGGGCTTTCCCCCGGAGGAACTCGATCTGGCGGGAAAGTGCCGACCCCTCCACGAGTCCCGAGGGCATCGGCAGGTGGTAGAGAGATCTCGTCTCCAAGAGCGGCCCGACGATCTCTTCGAAGCGCGTGACTTCCACGGCCTTCTCGATCCCGAGCTCCGACTCCGCTCGCGGCGGTCCGAGCAGCCGTCCGGTCCAGGTCTCCCGATGAGGATCTCGTGACGGCACGAGCAGCAGCTCTGTCACGGTCACGCCGTCTACACGAATCCCGCCAGGGGCGAGGATCAGCACCGTACCGGGCTCGAAAGCACCCGTCAGATAATAGAGGTCGCTGGATTGCCGGTAGGGAAAGTCGACGTCGTTGCTTCGGTTCCGCTGCGGTGAGCTGAATACGATCGCAACGGCGTCGGACGGCAGCACATCCGTGATCGCCTGGCGCCTTTGCCTGTGAAAGGCCGCCGAGAGATGATCCGGATCGTAGCGAACCAGCGACTCCGGAGCTGAAGCCTCCGGGAGCAACGTTCCGGATTCCTGGGCCGCCAAGGCACGGGGCGCTGGCAGAGCCAGGCCCGTCACGGCCGCGGTCAGACAGAGAGCCGCAGGTAGCACGGAAGACCCGGGCCGTCGGGGATGAGTGCGAAGAAAGGTCATGGTTCGGTACCAGCCGTTGCACGGTTGTCGACGGAAGCCCGGCTCGAGGCGGGCAACATTCTCAGGGTAAGAACACACGGGGTGCTGCCTGGGTTGATCGCCGCTCAGCCTATCTTCACCAGCTCGCTGTAGCTGCGAAGGTGTCTGAGTGCTGCCGGCCGGTCTCCCAATTGCTCGTAGAGGCGGGAAAGGTTGTAGTGGCCGTCCGCGAGACTCGGATTCGATTCGATTGCCGCCTGATATGCCTCGAAGGCCTCGTCGCACCGGCCCTGATCCTCGAGCACCACGCCCAGGTTGAACGCCGCCGTAGCGTTGGCGGGATTGGCCCTTGCAGCCAGCCGGTATCGCATCTCGGCCCCTTCCAGATCCGACCGCTCATGCAGGAGGACGCCGAGGTTGACATGGGCATCCGAGTGCCCCGGATCCAGATCGACGGTCCTGCGGAACGCTTCCTCCGCCTGATTCGGCGACTCCGACTGGAGCGCGCATCCGAGCTCGTACCAGTCTTCGGCCTCGAGCTCCCTGTCGATCGGGTCGACCGGTCTGGCACGCCGCCTGTCCAGGCTCTCCACCGCACGGCCGTCGGCGGGCACATCTAGATCCAGGTGCACCTGTCCCGAGTCCGGATTCCAGGCCAGCCTGCCGTCCCGCACGACGAGCCCGTCCGGCTGCGAGGTGATGCGGATGGCCGTGAGGGCTCTGCCGAGCGGGAGTTGCCGCTTCAGCCGCCGCAGCGATCGGTGGACCTTGTGAGGAGAGATTCCCTCGGCCTCCAGGGCCAAAGCGGTCCTGAGGAGTACCAGGTCGCGGAAGTCGAAGCGGTACCATCCCCTTGGCCTGCGCTCCGGGTGAAGAGAGGCCGACTCGGCCAGTCTCCGGACGCGCTCCACGGAAAGGTCCAGCAGCTCTGCCACCTCACGCGTCGAATAACCGCTCATCCGCTTCGGGTGTTGGAAAGCCGCTCAGGTTCAAGTCAATCGACCTGCTCCGCCGCGGCTATTTGGCGGCTCGCTTTCCGCCGCTCTTTCCGCCGGCGGCCTTCTTTTTGGACGTCGCAGGCTTGGCCGGCTTGCGCTCGCCCTGGGGATCCGCCGATTCGGCGCTCGCGGCGAGGCTCGCCTTGAGTGCCTCCATCAGGTCGATGATCTTTCCCTCCGGCTCGACCTCCGGTGCGGCGGTAATCTCCTCACCCTCGATCTTCTTCTCGATCAGGGCAAGGACCCTCTTC
>JBDGYE010000005.1:0-72905 GCA_039584255.1 Gemmatimonadota bacterium
ATCGTCGGGCCGCGGATGTAATCCTCCTCGTCCTGGCCGGTGAGCACGAAACCCTGGGCCTGAACAAACTCCCTAAGTCGTTTCAGCGTCGGCTCCTCGCGATTGTACGGTCCAACGTGGAGCACCTCGGCGACCTCACCGTACTCCCACTCCGTGAGCTTCACTACGAGGCCGGGCGGAGCCGTGTGCTCGGGGAGCGAGCTCACCTGCTCGGGAACCGGCAGGGCGTAGAGGCCGATCCACTCGGAACGCGGCTGCTCGAAGTCGACGGGCCAGCGGGCTCGGGGAGCCGCCTGAGCGGGGCCCTTGGGAGTCTCCGGAATCTGGTAGTACAGTTGAAACAGCAAGCCGAAAGCCCTGCCTCCCACGGTCCGAGGATCACCCTTCGCTTCGACGACCAGAACCTTCTCAGCCGCTCGGGTCGATATCCGTGGAGTCCTTAGCTGTTCGAGCTCTGCGGGGATATCGGTCTGTGCAACAGCGGGAGTCGTGAACACCGCTATCCCAAGCGCGCACAAGAAGCTTTGTCGCATGATCTACCTCCTGGGGCAGACTTTGAGCTCCTAATCCGGGTCCACCGTTGAGCGGGCGGCGTCCGCAATAGCTCTGGCCGTTCCAGTCGGACGCCGGCGCGGACCGCACTGCCCTGAAGCCTTCGGTCTCGCTCCCGTACGTCGCATCGAGCGCGGCGAAGACCCGATCGCCCTTTGAAGCGAACGCATCAAGACCGGCAGCGCCACCGCGGCAGCCCGATCCAACGGCCCTGGGGCCCGGCCAGTCAGCGTTCAGGAACGTGTGCGGTTGTCCGAGGCTGTCCAGGAACCCCACGCCCGTGGGAGCCCACGAAGGCGGCCAGGAGCCATCCGCCGACGCCTCAGGCCACGGCCTCCGCGGCGTCCCCGGCCTGCCCGGAGGTGGCGGGCCCCATTATCCGTCCCGTCCGGACGTGCTCCTCGACTCCGTCTATGACGCGTCCGAGGATCTTGCGGAACTGACTCTTCATCAGCGTGTGACCCATCAACCACCCGATCGGCCCGTACTTTGGCTCGAACCGCATGGTGAACCCGACCGTGGACCGGTCGCGGCCGACCGGCGCAACCCGGATGTCGGCGGCGGCATTCTTGAGCGGGAAGGTACCCGGGTCCGTGATCGTCACCTCGTAGCCGACGCCAGAGTCGTACGCCGGTATCTTCTCATCGATCGATCCGCCGCGGTGGAAGTGGCAGGTACGACGAGCCCCCTCACCGGAGCGCTTGTCGCCCGCGAGCGGAGACGATTCGACCATAGGGTGATACTTCTCCACCGAACCGAAGTCATCCAGCACCTCTCAGGCGTCCACTGCCGACACCGCGATCGTCTTCTGCACGTGAACCGAGTGCATCGTTCCTCCTCTTCGTTTTCTTGCCAAGGACAGGGCAGGCCGCGGGCTCCGGTGCGGAGCCCGCCGATCCCTGTTCCGTCGATTCACAGCTGCGACATTCCCCCGTCCACCACGAGCTCGGCGCCCAGCACGTACGAAGACTCGGGCGAGGCCAGGAACACCACCGCCTCCGCGACCTCGTCGGACCGCCCGAACCGGCCCACTGGTACCATGCTCGTGATCTGCTCGGCGAACGCCTCCATCTGCTCCTGTGGCATGTCCAGCCTGCCGAATATCGGCGTCTCGATCGGCCCCGGGCTGATCGCGTTCACCCGGATTCCGCGTCCCACGAGCTCCGCCGACAGCGTACGGGCGAGCGACCGCAGTGCGGCCTTGGTGGCCAGGTACGCACTCATGTTGGCCATCCCGAGCTGGTTTCCGGCCGACGTCGTCAGAATCACCGACGCTCCCTCGTTGAGCAGCGGCAGCGCCTTCTGAACGGTGAAGTAGGCGCCCTTGACGTTGATGTCGAAGTGCCGGTCGAACAGTTCGGGCGTCGTCTGACCGAATGGCGAAGGCGTTGCCACGCCCGCGTTCACGAACAGCGCGTCAACACCGCCAAACCGTTCCTTCACGTCGTCGAACAGATGCTGAAGGTCGGCCTCGTTCGTCACATCACCCTGGATCGCGATCGCGCCGCCGTCTCCATTCAGCTCGGACACTGCTGCCTGCAGCGTCTCCGCATTGCGGCCGAAGATCGCAACCTGCGCGCCCTCACGAACGAAGGCGCGTGCGGCCGAGAGGCCGATACCACTGTTCCCGCCCGTCACCACCGCTACCTTCCCATTCATCCGCTTCATGGTCATCTCCTTTGGGTTTCGCCGACCGGCCTCGTACCGGCCTTATTGGATCATTCGGTCAAAAATAGGATCAAATAATAAGGACCCCGTGGCTACTCGAGCAGCCGCCGGGTCGTCGCGAGCACGTCGCGTGCATACGTTGGGCTTGACGCCACCTTTCCGACCACGGCCAGTCCCTGGCCGGTGATCGTGATCGTGCGGGCGAGGGCGCGCGGGTCCCGGTCCGCGGAGAGCTCTCCCTGCTCCTGGGCCCGGCGCAGGGCAGTATAGATCGCGTCCTCCATCTTCTGGAGCATCCGGTCGAGCCGGGCTTTGATTTTCGCGTCCCGCACTCCCAGCTCGGCCATCGAGTTGACCATCAGGCAGCCCCGGAACTCGGGATCCGACCAGTTCGCTTCCCACGCGTCGAGCAGGGCACGAACGTTTCCCAGAGGGGAGCCCGGTGCCTCCAGAAGCTCGATCAACATTCCGAGACGCTCGCACGAGTATCGGTCGAGAGCCTGCACGAACAGCGCCTTCTTGTCGCCGAACGCGTTGTACATGCTCTGGCGCCCGATTTGGCACCGATCGGAGAGCTCGGCGATTCCGGTCGCT
Organism: Gemmatimonadota bacterium; assembly: GCA_039584255.1. GTDB lineage: Bacteria > Gemmatimonadota > Gemmatimonadetes > Palauibacterales > Palauibacteraceae > JBDGYE01. The sequence continues at coordinate 2,815 of JBDGYE010000005.1, forward strand.
CCATAGCCCTGCTCCCAGAACAGGTCCATGGCCGTCTCGAGGACGGTGTCAGTGTCGAATTCCCGCGGCCTTCCAGTCATGGGAGACAGGATACACGTTGTTGAACGAGCTGTCAAGTATGAGGCATAACCAACCAACTGGTGGGGGTCCAGCTGCCCGACATGCCTAGGCCTGCTTCACTCGTCGCCGGCTGGGACCGCTACCGAAGGTTGATTCCACATCCACCGCCAGATGTGCCAGGCGCCGTCCGGCCCACGTTGGTAGAGCGCGGACCACTTCCCGTTCGCAGCTTGGACCTCGGCGCCGGCTTCGGGTGTCGGATTGAGATTCCAGGTGCCGCGGCCGTAGGCATGGTCGCCGATCATCATGGCCTCGTCGACCGTGGCGGTCTGCTGGAGCAGCGCGACGTCATATCCATCGGCCATCGTCGCGAGGATCGCATCACGACCCTGGAGCACCGGTCCCTCCGGTTGCATGAGGACGGCGTCTTCCGCAACCATCGCACCAAGCACGGCCATGTCCGCCGTGTTCCACGCGGACACGAACTGGTCGACATGAGCGCGGACGGCTTCGGCATCGGCTGCCGTGGCCTCGGTGGTGTCCGCTGCCGGCTGCTGAGCGCAGGCCGCAAGGACGAGAACAAGGGCTGAACCGAGTACCCGATTACGATGCTTCATTGGAGCCTCCCCCTGACGCTGCAGGTTGCGGATTCAGCTGGAGTATGCGCACTAAGACTCACCGGCTCGTGGCCAGGCAACAGTCCTTCCGGCATGGATTGGTACCACGATGCTCACCGGGAGCGTGAGCAGCAAGGACCAGATGCTCGTTCTGGCTCTCCCTTGTCACCGGAAACGTGCTTCACGAGTTTCTCGCGCCCTGCGTGCCCAACAGCTGATCTGGCCCTTCGCGGCAATCTCCCAACCGGCCAAGGACTGCCTCCCCGCGGGGGGACAACCGATACCCCACCGGGAGACTCTCGGTGAGGCCGAGACCCTTCAGCTTGCGGACGCTGGACTTTAAGTCGGCCTTATCCATCCCGAAATCCCTGGCCAGGTCAGCGGCGCGCTCCCCGGGCCTTTCGTGGAGAAGCTTCAGAACGCGACAGGTCCACGGGCCGGGGGCGCCCCGCGAGTCGAGGCGCCCCAGACGCTGCAGAATCGATTCCAGCTCTGCCTCGTCGGGGATCTTCTCGCGCAGGGCGATGCGCGGATCGGGACCGGCTAGAGAGAGTCGAACTCGGTAGACATCACCCACCGCGCGCCGCGACAACTGGAAGCGAAGCGAATCGAGATCCTGAAACCCGGCCGCCGCTGCTTCGGATTCCGTGATTCCTTCCAGGTCCACCCTATCCACGGCCTCGATCGCCAGCTGGCCGACTGACGTGAGGAGCGTTCCGCCGGCCTTCACGGTGGGGCGCCGCCACCTTCGAAACGCCAGGGTGATGGAGCCGCTCTCGATCCCTCTCAGAGTCTCCTGCTTCAGCAGCATCTCATCAGCACCGTGGGGTGCGCGCCAACTCCTACTCGACGACCGAATCCGAAGCGCGGATCAGTCTGTTCGCGGCATTAGCACTTGCCCTTTAGGTGTCTCCTCGTCTACTCCATCGACCGTGAAGTTCTCTCCGAAGCTCCCCCAAGAGAGCTCACTGTTTCCTAGCTCGTCCCTCCAGTAGTCATAGTGCCGGGTAGGAAGACGTAGACCGCCTTCGTGGGACCACCGTGTACCGAAAGGTCGGCCTGTCGGTCGCCCTCGAGATTGTGCCCCCGAAGCGCCACCGGGCCGTCCACCGGTGCCTTGAATATGCCGGTCGTCACTGTCCTGCCTTTCCAAGTGACTTCGCGAGGAAGCCCGACGTTGACAGAGACTAGCCTTGCCATGAGTTCGCTCTCGTCGATCGAATGGGAAGCCTGACCGCAATCCGATGGCCGAGTCCGAAGGCGCTGAGAGGGAACGGTCCGCCGGAGAAGCTCACCCGCCGCTAGCTGAGATGCCGAGCTGATCGGCCGAGTCGTCTGCCGCCGATTGCTCCTCTTCCGCGAGGGGCGATTCGGCCAGCAGGCGGTCGTCTGGAAGCGACAGCTCCTTGGCGCTGATCTTGTCGATCCCGTCGACCGTGATCGCCAGTTGTCCGGAGTAGAGGGTTTCGATCCAGCCGCGCTGCTTCAGATACCAGATGGGAAACTCCAGGTGCTCGCGGGGAACCCCGAGCATCCTCTCCAGATGAACCGGGCCGAGGCCCCCCGACTCCGGGTCTCGCCGCCGTGCGACGTAGAGCAGCGAGAGCATGCCGTTGAAGATCCGCTGATCCTCCTCACGGCCGCCAAGCGCCGCGTCCTGCTCGAAGATCTCCCACTGCAGGCTCTTGTGCTTGTCATACTGGACGTCGAACTGGGCGCGCCGCTCCGGGTCCAACAGGACTTGGTAGGCCGTGTGCACCTCTCGAAACCTCTCCGCATCTCCGGACGCCCCATTGTCCGGGTGGTAGCGCTTGGCGAGCAGCCGATAGACGCGTTCGATCGTCTCGGCATCCGCATTCTGGCTGAGCTGCAGGACTTCGTAATGGTCGACCAACGGGCTTTCGTTCACCAGATCTTCCTCTCACGTGTACGTTGTCGTTCGAGACGGCAGTCGCCAGCATGCCAGGCAAGACATGGCACGATGAGCCTGCAGCCGAGCGTACCGCCCGCTGAGCAGGCCGCTGGGAACTTGCTTCCAAGGTACTCAAGCGGCACAAGGTGACGAAATCCCGAGATACCCAGTGCGATGAAGTCAATTGGGACTTGAGGTGGAGCGGCCCGTTTGCGGCGGCTGCAGTCCGGGGGCTATGCTGATAGCCAAGAGGGCGGTGCCGTGAGAGGTCGGATCGCGTTAACGGGAGGGCCTCCTGCCCTACAACAACACCCAGTCCGAGTCGCCAGCGGCCCTACGGCTCGACAGCCGGAAGGGGAGCGTGTGCGAACCGCGATAGACTTTCATTTCCAGCGCAGTTTCGTTACGCCCGTATCGGCCACATGGATACCGTGCGCCGAGTTCTGTATCCGCGGTATCGGCGAAGGCAGCCTGAAGACGACGGACGCGGCACCGGTTCCCCCGGGTCAAGAGCCCAGGAACGTTGGCGAAGTGATGGACGCTTTGCGACTGTGGGCGTTCTGATCCAGCTCTCATTCCGTCGATCCCGACACCTGTGGTGACTTCCGCCGTCGACTTTGAGGCCGAAAGGGAACGCGATTGCGCAAACTGAGAATCGGCATCGTAGATCTCGTCGCCCGGGCGCCGACTCGGACACTGTATGCCCGGTTGATGCACGCGAACCTGGCGAGCATCATGCCACAGGTCCTCGCGGTGTGGTGCGAGGAAGAGGGCCACGACGTTCGCCTGGTCTGCTATACGGGGTTAGAGGACCTCCTCGAGGAGCTTCCAGGGGACATCGACCTGCTCATCATAGGTGCGTTCTCACAGGCTGCTCAGCTCTCCTATGCGATCAGCGCCATGTTCCGCGGACGCGGGGTGGTGACCTGTCTCGGCGGGCCGCACGCGCGCTGCTACCCCGAGGACGCGCAGAAGTACTTCGACTACGTCCTTGGTTTCACCGATAAGGCAGTGCTGAAAGACGTCCTGGACGACTGCACGCCCCACCGGCCGCTGGGTCAGTCTCTTTCCGCCTCCCAGCAACCGCTGGAGCTTCCGGGGTTGAGGGAGCGGTGGACGTACATCGAGGCCACCCTCCGCAAGAGCCCCGTTCTGAAGATCGTCCCGATGCTGGGTAGCCTCGGTTGCCCGTACACGTGCGCCTTTTGCATCGACTCGGAGGTGAAGTACCAGCCGCTCGACTTCGTCCAGATGCGGGACGATCTCAGTTTCCTGCTTACGAAGTGGAAGCGGCCCAAGGTGGCATGGCACGATCCCAACTTCGGCGTGAGATTCGACGACTACCTCGGGACGATCGAGGAAGCCGTTCCGCCCGGAAGCATAGACTTCATCGCGGAGAGCAGCCTCTCTCTTCTGTCGGAGCCCCGTCTGGAGCGCCTTCGGAGAAACGGGTTCGGGGCACTCCTGCCCGGTGTCGAGTCCTGGTACGACCTGGGGAACAAGGCGAGTACGGGCAGAAAGCAGGGGATCGAAAAGGTCCGGCAGGTCTCCGAGATGACGAACCTCATCGTCGATTACATTCCCTATCTGCAGGTCAACATGGTCCTCGGCCTCGACAGCGATGAGGGCCCCGAGCCGTTCGAGCTCACCAAACAGTACGTTGACATGTGTCCGGCCGCCTTTCCGGGCTATTCCCTGCTCACGGCTTTCGGTCAGGCGGCACCCCTGAATCTGGAGTACCAGCGGGACGACCGCGTGCTCCCGTTCCCGTTCCACTTCCTCAACAACCATCACGCCATGAACGTCCGGCCGAAGAACTACGAGTGGCCGGAGTTCTACGACCGGGTCATCGATCTGACGAAGCACACCTTCTCCAGGCGCTCGATCGTGCGCCGCCTGCGAGCCAATCGTGGGGTGATTCCACGCATGATGAACGTCGTCCGGGCCATCTCTTCAGAGGGATACGGGCGGATCAAGTACTTCAGCGAGGTACGCGACCGCCTCTCGACCGATTCGCTGTTTCGCGCTTACTTCGAGGGCGAGACGACCCGCCTGCCGGACTTCTTCCGACAGAGGGTCAAGCGCGACCTGGGCCCGCTGTGGGAGTTCCTGCCGGAGGGCGCTCTGGAACACGATCCCCGCGCCTACCTGCGGAAGGAGACTGCCGCTCAGAAACCCCTTGTTCAACTGAAGGTGGCCGGGGCGTAGGCCCTCACCCGGCCTGATTCAGAATTTCCTTCCTCAGTATGTTCTTGAATCGTCCCTTGCTCACGTAGTGATCGGATAGCAGCCGCCCGTTCCACACCAGGCTGAAGACACCGTAGTACGAGGGCGCGTTTTGCGCCTCGCGGGCGCTCTCGAGAACGGTCACGTTCAGGTCCAGGCCGTGTTCGGCCGCCATGTCCGACAGGTCGTTCACCGACTTGGGCAGGTAAGGGCACTGGGCGGCATACACGATGTGCAGCCCCCGGTACTTCGCCAGGTTCGCGCCGATGTCGCGGAAGCGTGGCGGTGGCCCGTCCTTCAGCCGGTGAATCACGAGCTGGAAGCGATCGCTCTCCGCGACCTGCTCGAATCCATTTCGGAGAAACACCTCTTTTCCCGCCATCCAGGGGCCGTCGCTCACCATGGCCGCAACGCCCCTGACGCCTGCCTTGCGCGCTTCCTCTATGCAGGCCTGGATCAGACGGCTTCCCAGCCTGCCCACCGGCTTCCCTCTGGGATAGACCCACAGGCAGTGGACGAACAGCCAGCCCTCGGCATCCACCGGCCGCCACGCGTACGCGCCCGGCACGTATTCAAGGAAAGCGAGCGGCCTCCCCTCTTCGTCACGGAACACCAGGAAGCGTAGGCCCTCGGCGAACCGCGCATTGAGCCATTCGACTTTGGGTGTGTGGCCCTCATGCCTCGGATTCGTAATACAGCCGATGCCACAGTTCGACAGGTTGCCGGGCCCGACCTCTTCTAGGGTGGCCTCAGGCGTTCCTCGCTGCTTCATGGATCTGCTCCGGACGATGGAGAACCCGGCCCATAGATTGAGCGCCGTCCTCGGGTCGCTACGGGAAGCGTCGCGGTCCTAAGATACAAGGCACCCGGGGGTTGCGTTTAGCTCCCCGACCCCCTCCCTTGCTTCGAGTCCGATCACGAGCGAGTCGACTGTGAGCGAGCGCGAGATGCAGCCAGCGGAGAGAGTCGACTGTCCGGCGCACAACGCCAGGGCGGCGGTATGGCCGGGGAGGTCACTGCGCCGTTGGATATACGCTCTGCTGGGCATCGTTTCGGTGGGGCTCGCCTTCCTCGGGGTCATCGTGCCCGGCCTCCCGACCACGATATTCCTGATCCTCGCATCGTATCTCTTTACCCGGAGCTGCCCCTGGCTCGAGGAGAAGCTAGTGCGGGCTCGCATCTTCAGGCCGTATCTGCGTTACCTCGACGGTGAGCGCGCGATGCCGCTAAGGGCGCGAATCGGCACGATAGCCCTGATCTGGGTGGCCGTGGGGATCAGCTTCGCGGTGATGCTCGCGAGAGGCGCCCTGGAGCTCTGGTTCGTCGCCGTGGTCGGCGGCGCGGCGGTCGTGGGCTCGTGCGTGGTGGCGCTCGTCTTCCGGGAACCGCGCGGGACGGCCCGGGCGGCGGACTGAGTCCGGCGAGTCCGTTCCGCCTGACCAGAAGGCTGCGCCGGTCGGGCCTGCGCATACCCCCCACTGGGCGAAGAATGCGGAGAAGTGCTCGCTGCTCCTCCCGCCTAGCCGATCGTCATCTCGGGTGGAGGTAGCTCAGACAGGTACAGCACTTCGAGCGCGCTGTCGGTCTCGGGCATGTGGAAGTAGCAGAACTCGCCTAGCTCTCCCAAGTCACCGCTCTGGATCATCTGACGGCCCTGTCCGGCCAGCTGGTCCCTCGCCTGCCGCATGGCCTCACGACTCGGGTAGAAGATGCAAGTGTGATGAAAGCCCTCGCCCTTCGCCTCCAAGTGCTCGACGTAGACGCTCCGGCCCGTCAGCGGCTCGATCAGCTCGAGGTTCGAATCTCCCACCGGTGCGATCGCGACTTTGAAAGAATAGGGGACTTCCTGCCCGTGCACCGTGTACCCGACGGGCTCGATCGTCCACACGCTCCACTGTATGGAAAGGGAATCCGCGAGCGCTTTCGCCGCTTTCTCCAGGTCGCGCACGACCCAGGCCGTATGATGAAACGTGCCCGAATCCCCTACTCCCATTCTTGCCTCCTGTTTCTTCGTCCCTCGAGTGTCCGGTGGCTCTCGAGGCCGACCTCAGGAACTCACGCTGCCACCGGAATGTGCTAGCCGTACGGATCCGGCGGACGTTCACGAGAAGGCGACGGCATGGTCCACCGCCCCGGGTCGCCCTGTCGTTCAGAGCGCCCGCCGGTTCTCCGTCGCTTCGAGGCCGCTGGCGAACTGCAGGAGCTGGTCGGCGCGTTCACGGAGAAGACGCGCCAACGCTAGTTTCCAACCCTCAGGCGGATCCAGGCGCCGCGGATCAAACCGGTCTGCCAGCGCCCTTTCGAGATCCTCTTTCGTGAGCCCGAGCGCTGTCGCCACCTGGGCCTCCGACACGAGGGAGAGTTCCTCCAGTCGTGCTACCGCATGCACGAAGTCCACTGATCCCTCCCCATTGAATGAGGCGTGTCTCACTCATTCCCACCTCTGCGAAGATTGGGGGAGGTGGGGCGCGCCGCGGAAACTACCTGCCAGCTTCACGTGTGGCCAACGAAGGACAGTCACAAGCGCCTGGGCTGCCCTAACGCTCGCTCTCGCGGAGCTCCAGCAGCTTCTCGACGGCGTTCTGGTTCTCGGGGTCGACCTCGAGCGACTTCTCGTATCCGATCCCGGGCTCGAGGGATTCCTGATGCGCGATGCCTGGGTTCAGAACCAGCCCGAGCTTCGGGGGCGTATCGCAGCGGCCAACGAGCTCCGGGGAGTCTCGCTTTCCGATGCCGAGGTCGCGGATCTGTTAGCGTTCCTGGAGAGTCTGACCGATCCCTCTTCGCGGGACCTCTCCGGCGTAGTCCCGGAGACCGTGCCGAGCGGGCTGTCGGTCGCGGACTGAGGCGGGCCGGGCTGTCGGTCGGCGAGCGGAGTGGGCGTGGCGCCGACTATCGCTCGCGCTCCTCGCGCGGCGTGGCACCGATCTCCGCGGCGCTGAGGCCGAGTCCGACCGGCACATGAAGCCTCCACCAGTCGCGCGCCTCGTTGCGGCTCCAGGTCTCTGTGGCGGGGCAGGCGGACAGCCTGTCGGCGAGTTCCTCCGCGGTGCCCGGACGGCGGTCGGGATCCTTCTCCAGGCACGCGAGGATGACCCGTTCCAGGTCGTCCGGAACCTCGAGCTCGGTCCGCAGGGATGGCCGGACGGGAGCGTCCTGCACGTGCTGCAGTACCGTTGCTAGGGGCGTTTCTGCGTCGAACACGGGCTGGCCTGTGAGCAGCCAGTATCCCACGCACCCGAGGGCGTACAGGTCCGCCCGGCCGTCCACCGGCGTCCCCGTGGCCACCTCGGGAGCCATGAAGGCGGGCGTGCCCACAACTACGTTCTCCGCCGTCAGATCCCCTTTACCGGCCAGGAGGTCCTCCTTCGCCTTTACCAGGCCGAAGTCGAGCACCTTCACGAAGTCGTGGTCCGGGCCCTGGCGGCAGGCGAAGATGTTGGCGGGCTTGATGTCCCGATGGACCATTCCGGCATCGTGCGCCTCGCTCAGTGAATGACACACCTGGCGCAGCAGGTAGATCGACCTCCCGGCCGGCATAGGACCGAAGCTCCGGACTAGCTCCGCCAGGCTGAGGCCGTCCAGCAGCTCCATGATGTAGTAGAAGGCCCCCTCTTCAGTTACGCCGAAATCGTGGAGCTCAATGGTGTGATGCGATCGGAGCGCGGCCGTCGCCCGGGCCTCGCGGACGAAGCGCCTCACGACCTGACGGCGGCTGTTCTCGTCCGCACCAAGCGCCTCCGGACGGATCATCTTCACCGCCGCGGGCCGGTCGAGCATACGGTGCCTGGCTACCCAGACCTCGCCCATGCCTCCCGCCCCGAGTGGACCCTCGAGCCGGTAGCAGCAGATCTCGCGGCCTGCCTCGAGGGGACCGCTGTACTTTTCCTTCGCCATGGTCAGCGGGGTTAAAGGGAGAGGACTCACATGGAAAGGAACCTCCCGCCGTACCGTTCACAAGCTAAGCGGGTGCGGGGAGGGGAACGGGTGCCATCCTCCCCGCTCACTCTGCGCAGGCGACGCGGCGGTACGGGAAGTCGAAGCCACGGTCGCCCTCGCCGGCGTCGGCTCGGGCGACGAGGGAGTCCGCCCCCCTCCGCACGTACCGGATCCGGCGCGGGAAATCGTGCGCCGGGTTCTCGAAGGTCGCGCGCGAGGACGTCACCTCGGTCGCCTCGAACTCGGCGGGCGCCTGGCCCGACGGATGGGCCTCGAGAACCAGGCCCGACTCCGATTCCCGGAGGATGAGGAGCTCGTAGCCGGCGGTGCGTCCGCCCCGGATCACGCGGTTCATTCCGAGCATCGTCCCACCTCGCGGCGCCATCCACTGCTCTTCGATCGACATGCCCTCGACCGACATCTCCCAGCAGCCGGCGAGCCATGACACATTCTCCAACGCCGGTGCCTCCTGGGGCGCCGCCTGCCGATGTCCAGTGGCGGCGGCGGTGCCTACCGCGGACATTCCGAGCGTCAACCTTGCCGCCAGCGGCCACGCGTTCACCCTCATGGTCCCGACTCCTACTTCTTGGCCTTTCCTCTGCTTCCGGTCCTACCGCCCGCTCGCGAGCAGGAGCTCCAGACGCTCGCGCCGCGGAAGGGAAGGACGCGCACCTCGCGCCGTCGCGGCCACCGCTCCCGCCGCGCAAGCGAAGCGAACGGCCTCCGCCAATGACGGCCCCTCCGCCAGGGCCACGGCGAGAGCGCCGCTGAAGGCGTCGCCCGCCGCGGTAGTGTCAACGGCATCAACAGAGAAGCCTTCTACGAGCTGCTCCTCTCCGGCCCGAGTGATGACGAGCGCTCCCGCGGCGCCGAGTGTGACCACGATCCGCCGCACGCCCCTCTCCAACAGTCTGCCCGCAGTCGCCTCGCGTGTCGCATCATCGCCCGGCAGCGCCGCCAGCAGCCGTGCCTCGCCTTCGTTCGGCGTCAGGACATCGACCCGATAGAGCAGCGAGTCCGGCAGCGGCTGGGCCGGCGCGGGGTTCAGGATCACGGTCACGCCGGCGGCGGCGGCTACGGCCGCTGCACGCTCGACCGTCGGCAGCGGCGTCTCGAGCTGCAGAAGGAGCACGTCCGCGGTCTCGATCGCCCCGCCGGCCCTTTCCACGTCGTCTTCCGAGAGGGCGGCGTTGGCTCCGGGGGCCACCGCGATGGCGTTCTCTCCTCGCTCGTCCACGAAGATCAGCGCGACCCCCGAAGGCTCTTTCTCGTCGCGCGACACGTGGCTCACGTCGATTCCCTCATCGCGAAGTCCGGCGACCGCCCTCTCTCCCAGCTCATCGGCTCCGACGCGCCCGACGAAGGTGACCTCGGCGCCCAGGCGCGCCGCGGCCACCGCCTGGTTCGCGCCCTTCCCGCCGTCAGCGCGCAGGAACGAGCCACCCAACACCGTCTCGCCCGCCTCCGGGATGCGCGGGAGCCGGACGACCATGTCCGTGTTCGAGCTTCCGACGACGACTATTCTGGGAGACATCATGCATCTCGATGCTGAGGGAGTCTGTCCCGGGCCTATCTCAGAACGGAGTACAGCAGCTCCTTCCAGGCCGGGATGTCGATCTCCCAGCACACGGAGGCGTTGGGGTCTCGCCCGAGGAGCTCCGCCCACACTGGCGCGTTCCGCTCGTCGTCCACCACGTCGAGCGCGTCCACCACGGTCATCCCACGGGTGAGATCGCTCTCGGTCTCGACGTCGACGTAGTGGCGGGAGCTGCGGGTACAGATATCGGGATCGATGGCGATCGCCATCGCCACGGGATCGGGGAGTGGAAGGCCCTTCTCGCCGGACTGGATGCGGGCGGCCTCCAGGGCCATCGAGTTGCAGTCGATGGCGAAGTGGGCTAGCGGCGTGTCGAAGGCTTTCACCATCGCCATCTCCTCGTGCGACAGGGTCGCCTCGCCGCGGCACAGCTCCCACCCGACCATCTCGATGGGAAGTCCAGAGTGGAAGACGGTGCTGGCCGCGTCCGGGTCGACCCACACATTATATTCCGCCGCCGGGGTCACGTTGCCCACCGTGCAGGCCGCTCCTCCCATCACGACGCACCGGCTGACGTCGCCTGCGATATCGGGCTCTGCCATGAGGGGATCCCCGGATTGGCCATGATGGTCTCGATGAGGACCTCCACGGCATCGACCTCGCCGGGCGTGCCTAGCGGAGGGGGGTAGTCGTGGTCCCCGAGGCCGTCCAGGCCGTGGAAGAACTGCGCGACCTGCAGATCCCGGTACAGCGGCTTTGCGGCGCCCTTGTGCACCGGAACCTCGGCAGCGGCCAGCTCGACCGTGTACAAGGCGTTCCTGACTGCCTGGTCCAGCTCGACGTTGCCGGCGACGACGGTGATCGCCTCCACCCGGACATTGGGATTCCGCAGCGCCATCAGCAGCGCCACGGCGTCGTCCGAGGCGGTGTCGGTATCGATGATGAAAGATCGGGGCATGATCAGGGAGCGTCTCGCTGCTCCATGTACTCCGCGGCGCGCCTGGCAATCTCGTCGACTGTCATATCTTCCTGGTCGGTCGACACAATCCACAGGTGTCCGAACGGATCGGCCAGCCGCCCGGCGCGATCGCCGTAGAACTGGTCGCTCACCGGAATCAGAACCTCCGCGCCCGCTTCGACAGCCCGGCTGGTCAGCGCGTCAACGTCCTCCACGTAGAGATGAACGGCCGCCGAGGAACCGCCCAGCGTGCTGGGGCTGAGGTTCCCCCACTCCGGCGATTCCTCGGAGATCATGATCACCGAGTCGCCGACCTTGATTTCGGCGTGCATTACGTTCCCGGCCGGATCCGCCAGACGCATTACCTCGGCGGCGCCGAAGGCCTGCCTGTAGAAGTCGATGGCGGCTGCCGCGTCCCTGATAATCAGATAGGGCGTGGCGCTATGGTATCCCTCCGGGATCGGGCTCACTGACATGGCCGTGTTCTCCTGGTGCGGGAGTCGTGCCTCTAACTGAAGGAGTCCCGTTCGGGTCCTGGAGGGTCGCCGGACTCGTCCTGGCTCTCCTCCTCCTCGACCGTGATTTCCTAGACCTGCTGGATTCCGGGATCGAACACCGAATGCATCTCCAGCATGTGGTAGACCGCACCCCGCGCGCGACCCTTGGTCCGCCGGTAGAAGATCAACCCCATCCTTTCGGCCCACAGCAGCAGGCGGTCCACCACGACCGCCGCCACCAGGACAGCGATTGCCCACACGAGCAGCCTGGGCATCAGTGGCCCGCCGGAGGAGTGATCCGGGCCAGGTAGGCTGCCAAAAGGACGACCAGGAGCATCACGATCATTTCCAGTCGCACGGAGCGTCGCAGCGAGCCTCCGTGCGGGTCCTCCCCGGACCTGACGGCGGGCAGCAGGCGGAGGCGGTGGTAGGCACCGAACAGCACCAGGGCCACCAGTCCGATCACCTTGAGCACAACCGCCCAGCCGTACCGGGTCCCGAAGTACTCGCCGAGGCCGCCCACGAACAGGAAGGACTGAACGATACCGGAGCCGGTAACCAGAAGGACTGCGAGCAGCGCGGCAGCCGAAACGGCCTTGGCTACGTCCCTATAGCGCCATCGGTCCGAGTCGTCCTCCGCCTCGATCGACGGACCGTCCGGGCAGAGGATCAACAGCGACAATCCGCCGGCCCAGATCGCCGCCGCACCTAGGTGAAGGCCGTTCGCGGGAACCGCCACGTACGGAGAGATGCCGGCCGGATGTCCGCTGAGCGCGCCCGCCACCACGGCCAGGAGTGCCAGGAATGCGGCAGCCCTGCCCCTCGACCCGAGTAGCGAGAGGACAGCGACGACGACCAGAAGAAGCTTGACCAGGCCCACGACGCCGCTGCGCGTGCCCAGGGCCGTTCCGAGGCCATCGAGCCCTGAGCCAGGCGGGGTCACCTGAGCCGTCCACGTCGCCAGCCCCAGGGCCATCAGGACTGCCGCCCCGGTGCCCAGCACGAGCGCCGCGCGCCTGAGCCTCGATTCAGCCGCCAGTGCACCGGTTCCGGTGAACCACAGCAGGCCCGCGAAAGCCAGCAGAAGGGCCATCCCCAAGCCGCCGACGAGTGTCTCTCCAAGCCCCGGCCTCTCGTCGGCGTCGACGGCGGCCTCCGCGACCGCCTCCGTGCCCGCCTCGACCTCGGCGGCCCCTGCGTCGACCTCCGCCTCGCTGCCGGCCTGAACGGCTACGGCGTCCACGACAGAGGCCGCCTCCTCCGCGACGTGGAAGGTGATCGTGCCGCTCACCGGGTGACCATCGACCGACACCGTCTGCCAGCGCAGGGTGTGTCGACCCGCCGCCAGAAGCGGTGCATCAGCCAGGAGAACGTGTGCACTGTCGTCAGAACTATACGGGGTAAGCTTGGCCGCTTCCCCACCGGGAACTTCCAGCTCCAGGGAGCTCAGTTGAGCATTCACTTCGCTGCTGAACACGAGCCGGAAGCGCTCTAGAAACGCGCGAACCGTGTCATCGCTCGCCGGTACGGAGGAAACCAGCCGCGTGTGAATCGTCCACACCGAGGCTTCCGGAGTAGAGGCGCGCGCCACGGAACTGGAGGTTGTCCCGGCTGCGAGCCCAACGAGGGCCAGGAGCACGGCCGGGGCGATCGAACTCACGAAAGGCGCCCGGATGGGGCGTCGCCTGCCTGCCGTCTTCATCAGGTTCCTTCGAGCCATGTACATCGGGAGGGGGAAGGATCCCGGTCGCTGCATCTCAGTCCCGGGGCACGCCGCCGCCGGATACGCCGCGCGGGTATCGTAGCCGGCCGTGTGGGAACCGGCAATCGAGCCCCGCTGTTCGTGGGAACGACTGGCCCGGGCCGGTTTAGAACAGCGATCGAATCCCTCCCGGGGCACCGAGGCGCTCCGGCGCGGGGCATCCGACAGCGCGAGCAGGGAGATACGGACGTGATCTCAGCCACGCGGGGCGGACTCAGCCTCTCTCTCGTCGTCACGGCCGGCGTACTGGCTGCGGCCTGCAGTGGCAACGAGGGTCCGGCGCCGTCCGATCCGACGACCACGATCCAGGTCCAGTTCTCGCCGGCCAGCATCGACTTCGGAGACACGCGGATGGCCACGGTCGAGGTTCGAAACGCGGGGCAGGCGACGGTCGGACCGGTCGAGCTGGTCGCGGGCACCGTCCGCGACGCCGGGGGCGCGGCAATCGCCGGATCGCGACTGGCTGTCACGCCGTCCGAGATCCCGACACTCGCCTCCGGGGCGACCCGAGAGGTGGCACTCGAACTCTCGCTCGGCACGGACATCGGTCCGGGAGAATACACCGTAGGTCTCGAGGCGCGCGTGGGCGGCGAGCTGGCCGCCTCGCTGGGCGCCGGCTTTTCAGTGTCGCCGGGAGGGCCGCCGATCGGCTTCCTCAGCATCAGCGGACCGTCCTCCTCCTCCCAGGGCGATGTGTTCGCCATCACGGTCGAGGCCCGGGACGCGGCCGGCCAGCCGGTGGAAGACCCCGAGATCGCCTGGTCGGTATCTCCCGTGTCCGCGGGCTTCGTCAGCGCCGACGGTAGGTTCGTGGGCTACACGCCAGTCACGGCGCGCGTGTCAGCCGAGGCCGGAAGCGTGGCCGACACGATCGAGGTGACCGTCACTCCCCGCAGCGTACCGCAGGGAGTCTTCCAGGTGCGTGCACAGGGTCTGGTGTCGAGTCGCTTCACCTCGGACCACTGGGAACACGGAAGGGCCGCGTACACAGGCACGTGGAGCTGCCGGGACGGCGGTGCGTGCGGTAACACGCTCTACGTTTGGGACGTGATCGACCCCGCATCCCCCGTGCTCTCAGACTCCGTCCGCGTCGATGCTCGCGTGGTGAACGACGTCAAAGTCCGCGACGGTGGAGACCTGGCGATCATCACCCACGAGTCGTCGCTGGATGGGCTGAACGGCATCACGCTGCTCGACGTGACGGATCCCCTCCATCCCGTCGAGATCACACGGTTCACGGCACCCGACCTCAGCCCCGGCATTCACAACGTCTGGATCGACGGCGACTACGCCTACCTCGTGGTGGACGGAGCCATGACCTCCGCGGGCCTGCGGGTATTGGACATATCCGACCCGGCGAATCCGAGCATCGTGGCCAGCTTCTACGGCGGCTCGAGCTTCCTGCACGACGTCTACGTTCGCGACGGGCTGGCCTTCCTGTCGCACTGGTCGGCGGGCCTGATCGTGCTCGACGTCGGGAACGGAATCGCGGGCGGCTCGCCCACGAGCCCGAGAGAGGTGAGCCGGATCGTCATCCCGGGCTACCGGGTGCACAACACTTGGTACTGGCCGGGGTCGGGATACGCCTTCGTCGGCGACGAGATAGGGGTACCCGGCGCCGTCCAGGTGATCGACCTCACGGATCTACGGAATCCGCGGTGGGTCGCCACGTTCACGCTTCCCGCAGCGGCTCCGCACAACTTCTGGGTCGACGAGGCTCGCGAGATCGCCTACTTCGCCTGGTACGAGAACGGCGTACAGGCGGTAGACGCCTCCGGCGAGCTACTGGGAGCGCTCGAAGAGCAGGGTCGGCAGATCGCAGGCCTCCAATACGGAACCGGCAACTTCTGCTTCGGCTCGGGAGGAACATGCACTTGGGCGCCGCAGCTTCACGACGGCCACATCTTCGTCTCGGACCTGAACACCGGGCTGTGGGTGCTCCAGCCCACGTTCTGATCGACCGACCCGGCGACCGGTGGAGGGCCCGCGGCTCCGGCGGCCCGACGCGCCTGGTCATACTTGCGCTCGCCTTCGGCTCGCTGGCCTGCGAAGGCTCCTCGGCGCCGCCGCCCGGCGCCGTGCTCTGGCTCTCGGCAGATTCCCTGGGAGCCGAAGCCGGTACGTACGTCGAGGCGTGGCCTGACGCGTCCGGGTATGGCCATGACGTGGCGGTCGTGCCTTTTCCCCCCGGCATCAGGCCGAGTGGCGATCCGCCGGACAGGCGCCCCCGTCTTACCCCTCCGGAAGAGGGACTGGCCGGTCATTCCGTGGCCAGGTTCGACGGCGCGGATGATCTGCTGGGCATTGCCGACGCGGACCTGCTCAACGTGGGCGGCCCCTATGGGCGGCGGACCATATTCCTCGCGTTTCGAACCGGTGTGGATGTGCGGCGCCGGCAGATGCTCTTCGAGACCGGCGGAGACCTGCGCGGGTTCAACGTCTATCTGGACGAGGGCGTGCTTCGTCTGGGGGTCTACAACCTGTGGAACGACGACCGGGGAAGCACGACCCCGTTCGGACCCCTGACCATCTTCGCTCCGATTCGGCCCGGCACGGGCTACCTGGTCACCCTGGAGCTGGACCAGCCGCGCGGCTTGCTGCGGGGCTGGCTGAACGAACGGCCCATCGGCTCGGTGGCCGGTGCGGGCCGCGTATTCGTCCACCATGAGGACATCGGCATCGGCGCCATCAACGAAGACACCTACTACCACGACGGAGTCCGGCAAGGGGTGCCCACCGGCGATTTCTTCGCCGGGGATGTAGCCGAGATCCTCGTCTATAACGACGTCCTGACCGACCGTGCGCGAAGAGCTACGGAACGGTACCTGGGCGGAAAGTACGGCCTCGGGCGACAGTCGAGTCCGGCCGCCCCGGATTCCGGCTCCCGCCTGTACGCCGCCTCGGGCATTACCGACGAGATCCTGAGGCTGGATCCCGCCGACGGCTCGCGCACGGGCACCGTCGACGTGGACCGGCGCCGGGGAGAGGTGGACGAGCCGCATGGAGTGGCAGTCGGCCCCGAGGGGCTTCACTGGTACGCCACCCTCTCCCACGGCGAGCCGACGCTCTGGAAGTTCGAGCTGGCCGGCGACCGCCTCGTCGGCCGCGTCCGGCTCCCGACCGCGGGCGCGGCGCGAATCGGCATCACGCCGGACGGGAAGCGGGCATTCATCCCCGACTATGACCGCAGCAGGCCCGGACACCCTGGCAAGGTCGCCGTAGTAGGACTCGCGGATCTCTCCATCGAGGCTACGCTTAGCCCGTGCGCCGGTCCGCATCACGCGGCGCCCGATCCGACCGGCCGGCTCGTCGCCGTGGCCTGCAGCCTCAGCGATGAGGTCGTGATCCTCGACGCGCGGACGCTGGAGGAGGTGCGCCGGTTCCCTGTTGACGAGAGCCCGGGCCCTCCCGGCGCCCCAGGCTTCAAGCCGCTGAACCTCGCCTGGTCCACGGACGGCGCGACGCTGTACGTGGCGATGCACCTCACGGATGCGATCCGGGCCTTCGACCGCGACGGCAACGTCGTGGGCACCGTCACCGTCGGCGACGGACCGGCCCAGATCGCCGTCAGTCCCGACGGGCGGACCCTGGTGTCGGCGAACAGGCGCGACGGCAGCCTGTCCGTGGTCGCGGTTCCGGATCTGATCGAGCAAAAGAGGGTCGCGCTGGACACGGCGCGCCCCCACGGCGTGGCACTGGATACGGCCGGCGCCACGGCCTTCGTCACCTGTGAGGGGACGCCGGAGAGCCGAGCGCGTGTGGTCGCCGTCGATCTGGAAGCCGGTCGAGTAAAGTGGACGGCGGACGGGGGCGGATACGCGCTCGGAATCGCCTACGCTGCCGGCCCCCGGTAGCTCGACGGCCGGGATCGCCGCCGGGGCTGGCTACAGCGACGCGATCGCTCTCTGCAGCCCTTCCTCGGCCCCATCCGCGACTGGCCGGATGGAATCGGACTCGGCCACATCCATCATCGAACGCGGACGCGCGATCGCCACCTCGGAGCCGCCATCCGTCTCGGCCACCACCACGTTGCACGGCAGCACGAGCCCAATGGAGTCCTCTGTGGTGAGGGCGCGGTGGGCCAGGGACGGGTTGCACGCCCCGAGGATCACGTAAGGCCGGAAGCCGACATCCAGCTTCTGCCTGAGCGTATCGCGCACGTCGATGGTGGTGAGGATGCCGAACCCTTCGTCCTTCAGAGCCTCGGTCACGCGTTCGACGGCCTCCTCGTAGCCCACTCCAGGCAGTTCTCTGTACATGTTGTAGCCCGTCTGCTTCATCGATCCGCTCCTGGCAGTCCGTGTCGCGCCGCCATCCGGGAAGCCACTACGGCCCACTATCGTAATGCCGTCGCCGCCTCCGTCAAACCCGTACTTGCGCGTTCGCCATAACGGCTGTCTACTCTGGGGTATGCCAGTCTCTCCGCAGTCCGGGCGCTGTGTCCAACGGCCCGGCGGGTTCCCGCCCACTACCGCCCTGCTGGGGTTCGTCTTGCTCTCGGCCTGCGCCGGCTCCTCGCCTCCGCCGATGACATCCGCGTCGGAGGGCTGGACCGAGGAGGGGGTCGCTTCGTGGTACGGGCCGGGGTTCGATGGGAAGCGAACGGCCTCCGGCGAGGTCTACGACATGGAGGCCATGACAGCCGCCCACAGGCGCCTGCCGTTCGGGACGCGGGTCAGGGTGAACAACCTGGACAACGGGCGGCGGACGGAAGTGCGCGTTAACGACCGCGGACCGTTCGTGGACGACAGGATCATCGATCTGTCGCGGGCCGCCGCCAGGGAGATCGGCATGCTGGGCTCGGGAACCGCCCGCGTGCGGATCATCGTTGTCGAGATGTCGGAGCTGCTCCAGTGTAGCGTGGTCCAGGTGGGGGCGTTCTCGGAACGGTCCAACGCTGAGGCCCTGGAGCTCCGTCTCCGCTCCGCCGGAGAGCCGGTTCGCATCCTGCGCGGAGGCGACGGCATGAGCCGCGTCCTGCTGGGACCGTACGACGATCTGGAGACCGCCGAGAGCGTGAGCAGGCGCTACGAAGGCATGTTGAGGCCCTGCGAGTCGGTTTGAGTCGAACGACAGAAACACGGCCGCCTTTCGGAGTGTATGGAAGGGGCCGCTAGAGATGACGGAAGATGATGGACGGACGATCGACCAGCCTCGAGCGCCCGATCCGAGGGAGGATGGAATGACACGTGGGCCTATCCGTTACCGGTCACTCCTCGTTGCCGGCGCCCTGCTCCTGGCAGGGGCCGCGCTTCCCGCGACCGCGGAGGCTCAGTACTTCGGGCGCAACAAGGTCCAGTACGAGAGTTTCGATTTCGAGGTCCTCAAGACCGAGCACTTCGACATCTACTACTACGACGAAGGGGAGGAGGTCATCCGGGAGGCGGCCCGCATGGCGGAGCGCTGGTACGCACGCATCGCGCGCCTTCTCGACCATCAGCTGAGGGGCCAGCAGCCGCTGATCCTGTATGTCAGCCATCCTCACTTCGAGCAGACGAACGCGATCTTCGGAGAGATCGGCGAGTCGACGGGCGGCGTCACGGAGGTGCTGAAGCGGAGGATCGTGCTCCCGCTCGCCGGCCCGCTGAAGGAGTCCGATCACGTCCTGGGCCACGAGCTGGTCCACGCCTTCCAGTTCGACATCACCGCCTTCTCGGGCGACGGAGGAGTCGGCTTCCGGGGGCCGACGGCGCTCCTGCTTCCGCTGTGGTTCATCGAGGGGATGGCCGAGTACCTGTCCGTGGGACCCTTGGACGCCCACACCGCCATGTGGATGCGCGACGCCGCCAGCGGGTGCTGCGAGCTGCCCACACTCATGGACCTGACGCAGAACCCTTACAGGTACTTTCCGTACCGCTGGGGACAGGCCTTCTGGGCTTTCGTGGCGGGCAACTGGGGAGATGAAGCGATCGGCAAGATCCTCAAGGTCGCGGGGCGCAACGGAAACACCATCGGTGCCATCGAGGCGGTGCTCCAGGTGCCGGTCGATTCGCTGACGGCGGAGTGGCACCGGGCGATCATCGATATGTACGCTGAGGTGGCGGAGGACGATGAGGGAGCCCTGGCGGGGCTAGAGGCCAGGCAACCGGACGCCGAGGTGCCGGAAGGCGAGGAGGGCGACCGGCCGGAACCGCTCGACGACGAAGAGATGCTGGCAGTCTTCGCCGCTCAGCACGGCGGGGCCACCCCGCTGGTCTCGAAGCGCACCGGGGCCGGAGGTCTGAACGTCGGTCCGGCCCTCAGCCCGGACGGAAGCCGGGTCGTCTTCCTGTCGGAGAAGGACCTGTTCTCGATCGAGATGTTCCTGGCCGACGCACAGACCGGGGAAGTCATCCGGCGCCTGACCAAGGCCGCTTCGGACCCGCATTTCGAGAGCCTCCAGTTCATCAACTCATCGGGCGCCTGGAGCTACGACAGCCGCCACTTCGCCTACGCTTTTGTCACCGCCGGACGGCCGGCGATAATCATCATCGAGGCGGAGACCGGGAAGAAGGTGAGGGAACTCCGCTTCGAGACGCTGGGCGAGATCTTCACCCCGACCTTCTCGCCGGACGGGCGGTCGCTAGCCTTCTCGGCCATCGTGAACGGCTACACGGACCTGTTCGTCGTGGACATCGAGACCGAGGAGCTACGGCGCCTGACCAGCGACATGTTCGCCGACCTGCAGCCAGCCTGGTCCCCGGACGGGGCGGCGATCGCCTTCGTCACCGATCGCTTCTCGAGCGACCTCGGCACGCTCGAGTACGGCAACTACCGGCTGGCGATCATTGACCCGGCCACGTCCGAGATTCAAGCCCTGCCGGTGTTCGGCGTCGGAAAGCACATCGACCCTCAGTGGTCGGCCGACGGCCAGAGCATCTACTTCGTGACCGACGTGAGCGGGATCTCGAACGTCTACCGGTTCGAGTTCCAGGGAGGCAACCTGTACCAGGTCACCGACCTGAACACGGGCGTGAGCGGCATCACCGCGTTGAGCCCCGCCATCTCCGCCGCGGCCGCGTCGGACAAGCTGGTGTACACCGCGTTCGAGGGCGGCGACTACAACCTCTACGCCATCGATGATCCGGCCCGGCTGGAAGGTGAACCCATCGAGGCGGCCATCGCCGGGGTGAGCCCGGCGATGCTGCCGCCGCAGGACAGGTCCGCGGGGCTGGTGAGTGTGCTCATGGACGAGCCGGAGCTGGGTCTCGCGGACACCCTCACGTTCACCGCCGACAACTACCGGCCGGGCCTGGCCCTGGATTACGTGAGCCAACCCCAGCTTGCGGCTGGTGCCGACCGGTACGGGGCCTTCCTCGCGGGCGGGATATCGCTCTTCTTCAGCGACATGCTGGGGAACCGCAACCTGGGCACCGTGGTGAACATCAACACCGCCGCCGGCGACATCCTCAGGAGCTCGTCGCTGGTCGTGAGCTATCAGAACCGGCGGACGCGCTGGAACTGGGGCATCGAGGCCGGACAGGTTCCGTTTGTCACGAGCCAATTCCGGCTATTGGACCTCGGCAACGGCTTATTCCAACAGGAAGAGCTCAGGCAGTGGCAGATCAACCGCCTGGTCACGACGGGAGTCTCCTATCCGTTCAGCAGGGCGTCACGCGTGGAGTTCGGCGCCGGGTTCCAGGGGATCGACTTCGCGAACGAGATCCGGCGCACCGTCTTCGATAGCTTTGGCGTCCAGGTCAGCGAAACGGAGAAGGAAGAGTTGCCGTCCCCGGAGACGCTTCTCATGGGGATCTTCACGGCGGCGCTGGTCTACGACAACACGCTGTTCGGAGGGACCGGGCCGATCCTGGGGCAGCGCTACCGGCTCGAGATCTCGCCCAGGGTCGGGGACCTGAACTACTACACGCCCTTGGTGGACTACCGCCGTTACTTCATGCCGGTGAGACCCACGACGTTAGCGTTCCGACTCCTCGGATTCGGCCGCTTTGGTCAGGACGCGGAGGACATCCGGCTGTCCTCATTGTACCTCGGGTACCCATCGCTGATGCGGGGATACAATGACGGATCGTACTCCTTCGACGAGTGCGAGGGCGGCGTCACGGATCAGGGACTGACCTCGTGCCCCGCCTTCGACCAGTTGTTCGGGAGCCGGATCGCCGTCGCCAACTTCGAGTACCGGATCCCGCTGCTCGGCTTCTTCGGTTTGATCCCGTCCGCAGGAGCTCCGCCGGTTGAGACGGCGCTGTTCTTCGACGCCGGAGTTGCCTGGAATAGAGCCCTCGATCCCACTTTCTCCTGCGCCAGCGACCTCACCGCCGGTGTCGACTGCCGGGAGGTGGTTACGAGCCACGGGATCGCCATGCGCGTGAACCTGCTGGGGCTGCTGCTCATGGAGCTGGACTTCGTGCACCCCAACAACCGGCCGAGGGGCTGGTACTGGCAGTTCAGCCTGGTCCCGTCGTTCTGATCGACTGCGACGGGCCACGCCGGTAGGCATTTGCGTGGCTCTTCTCCTCCGGAGGGTGTTTGAAGCTTGTCCTGAAATGGCTAATCAACGCCGCCGCTCTCTACGTGGCGGAGCGCCTGGTCCCCGGGATCCAGGTCGACGATACCGGTTCTCTTCTTCTGGCGGCGGCGGTAATCGGCTTGGTGAACGCGGGTCTCAAGCCGCTGGCAGTCGTGCTTACGCTCCCCGTCACGGTCCTGACCCTCGGGTTGTTTTATCTTGTGGTTAACGGAGCGATGCTCTATCTGGCGGCCGCGCTGACTCCCGGCTTCGAACTGAGCGGATTCGGCGCCGCCGTTCTGGGGGCGCTGGTGATGTCGATCGTCGCCATGCTTCTGAGCGGAATCGTAGATGCCGAAGCGGATTGACACGCCAACCTGAGCCCCGTCCTCGTGACGGGTCCATGCGGCTTTCGGGCGAAAGGAGCCGTGGCCATCGTGGATTACTTCGGACGAGATCACCTCAGAGAACTGTTCGAAATCGAAGACGGATACGCCGTCTCCATCTACATGCCCACCCACCGACGCGGCGCCGACGTGGCGGCCCAGTCGCTGCGGCTCAGGGCGGCGCTGAAGGAGGCACGAGACCTCATCGGCGCGGACGGTGCGGCCGACGGAAGACGGGTGCTGGAAGCGTTCGAGCCATTGGTGGCGGATAACGAGTTCTGGCGCCACCAGGCGGACGGGCTGGCGCTGTTCGCCTGCAGGGGGTTCGAGAGGCTGTACAGGCTCCCGGTCCAGGTGCCCGAGCTCGTGGTGGTCGGGCCCACGTTCCATACCAAGCCACTCATCGAGTTCCTCCAGGCCCCGGATCGCTTTTGGGTCCTGGCGCTCACGCAGAAAGAAGTGCGCCTGTGGGAGGGATCGACGACTGGGCTCGCACCCGTGAACCTGGCCACGGTCCCCACCAGCCTCCAGGAAGTCCTCGGGACGCCGATCGAAAAGGACCAGCTGTCGGTACGAAGCCCTCGGGGGCCGAACAGCACCGCCTACTTCCACGGTCACGGGGCCGGAAAGGACGACAGCAAGCAGGAGCTCGAAAAGTACTTCCGGCATGTCGACTATGGGGTGAACGCGCTGCTGGAGGATGAGATAGGACCGATCGTCCTGGCGGCCGTCGACTACTACCACCCCATCTACCAGGGCATCAGCAAGCTGGAAAACCTGGCCGCCGATGGGATCGTCGGGAACGTCACCGACTGGGACGAGGCGCGCATACACGCGTCTGCATGGCCCATCGCGAGGAAAGTGGTGGACCGGAAGATCGACAAAGCCCTGAACCTGTGGGAGACCTCGTACGGGCGAGGCAAGGTCGAGTCGGACGTCTCGGCGGCAGGCCGCCTGGCCGTCGCGGGCCGGGTCCGGCTGCTGCTGGCGGAGAAGAGCAGGCGAGTCTGGGGTCGTCTGGACCGAGTCACTGGGGCCGTGGAGGTCATCCGCGAGAACGGCAAGGACCCGGGGAACGAGATCGTCGACCTGCTGGACGAGCTGGCGGAGATCACGATCAAGTACGGGGGACGGGCTCTAGTGCTTCCCCCGGAGAGGATGCCGACGGGGACGGGGCTGGCGGCGGTGCTTCGGTAGGGCATGGGGCGCCGGCGCCCGCGTGACAAACAGGACTGCGCGCGCCGATTTCATCCCAGACAGCGAGCGGCCCGCCCGGGGGCGCGCCGCTCGTCGTGTCAAGTAAGTTGTGTGGCCTGGGCTCCTTGGCCCCTAATGCGGCTCAGTTCGCCGTGATGACCTCCGTGTCGATTTCCTCGGGGTCGCCGATGACCCCGAAGCGGTAGCCACCCACGTAGTTGTTCGCTACGCGACGGACATCCTCGGGAGTCACGGAGCGGAGCTTCCCCTGGAAGTCGAGGGAGTTCTCCCAGCCGCCTCCGACGACCTCGTAGGTGGCCAGCATGCTGGCCTGCCCCATGTTCGTCTCCTGCCCCATCCAGTATCCAGTGAGGTAGGGATTGATGAACTCACCCACTGCCTCCGGCGTCATGGTCTCGTTCTGGAGGCGGTCCACCTCGTGGAACATCACCTTGATCGTCGTGTCGGGATCGACCGCGGTGACGTAGAGGAGCCCGTAGTTCGCCTCGCGCTGCGACATGCCTGCCCCAACCGCGTAGCTCAGGCTCCGCTTCGTGCGCACCTCCTCCCACAACCGTCGCGACAGCGTCGTGATCGCGGCCTGCATCGCCGGATAGTCCGGGTCGTCGAGGCTGGGAGCCGGGAACTGGCCCCGGATGTAGTTAGTAGGGATCTCCCGGTCGACGATCTCCAGCTCCTCCGCTCCCGGCGCGGAGGGCGGAGCCGTTTGGGCCGTTCCCCCCGTTGCGGGAAGCGAGCCGAAGGCGTCGGCGATCTTCGACTCCAGGTCGGCGCGGTCGACGTTTCCGACGACCACGAACACGAGGTTCTCCTTCGTCAGCCGCTCGCTGTGCCAGCCGACCAGGTCGTCGCGCGTCAGCGCCTCGATGCTCTCCACGGTCCCCCGCGGATCCAGCTCGTAGGGGTGACCGGCGTAGAAGAGGTTGTTCGCCAGAACCTCCAGGTAGTCGTCCGGGTCGTCGACGCGCTGCCGAAGCCCGTCCAGGATCTGCCCCCGTGCCAGCTCGACCTCCTCCTCGGGGAAGGTCGGCCGGAGGATCGCCTCCGTGAACAGCCCCCACGAGACGTCCCAGTGATCACGGACCGCCTGCAGTGTGGCCACGGAGTAGTCATGGAGCGCCTGCCCGCCGATCTGCGTTCCCGTGGCCTGTGCGCGCGCCGCGAACTCGTCCTTCGCGTAGTTCTCGGTCCCTCGTGTGAGTAGCATTCCGATGAAGGACTCGATTCCCTGGGTCTCCGGAGTCAGGTTGGCGCTGCCGCCCCGGAGTACGGCCCGGATCGCGATGACGTCGTTCGCCTCGATCGGCTTGTAGATCACGGGGATGCCCGCCACCTCGAATTCCACGACGCCGGCGTCGCCGGTCGGTTCCTCGGCCGGCGTGCAGCCCGCCATCGAGCAGGCGACGAGGGCGGTGCCGGCGAGCAGGAAGTTCTTCGAGCGCCTCATGAGATCACCTCCTCGGCCAGCAGCGCCTCAGTCGTCAGCCCGGTCTCGGCTCGGGCCTCCGGGCTGATCAGCACGCCGGACACGTACGGCTTGTCCTTCAGGTACGTGCCGACGAAGCGGGCGATGTCGTCCCGCGTCACCTGCTGGATGTTGTCTATGTAGTCCTTGTAATAGTCGATTCCGGCCACGGCCCACCAGAAACCGACGGTATGAGCGATCTGGCTGCTGCTCTCGCGGCTGTATGTCTCGTTGATCGCCATCTGGGCCTTCGCCGAGGACATGTCCTCATCGCTGAAGTAGTCGGGGTCGTCCAGACGCGCGATCTCCTCGTGGATGGCCCGGTGCAGGCCAACGACGTTCTCCGGCGTGGTCTGGGCGAACACCGAGATCGGCCCGACGTGGGAAAGGGTGTAATAGCTGAAGTTGACACCGACTCCGAGCCCGCTGTCGACCAGCGCCTTCTGAAACGGGCTGCCCTGTCGGTTCAGCATGTAGATCATGAGGTCGGCGGCATAGGTGGCCCCGGGATCCTCGTCCACGCTCGGGCCGTGCCACTGGACCATGGCGGCCGTTGCCTGGACCGGCAGCTCCACGATCACCGCGTCCGCCCTCTCGAGCGCCGGCGGGTCACCCACGGGCTCGGCGAACGGGTCGGGGCCGCGGGCCCAGTCGCCGAACACCTGCTCGGCCAGCCGGAAGCCCTCCTCCGGGGTGATGTCGCCGGAGAGAATGAGCGCCGAGTTGTTCGGCACGTAGTACCTCTCCTGGACGGCGAACATCTTCTCCTGGGTCGCGGTGCTGATGATCTCGCGATCTCCGATGACGTTCTTCCGCGAGAAATACTCGGGCGACCACGTCTTCTCGCCGACCGCCTGGAACAGGTGAAAGAACGGGCTCGCCTCGTTGCGGTCGTACTCACCGAGGACGACCGGCCGTTCCCGCTCCAGCTCGTCCTGGAGGAAGAGCGGGTACCGGATCGCGTCCTCCATGAACTCCAGGCCCGCCCGCAGGCTGTCCACGCCCAGCGTGAAGTAGTAATTCACCCGCTCCTCGCTCGTGGTCCCGTTGAACACGGCTCCGAGCTGGCGGACGCGCGCCATATACGATTCCTGGTCTGGAATCGTGCGGTTCGCCTTGAAGAACATGTGCTCGTAGAGGTGAGAAAGTCCGTCGTACTCCGGGCTCTCGGTGTAGGCGCCGTTCCGCACGTCCATCTCGACGGTCACGAGGGGGACCGAGTGGTTCTCGATCACGATCACCTCGAGTCCGTTGTCGAGTACGGTGGTCGCGATGTCCTGAGCCGCCAGCGGCGCGGCCAGGTACGCGACTGCGAGACAGACGCCTCCGGCTAGTGTCCAGAAGCGCATCGATATACCTCCGGTTATGAATTAGAGACTCCGACGGGGGGGTGTCCGCCGCCTCCTCCACACCCCATGAGATTCGGGGTTCGCGCGCCAAAAGTCAAAAGAACGAAGCACCGAATACTGTCGTGGGCCGGCGAGAGACGGAACCGGCCTGCCGCTCTAGTAATACGGGTTCACGCCCGCCTCGTGGTTGGTCACGTCGACGATGTCCTCGATCTCCGGCACGGTCTCCACGAGTATCCGCCTGATGCCCTGGGCCAGCGTCACCGCCGCCATTCCACATCCCTGACAGCCGCCCTGCATCTCTAGATAGACGACGTTGCCGCGGACCTCGATCAGGGTCACGGCACCTCCATGGCCGGCGATCGCCGGATTGATCTGATAGTCGATCACCTGGCGAACCCGATCCGCGAGCGGGCCCTCGGCCGTACTCTCGCCAATCGGCCTGATGTTGGGGTTCTCGATCTTGAAGCCCCCTCCCTGAATCGTCTCGACCCAGTCCACCGTGGAACCGCCGAGCAGCTCGGCGCTGTCGGGATCCACGACGACCTGGAACTCGCCCAGGTCGAAGACGATGTCATCTTCCTCCCGCTCCGATTGGTCGATCAGAGACAGATCATACCGTGGCGCCAGGGGGCTCGAGTCGAGCAACCGTATGCGGACGGCCAGCGGCTCGTCCTCCAGCTCCATGAACGCCCGGACATGCTCGCGGGCCTCATCTGTGAAAGTGACCACCATCCGTTTCCTTCCTAGTCGCCCAGCGCCGCCCGGACCACAAACAGCAGGTTCGCGGGGCGCTCCGCCATGCGGCGCATGAAATACGAGTACCACTGCGATCCGTACGGCAGGTAGATCCGCATGTTCAGCCCGTTGTGCACGAGCCGTTTCTGGTAATCCCGCCGCACGCCGTACAGCATCTGGAGCTCGAACGCGTCGTCGGGTATCCCTCTCCTTTGAGCGTGCTCCAGGGTGGCATCGATCATCCGCTCGTCGTGTGTGGCGATGGCCGTCGGAGAGCCTCCGTCGAGCAACATCCGCATGAGGCGCACGAAGTTGTCGTCCACGTCCTTCTTCGACTGGAAGGCTACCGATTCATGCTCCGCGTACGCTCCCTTGCACAGCCGCACCGGGGCGCCCAGGCGCACCAGCTCGGAGATATCGTCCTCGCTTCTGTACAGATAAGACTGAATGACGATCCCTACGTTCCTGTACTCGGCGAACACCTTGTAGAAGATGTCGAGCGTCGGCCCGGTATGTTCCGAGCTCTCCATGTCTATCCGCACGAAGTTGTCGAGCTCGGCGGCCCGCCGGACGATGCCCAGCAGGTTCTCGCGGCAGAAGTCGGGGTCGATTTCGAGCCCGAGCTGGGTGAGCTTCAGCGAGATGGTCGAAACGGCGTCGCTGGCGCAGATCTCCTCGAGGCTCTCGCGGTACTCGCTGGCGGCCCGTTCGGCGGTGGAGCGATCGGACACGCTCTCTCCGAGCAGGTCGAGGGTCACCCGGAAACCCTCTTCGTTCAGCCTCTTCGCGGCGGCCAGCGCCTCGTCCGAAGTGTCGCCGGCGACGAATCGGCCCGACATCTGGCGAGCGAAGGGGAGTCGAATGAGCACGTTCTTGAGATCGTCGTGCTCGCTGAGGAAGAGCAGAGTGTGCCTAAGCATCCGCCTTTTCTTGTAGTGACAGTTGGGCCTTGAACTCGTCCACACCGTACAGGGTGAGGACCCGGTGTCCCTCCGCCTCGATCGTCTCCCGGCCCCCCTCCTGCCGGTCGACAGCCGCCAGCACCGCCAGGACCATGCCGTTCTCCTCGCGCACCGCCTCGCACGCCTGCAGGGCGGATCCGCCCGTAGTGATGACGTCCTCCACGACCACCGCCCGGGCCCCGGCCTCGAAACATCCTTCGATCCGGCGTCCTGTGCCGTGGCGCTTGGGCCGCTTGCGAACCGAGAAGGCGTGGATAGGCGTGCCGCGTCTATGGCTCTCGCCGGCGATGGCGTAGGCCAGGGGGTCGGCTCCCATTGTCAGGCCACCGATCACGTCCGGCTGCAGCCCCGCTTCCTCGAGCTTGTCGAGGCCGACCACGCCCAGGAGGGCGTGTCCCTCGGCATGCATGGTCGTCGTCCGGCAGTCGACATAGAACTCGCTGTGCCGCCCCGACGTCAGAACGAAATCTCCGATGCGGAACGAGCGTTCGACGAACAGGCTCAAGAGCCTCTCTCGCGGAGTCATTGGAAACCCGTGGGTTGGAGGTGCTTCAGTCGTTCCGGTACGCCTCGCGTGTCTCCCGGCAAGCCTCCTGCTCGCCGCAGGTGCCGAAGATCTTGATCTGCCTCGTAATCGCCTCGAAGCCCAGAGAATCTGCGACTTCCGCTAGGATCCGCTCCAGCCCCGGATGCTGGAACTGGACTACCTGTCCGCAGGCCGTGCAGATCAGGTGGTCGTGGTGCGCCGCTCCCACCTGCAGCTGATACCGCTTGAAGCCCTCGTCGAAATCGTGCTCCGTGGCCAATCCCAGTTCGACGAGGAGGGCGAGCGTACGGTAAACGGTAGCCTTTCCGATATGCTCCCCGCGTCCGCGCAGCTCTTCGGCGACGTCGTCGGCCGAGAGATGACGGGTCGATTCGAACAAGACCTGTGCTATGGCCTCGCGCTGATGCGTGAACGGGAGCTCCCGCTCGCGCAGCTCGCCACGGAGCACTTCCATCATGACCGCCGCGCATCCCAGAGGCGGGCGGGTGGACACGATCGTCGAAGGACTTTGCATGATCTGAACAGCGCGGATTCGTAAGGTCTAGAGAGCGTGCGGCGGGCCCGGAGCGACCCCGCGCGCGGACATTCTCAATCGATTGAGAATATATCCTCGTTGAGGCTGGTTCTCAATGAGGGCAGTTGGCCGCCCGCTCAGCCTTTGACCACTCCGATCGGCCGCAGCTTTACGACGGGCCGCCCGATGCCTGCGGAGGCCACCACACGCACCACGTCCTCGACGTCCTTGTAGGCCTCGGGGACCTCCTCGGCGACGGTCCGGTCCTTGGCGGAGCGGATCTCGATACCCCGCCGGTGGAACTCTTGCTTGATGTTCCTGCCGTGCATGCTCTTTCGCGCCTTCGTGCGGCTCATCCTTCGGCCGGCGCCATGGCAGCTCGAGCCCAGCGCCTCGTCGAATCCGGCCTCCGTGGCGACGGCGACGAACGAGTACCGGCCCATGTCGCCGGGGACGAGGACCGGCTGGCCCGTAGCGCGGTAGCGTGGCGGAAGCTCTTCGTGGCCGGCGGGAAAGGCGCGCGTGGCCCCCTTGCGGTGCACGCAGACTTCCCGCCGCTCGCCCTCGAACGTGTGCTCCTCGAACTTCGCGATGTTGTGGCATACGTCGTAGACGGTGCGCATTCCTGCTGCCACGGACTCGCCGAACACCCTCCCGAAAACCTCGCGCGCCCGCGCGGTAAGCATCTGCCGGTTCCCAAAGGCGAAGTTGGCGGCGGCGTTCATTCCCCCCAGGTACCACTGCCCTTCGGGTGAGGGAATGGGAGCACAGCAGAGCTGCCGGTCCGGGAGTTTGATCCCGTACTTGGCCGCCGCGTCGAGCATCGTCTCGAGCGAGTCGTC
Organism: Gemmatimonadota bacterium; assembly: GCA_039584255.1. Taxonomy (GTDB): domain Bacteria; phylum Gemmatimonadota; class Gemmatimonadetes; order Palauibacterales; family Palauibacteraceae; genus JBDGYE01. Next base: position 32,793 of record JBDGYE010000005.1, read on the forward strand.
GCACACCTGGTACCCCAGTCCGCGAGAGCCGCAGTGAATCATGAACGCCACGGATCCGGGCTCCAGGCCGAAGGCCGACGCTGTATCGGGGTCGTGCACCTCCTCCACGACCTGAATCTCGGCGAAGTGGTTGCCGGAGCCGAGGGTGCCGAGCTGGTCGCGGCCGCGCTTCCGGGCACGCTCCGAAAGGGCTTCGGGATCTGCGCCGGGGAGGCGGCCACGGCTCTCGATCGCCTCCAGGTCGTCCTCGTTGCCCAGTCCCCGCGCGACGACCCAACCCGCTCCCTCGGCGAGGACTCCTCTGAGGTCGGCGGGCTTGAGAACGAAGTCGGTCCGCCGCGACCCGACCCCGCTCGGAAGATCGCGGAACAGGCGGTCCATGAGCGTGTCCAGCCTCGACCGGACCTCAGCCTCGGTCAGGTCGGATCGGAGCAGCCTCACGCCGCAGTTGATGTCGTAGCCGACACCGCCGGGCGAGATGACGCCGTCCTCGACGTCGAAGGCGGCCACACCCCCGATCGGAAAACCGTATCCCCAGTGAATGTCGGGCATGGCGAGGGATTTCCCGACGATACCCGGAAGGCAGGCCACGTTCGCCACCTGCTCCAGGGCCTTGTCGTGGCGCAGGGTCTCCATAAGCCGGTCGTCGGCGAACACGAGGCCGTCCGTCAGCATGTCGCCGGAGCGGGGAATGAGCCACCGGGAGTCGTCGAGCCTCTCGAGAGTTACCATGGTCTGCCGCCTCCTCACCAGAGCCTCGCCGGCGGCACGGGAGCGCCGCTGGCCGGTGCCCGTCAGACGTCGAATAATACCCGGGCGCACCACATGTCGCCGCGCCGCTCCACGCGGAGCCCGTGATAGGTGACCGCCTTTACCTCGCGGGTCGGTCCCTCTCCGGAGGTCCAGCGTACGCGCGCCGTGAGGCCGAAGCGTCCGCCTTGCGCCGAGGGAACGTGGGTCCCGACGGACAGGCCTTCGAAGAAGGGCGTTGCCCGCTCCACCTGTGCGGTCACGAGCAGCTCGCGCAGCCACGCCACCAGCAGCCGCTCGAGGTCGGGGCGCTCGAGCACGATCTCCTCGGCCTCACCTGAGCCTCGCGCCTCAGCGTCAAGTAGCCCCAGGGCCTGGGTCAGCCCGAGTCCCGCCAGCTCGAAGAGCTCATCGAGCGAGTGGGCCTCGATCTCGAAGCCGACGTCGGCGTCGTGCTCGAACTCACGCAGAGTGGATCGCCTGCTCACCTCGGAGTGTACCCTCCATCGATGCGCCGCGGTCCCGGTGCGGCCGTTCGTTCAGCGGGTTGCGACCCTGCCCGGTGAGCACATCTTGCGGTCTGACGGACTTCGATCTTCACCCTTTACTCTACCCGACGAAAGCTGCCATGATCAACGCTATGTCTCTGCTCCTAGGCTGCGTGACCCTCATTGCGTCGATCTGTCTCACGGGCTGCGACGGTGCGGCCGGCGGATCGTCCTCGGGCGGCTCCACGACAGCGACCGCTGGAACCGCGGATCAGGAGCCCGCGGGCACCCAACCTCGGCTGGGCGCTGACGGGCAACTAGTGCGGACGACGCAGATACGGCTCGGAGGGATCGCGGTGACGGCCGAGATCGCCGACACCCCGGAGCTGCGCCAGCGTGGCCTCATGTACCGTGACTCGCTTCCCGACGACTATGGCATGTTTTTCGTATATCCCGATGAGACGGTCCGCTCCTTCTGGATGCGGAACGTGAAGATCCCGCTCGACATAGCGTTCATCGACCGCTCCGGCCACATCATCAGCATCGAGCAGATGGAGCCCCAGGACGACATGAACTACTACTCCCAGGGACCCATGATGTATGCGCTCGAGATGCGGCTGAACTGGTTCACCGACAACGGCATCGAGCCGGGAGCACGCATAGAGTTCTGAGCAAAGGCGGGTATGACCATGTCGCAGCACCGAGAGGAACGGGACTCGATGGGTCCCGTCAGAATCCCGGCTGAAATGCTCTACGGCGCGCAGACCGAGCGCGCTCGCCAGAATTTCCCGATCAGCAAGCTCCGCTTCGACCGGCGCTTCCTGTACGCGCTGGCGGCGATCAAGCGAGCGGCGGCCGAGGTGAACGAGGAGCTTGGCCTTCTCGACTCCGAGCGAGCCGATGCGATAAAGCAGGCCGCGCAGGAGATGATGGACGGGGAGCTCGACGAGAACTTCGTCCTCGACATCTTCCAGACCGGCTCCGGCACCTCGACCAACATGAACGCCAACGAGGTGCTGGCGAACCGGGCGATCCAGATCCTCGGGGGCGAGGTCGGCTCGAAGAGCCCCGTCCATCCGAACGATCACGTCAACATGGGCCAGTCCAGCAACGACGTGATTCCCACCGCCGTCCACGTCTCGGCGCTGGTGGCCGTCGAGAACGAGCTGATCCCCGCGCTCCGCTACCTTCAGGAAGCCCTCGAGGTCAAGCGCGACGAATTCGACGATGTCTACAAGGCGGGGCGCACGCACCTGCAGGACGCCACCCCGATCCGCCTGGGTCAGGAGTTCGGCGGCTACGCCAGCCAGGTCGAGCACGGCGTCCGCCGTGTGGAGATGGCCCGCGAGTCCCTGCGCGAGCTGGCGATCGGCGGCACGGCCGTGGGCACGGGGATCAACACGCACCCCGAGTTCGGGCGGCGCATGGCCGAGCGCATCAGCGCGATCACCGGGGTCGACTTCCTCGAGGCCGATGACCACTTCGAGGCGCAGTCGGCACGTGACGCAACGGTCGAGGCGAGCGGTATGCTCAAGGTGGTGGCCTGCAGCCTCATGAAGATCGCCAACGATATCAGGTGGCTGGCGTGCGGTCCGCGTACGGGAATCGGCGAGCTCAACCTTCCGGAGCTCCAGCCGGGTTCCTCCATCATGCCGGGGAAGGTGAATCCGGTGATGTCGGAGATGGTGACGATGGTGGCGGCGCAGGTGATCGGGAACGACGCGGCGATCACGATCGGCGGCGAGCGCGGCAATTTCGAGCTGAACGTCATGATCCCGATCATGATCCACAATCTGCTGGAGTCGATAGAGATCCTTTCGACGGGCAGCCGCACCTTCGCCGACCGTTGCGTGACGGGGATCACCGCAAACGTAGAGCGCTGCCAGCGTAACGCCGAGTCGACGGGCGCGCTGTCGACGGCGCTCGCGCCGCACATCGGCTACGACAAGGCGGCCGAGGTGGCGAAGAAGTCGCTCAAGGAGGACAAGACGCTGCGCGAGGTCGTGCGGGAGATGGACCTGATGAGCGACGAGGAACTCGACGAGATCATAGACTTCGCCAGAATGACGGCTCCGAACGTTAGCTGAGGAGACGGCGGGTTCGGTCCCGCGACCACCACTCCTCGGCGCGGATGAACTCGCGGCGGCCCTGCTTTACCGGGCTATTCGCCCAGCAGCTCTTCCCGCTCCGGCAGCAGTTGCCTGGTGAGAGACACGCTCAACGTGTACATCAGCGGGCGGTCCGCCCGCCGGACAAGGAAGTTGGGAGGCTCGTCCGGAAGCACGAAGAGGAGCGACAGCACGGGAATCGCTCTTGTGGTGCCGGGCTGGGTCTCGAAAATGTCCAGAACGGCGAAAGGCCGGTCGAAGTCTGCCGCCAGGATCTGCGAATCGGAAGGGAACCCCGAGGCACGCAAGTCGGCGACCGTCTCCAGCACCCGGCCGGCGAGGGCCGAATCCGCCGGCGCTCCGTCGACGCTCCAACGTGCGAGCGAGTCCGCTCGCGTGCGCGATACGCTCAGCTCATCCGAGTCGCGGCGGATGCGGTACCACGCCACGGCAGCGGTGTCCACGGAGGCGATGGCTCGATCCCGCCAGTCGTCCAGTCCGCGGTCGAACCACCGGACCGCTTCGGCGGCCACCACGTAGACCTCCGGTGAATCGGGCAGCCGGACGTACCGGCCCTCCCGGCCCGAGTCGCCCAGGTAGAACTGGAGAACGGGCTCTTCGGGGAGGCCGACCCCCACCAGGCGCGAAGCACCCTCGGCGACCCCGAGTCGTTCGTGGTTCGATATGCTGCGCGCGACCAGACGACCGGTGCGCGCCGTGTCCAGGTCCGCCAGCGCCTGCCGAATGATCGCCGTGTCGGCGGGATAGCCGTTGACCGTCCAGACGCCGTCCTTCAGCTGCAGCCGGATCGAGTCGGCCGGCTCCGCGGTGGTGATGCGAACGAGGTCGGCGGTGGTGTCCACGTAGGCACCGATGTCGGGCCCCCCGGCCGCCGGCCGCTCCGTGGAACCGACCACCTGAAGGCCCAGGTAGATGAGCAACAGGACGCCCAGGGACCCGAAGATGATGCCCAGATGACGCCGGCTCACCCCGCCGTCTCCTTGCCGGTCTCGTCATCACGTGGTGCCACTGGGGCAGCCCCACCTGCCGACAAGGGCACATACGGCAGGCTCTGAAGTCGCCGACGCCTCACGAGCCGCACGGCGCCGATGAGCACGAACAGCAACGGGATTCCTATCAGATTCCCGTACTTGGCGAGATCGCGAGAGCCTTCCGACGAATAGAGCAGCGACGGCGCCTGTCTGGCCTTGGATCGGATTGCGATCAGCGACTCGTCCTGAGCCAGCCAGTCGACGGCGTTCTGCGCGAAGAGCACATTCTCGGGGTTCGCCTGCAGGAAGCGGTTGGTGACGAAGTCGGCGTCGCCCACAACGACAAGCCTTCCTCTCGAGCCGCCCCCATCCTCGGATCCGGCTCCGTCAGGCGGCAGAACCGCTGCCGCGATCGGCATGGGCCTCATGTCCGAGGCCACCGAATTCCAGTCGAACTGGGGACTGATCGGAAAGGCGCCCGTCAGGTGGCCACCGAACTCGGTCGTGGAGAGCAGCGGGATCACGGTCGCCGAGTCCGCCTGCGACAGATCCAACGGACTCGTCCAGGCCGTCAGAACGCTGCTGAGGCCCTCGACGATAGTGTGCGGAGACGCGGGGAGCGCTCTCGGCCACAACGGATACGGAACCAGCAGAGCCATGCCCCCGGCGCCCGGCATCGTGACCCGGCCGTTGGAGCGAATGTCGAACACCATTCCATCGGCGACCCGCACGCCGTATGGGGCGACCAGCGAGTCCAGCACCGGATGCGGTGCCGGGTTGCTGAACAGTCGCGTGTCGTCGATGGAAACGGCCTGAACCAGCAAGAACAAGTTCCCGCCACGGTCCAGGAATTGAGCCAGCTTTCGGCCCTCTTCCGGGGCCAACGGAGTCTGCGGCCCTGGAACCACCAGCACGCCCACCGAGTCGGCGATCGCTGCCGTGTCGGCGGCGATGTTCACCGCCAGCACACTGTAGGTTTCGCGTAGTATCTCGCCGAGACCCGAGAGCTCACCGACGATGTCTGGCTCGCCGTGTCCGGTGAGGAACCCCACGGCGGTGCTGGTGGGGCTGGTCATGCCCATGATGGAGCTGGTGAGGCGATACTCCAGGTCGTCCGACCGCCCGACGAAGGGGATGATCTCGGTCGCCTCGGCGTATTGGATCGCTATCCCCAGGTACCCCTGCTTGACCTGGAACTCCTCCTGCCCGAGGACGTTGAACTGGATCGACGGAATGCCCAGGCGCTCCGCCTCGCTCCGATCCTCGTCCTCCCCAGACGGCGCGTATCGCCTCAGCTGCAGGTTGTCGCCGGCCACCGCCTCGTAGTCGGCCAGGATGTCTTCGACGTCCCGACGGACGATCTCCGCCTGCGGCGGCAGCTCCCGTGAGGCGAAGAAGCTCACGGTGACCACGTCCTCCAGTCCCTCGAGCGTCGAGCGGGTGGTCTCCGAGAGCGTGTAGGCCTTTCCCGGCGTGAGATCCAGTCGGCCGCGGATGTCGCGGCCCAGAAGGTTGAGGACGACGCAGATGGCCAGAAGGCCCAGGGTTCCCAGCTGCAGCGTGCGGTAGGTGCGGCCCCTGGGGCTGAGGCGGCCCCGCTGTATGCTCAGGTACGCGAGCGCGAGGAAGGCGACGGTCACGCTGGCGAAGTAGACCAGATCCCTGAGATCCAGTACGCCTCGCGTGATATTGGAGAAGTGCGTCAGCAGTCCCAGTCGAGTGGCCGCGGCGGCCAGGAACGGCGGCAACCCGATCAGGACTATCTCCATCGTGAGCGCCATCAGGACGAAGGTGGTGGCCACCGCCGTGATGAAAGCCGTGATCTGGTTGCGTGTGAGCGAGGAAGCCCAGAGCCCGATCGCTACCAGGGCGCTGGCGAACAGCAACGCGCCCACGTACTGCGCTACGATCACGCCCAGGAAAGGCTCTCCGCCCATACGCAGCGCCACCGCCGCTCCCAGCGTTCCGCCCATCGCCACCGAGAGGAATCCCATGATGCCCAGGAACTTCCCGAGCAAGTACTCGCTCTCGCGGATCGGCTGCGCCAGTACGAGCTCCTCCGTTCCGCGCGACCGCTCCTCGGCCAGCGATCGCATCGAGACCGCCGGCGCGAAGAAGAGCAGCAGCCACGGAAGCAGCTCGAACATCGGCCGTAGGCTCGCCTCGCCGGTGACGAAGACGGTCCGGAAGTAGAAGAAGAAGTTGATGGCCAGGAAGACGACCAGCAGGATGTAGGCGGTCGCCTGGTCGAAGTAGCTCCGAAACTCCCGGCCGGCTATGGCGCGAACGTTCCCCATCACCCGGACTCCGTGAGCTCCCGGAAGAACTGCTCGAGGTTCTCCTGTTCGCGCCTCATCTCCCACAGAACCCAGCCGCGCTCGCGTGCCAGTGAAAAGACCTCCGGCCTGGGATCGGCCCCGGCGCTGCCCACGACCAGGTAGCGTGGCCGCGAGGCCTCTTGTCCCGCCGGGTGAACCCTCGATACGCCGGGGATGTTCTCCAGAGCCTGCCGCACCTCCGCGGCGTCGCCCTCCATCTCGACCGTTACCCGAAGGCCCCGCCCCTCTCCGGCCAGCAGCGATCCGACACCTCCATCCGCGATGATGGCGCCCTGATGGATTATGAGCAGCCTGTCACAGACCGCCTGGACCTCCTGCATGACGTGAGTGCTGAGCAGGACCGTATGATCCTGCCCCAGCCGCGTGATGAGCTTGCGGATCTCCACCCGCTGGTTGGGATCCAGACCTTCCGTCGGCTCGTCCAGTATCAATACGTCGGGCTCGGCCAGAATCGCCTGCGCCAGGCCGACCCGCTGGCGGAATCCCTTGGAGAGGTGTCCGATCGGCCGGTTGAACACCTCTCCGATACCGGTCTGCTTCACGGTCGGGTCGATACGGTGAGCCAGATCGGCATCCGAGATCCCCTTGAGACGGCCCACGTAAGCCAGAAACTCTCCCACCAGCATCTCGTCGTAGAGCGGGTTGGTCTCCGGTAGGTACCCGATGCGGCGGCGTGCTTCCAGCGGGGACTCCTCCACGGAGCGTCCATCGATCTCGACCCATCCCGAGTCGGGCTGCAGCGCCTGCGTAATGAGCCGCATGGTCGTCGTCTTTCCGGCGCCGTTGGGCCCGAGAAACCCCACGACCTCGCCACGGTCGATCGAGAACGAGACGTGGTCGACGGCCTTTATACCGTCGAAGCTCTTTGCGACCTCGTGCAGGCGAACCAGCGACATACCGACCTCTGGAATCCGTAGGTTGGGGCCCGGCAAAGTACGCCCGACCGCGGTACTGTCAAGATGGACACCTGGGTCTCATCCGGAGGTTGCCGCTGAGGACGCGCGAGGCGAGTTTTCCGTGCTCGGCGGGGCGGTTCCTCGCCCCGTGGGGAGGCAGCAGATACGTCCGGAGGTTGATTCCCCATGCGTATACTTGTCGGGACGAAGGGCGGGCTCCACGTGGTGCGGTGGGTTCACGGCGAGCGCGCGGCCAAGATCGAAAAGAAGGAGTTCGTCGGTCAGGACGTGACATCGATCGTCCCCGCCGGCGACGGCCTCTATGTCGCGGTGGCCGGGGCAGGAGTGTTCAGGAGCGACGACGACGCAGATAGCTGGCACCGTGTGACGGCCAACCTCGATGGCCACAAGGTAAGCACAGTCACCGTCTCGCCTCGGGACCCGTTACTGCTCTACGCCGGAACGGAGCCGCCGGCTATACACATCTCCCGAGACGGCGGCGAAACCTGGGAGGAGCTCAAGGAGTTCCGCGTTCTGGGCGTGCGCGAGGGCTGGCGGGACTACGGAACTGGGGCAGCGCATGTGCAGTCCATTGCCTGCGATCCTCACGAGCGGCGTCGGGTGTACGCCGGCGTAGAGATCGGCGGGGCGTACCGGAGTGACAACGGGGGCCAGACCTGGAAGCCGATCAACGAGGGCCTGTTCGACGACATCCACCAGCTCGTCGTCGATCCGCGGGATGGCAGCCGGCTCTACGCCGCCACGGGAGGCGGACTCTTCATGAGCAAGGACCGGGGGTCCCACTGGAAGGCCCATCCCGAGGAGCTGGCCGAGCGCTACTGCATTCGCCTGGAGGCGGTGGTGGAGCAGGGAACCGACCGTTCGGCGGTGGTGATTGTAACGGCCGCCGGCCCGCCGGGTACCTGGGAAGGGAGCAAGGGAAACGCGCACCCGCGGCTTCACCTGAGTCGGGACGCCGGCGAGAGATGGGAAGAGTTCGATACGCGAGGGATGTCAGAGAAGGGCGCGTTCACGGCACTGGCCGCCGACCCGACGGCCCGTCAGGCAGGCTTCATCGGCACCAGCACGGGGCGCCTCTATTACGGGAGCGCCGGAGCCAGCCGATGGTCGAAGATCCTGTACGGACTCCCGCCCGTGAGGGTGCTACGTCTGCTTTGAGCCGAAGGGTGCACCTAGCATGATGGGCCGCGGTCGGACAATGGCTGCGACGCGATGGGTGGCGCCAGCGCTGGCGGCGATGTGCCTGCCGGCTCTTCCGCTGGTCGGGGATGCCCAGACACCGGACGACGCTCTCACGGTAGAGCGCATCTACGGCAGCGACTACTTCGACGGCGACTCGATTTCGCTGCGCTGGATGCCTGATGGGCGTCACTGGACCACGGTCGAGCAGGACATGGAGGGGCGGGACGAGCTGTGGAGGGTCGACGCCCAAAGCGGAAGCCGCCAGAAGCTCATCTCGGCGGTCGAGCTGGTTCCCGAGGCGGGTCAGGATCCCATCGCCATCGAGGGGCACCAACTCTCGGAGGACGGTCGGCGGGTCCTCATCTTCACGAACTCGCAGCAGGTGTGGAGGCAGCGGACGAAGGGCGAGTACTACGTCTTCGAGTTCGACTCCCGCCGCCTGAGCCCGGTCAGCGCAGGTACGGGCTGGCAGATGTTCGCGAAGCTCTCTCCCGACGGCCACCGGGCAGCGTTCGTGCGCGACCACGACCTCTACCTGGTGGACCTCACCACGGGCGCTGAACGCCAGCTCACCTTCGACGGCAGCGAGACCGTCGTCAACGGCACCTCTGACTGGGTCTACGAGGAGGAGCTGCGCCTCCGCGACGCCTTCCGCTGGAGCACCGACGGCGAGCGGATCGCCTACTGGCGGTTCGATCAGAGCCCTGTACGGCCGTATCCGCTAGTGGATCATTCGCCGCTCTATCCGGAGCTCAAGCAGATCAGGTACCCGAAGGCCGGAGAGGCCAACTCGAGAGTGCAGGTCGGCTCGCTCGAGCTCTCCACCGGCCGCACCACCTGGTTCGACATCGGCCCGGAGGAGGACATCTATATCGCCCGGATGGAGTGGGCCGAGTCGCCCCACGAGGTGGTCATCCAGCGCCTCAACCGGTGGCAGAACCGGCTCGACCTCCTGCTGGGCGACGCTCACACCGGCGAGACCACGCTGCTGTTCAGCGAGGAGGACGACGCCTGGGTCGACGCGAACGACGACCTCCGCTGGATCGACGGCGGTAGCCGGTTCACGTGGACAAGCGAACGCGACGGCTACCGTCACGTCTACCTGTATCATCGTAGCGGCCGGCTGGTGCGGCAGCTGACCCGCGGGCCCTGGGACGTGATCGCGTTCCACGGAGCGGACCAGGTGTCGGGCCGCATCTTCTTCACCGCTGCCTCCGAGACGCCGCTCACCAGAACCGTGCACTCGGTGTCGCTGGAAGGCACCGACATGCTCACGCTCGCCGGCGGACGCGGAAGCCACTCGGCGGGTTTCAGCCCCGACTTCGAGCTCTTCGGCAACACGCATTCCACAATCGGTAGCCCCCCAACCACTGCTTTGCGCAGAGCCGCAGACGGCTCGCTGGTGCGGATTCTGGTGAACAACGCCGAGCTCGCGAGCCGCATCGACGCACTCGGCCTCCGCGAGCCGGAGTTCTTCACGATCGGAGCTGCCGACGGAATCCCGCTGAACGGCTGGATCATCAAGCCACGCGACTTCGATCCGGGACGGGCCTATCCCCTCCTGCTGTACGTCTACGGTGGGCCCGGATCGCAGACGGTGCGAGACTCGTGGGGCGGAAGCCGCTATCTGTGGCACCAGATGCTTGTACGTCAGGGGATGCTCGTGGCGAGCATCGACAACCGGGGGACCGGGGCGAGAGGCCGCGACTTCAAGAAGCAGGTCTACATGCGGCTGGGGATGCTGGAGCCTGCCGACCAGCTGGCAGCCATCCGCCAGCTCACCGAGCAGTCGTACGTCGACGAGTCACGAATCGGCGTGTGGGGATGGAGCTACGGCGGCTACTTGACGCTCATGACCTCTCTCCTGGGGGAGGGCGCCGTATCGGTCGCGGTGGCGGGGGCGCCGGTAACGTCGTGGGAGCTGTACGACACGATTTACACCGAGCGTTTCATGAGGACACCGGCCGAGAACCCGGAGGGATACCGGCTCGGTGCCCCCCTCGGCTATGCCGACCGCCTCGAAGCGGACCTGCTGATCATCCATGGAACGGCGGACGATAACGTTCACCCCCAGAACACCATGCGCATGGTGCAGACCCTGGAAGAGGCGGGGAAGCAGTTCCGAATGCGCCTGTACCCGGGCCAGCGGCATGGATTCGCCGGATCGGACATTCTCGTGAACCTGTGGCAGCTCGTCTCCGACTTCCTGGTCGAGCATCTGGTGGGCTCGCCGTCCGGCACACGTACCGCAGGCCCGGTGGCGCCGCCTCCGATTCCATAGTCGATGCGCATCACAGAGGTCTTCTTCTCGATACAGGGTGAATCGACGTACGCCGGCCGGCCCTGCGTCTTCGTGCGCACCACGGGCTGTAACCTCCGCTGCGTGTGGTGCGACACCGAGTATGCCTTCCATGGTGGCACCGACATGACGGTGGATGAGATCGTCGCCGAGGTCGGTCGCCTGGGCGGCTCGTGCCGGCTGGTCGAGCTGACCGGCGGCGAGCCGCTGCTCCAGCACGAGATCGGAGAGCTGGCAGAGCGTCTGCTGGCCGATGGATACACGGTGATGTGCGAGACCAGCGGCAGCATCCCCGTCGACAGGGTGCCCTCGGAGGTGATCAGAATCGTCGACTTCAAAGCCCCGGGAAGCGGCGAAGAGGAGGCCAACGACTGGTCCAACCTCGAACTGCTGGACCCTGCCCGCGACGAGCTGAAGTTCGTCATCGCCGATCGTGCCGACTACGAGTGGGCGGCTCGTCAGATACGCGACAGAGGCCTCGACCGCTTCGTCGTGCATTTCTCGCCGGAGTTTAGCGGGATGGACCGGCGGACCCTGGCGGAGTGGATACTGGAGGACGGTCTTCCGGTCCGCCTCCAGCTACAGCTTCACAGGTTCTTGTGGGATCCCGACGCCCGGGGGGTGTAAGCCCGGGTCAGCCTGCGGTCGAAGGCTCCGCCGGCGCCGACTCCTCGGAGGCCGACCACGGAGGGAGCACTTTCACGAGCGCCCACAGGATCAAGAAGGGCAGGAGCATGAGCGCCGCAGCCATCAGCAGGCCCTCGAACCCGAACAGCTCCAGTCGGTAGAGCGTCAAACCTCGCAAGCTCTTCGAGAACAGCTGGCCGCCGATGACGACATTCCACCGGATGCTGAAGATGCCTATCTGCACGAGGATCGCGCTGCCCAGGTAGATCAGTCGTCGAACCTCGGGCGGCACGCGGTCCGACGCCTTCCTTCTCAGGGCAGGCGAAGTGATCCACAAAGCGACGAGCGGAACCAGCGTTCCGATTACGATCTGGAGTACGATCAGGCTGATGAACAGCCGACTCTCGATCATCTGCGAGAGGATCTCGATCGACTCCTCCGACTCGTAGAGACGGTGAATGAAGTCCAGCATCTCCAACGAGAAGTCGACCACCATGGCGTAGAACAGGAAGGACGCGAGCTTGTCCGCGCACTTCATGTCGACGGCCTTCCCCCGGAGAAGGGTCGACAGCAGGTAGAGTATCAGGACGAGGGCGATGCCGGATACGATCGCGGAGAACAGGAACACCACCGGCATGAGGACGCTGCTCCACCACGGGTTCGCCTTCACCGAGCCGAAGATGAAGCCGACATACCCGTGCAGCAGAAACGCCGACGGGATGCCGATGATCGTGATCCAGCGGCCGGCGGAGTCGTCGAAGCGGAGGGAGTCCTCCGAGAGGTCAGTCGCCCCAAGCGTCAGTAAGTAGTGAAGCCACTTCTTCGGCCCGCGCTCGCCGCGCGCCCACAGCACGAGGTCCTTCCGGTACTCGAACCAGATCTCGAGAAGCAGCACCACCGCCAGGTACCACGCGTAGACGAAGCCGAACATGGCCATCGCCGATTGGCGGTTGGGCGTGAGGAAGATCTCGTACGAGCGCTCCGGATGTCCGAGGTGAGCCAACAGCGGGAGCGGTGCCACGAGCAGGAAAGCCAGCGCGGTCAGAAGCGCGAGGCGATACGTCGGCTCGACCTCCTTGACGTTGAACACCCTCTCCAGCGAGGCAAGGATGAAGGCACCCGCCACGAGCCCTGTGAGGTACGGGTAGAGCACGATGAGAAGGCTCCACCGGAGCTCGAACTCGTTAGGATAGATGTAGCCCTGCATCGGCTAGCTCACCTCTCCGTCCAGATGGGCGTAATAGACCTTGGGCTTGGTGTTCAGGTGCGACTTCAGGACCTGGATCTCGTTGTGGCGCATGAACCTGGCGAGTGGGGTGGCACGGTGCTCCACTTCGCCGAAGATCCTGGCGGCGGTCGGGCAGACTTCAACGCAGGCCGGCACGAGGCCCTCTGCCAACCGGTGGTAGCAGAAGGTGCACTTCGCGGCGACGCGTTTCTCGGGATGGAACCACCTGGCTCCGTATGGGCAGGCCTGGATGCAGTACCCGCAGCCGATGCAGTACTCCTCGTCCACCAGGACCACGCCGTCTTCGGTCGTGAACGTAGCCCCCACCGGGCAGACCTGGACGCAGGGGGCGTCCTCGCAGTGATTGCAGAGCTTGGGGACGAAGAACGTCCGCAGAATGCCACCTTCGCTCTGCGTCGTCGGGAATCCGTCGATACCTCCGTTGGGGCTGTCGACCACCACCTCGCCGTCGGTGCGGATCTGGTACCTCTCGACCCACGTATTGAAGTAATACGGTTCGTGGGGGACGTCGTTCTCGGCCTTGCAGGCGTGGGCACAGCGGCCGCACCCGATGCACTTCGAGATGTCGACACCCATCCCGTAGTAGTGCTCGGATGCGTCGTACCCTTCCTGGATCCCGCCCGCGCAGAGGTCACCGACGCGGACCACACCCAAAACGATCGGCACGCCGAGACTGGCCTTCAGCGCCTCGCGCACGAATTCCCGGCGGGCTACGGCTTGAGCGTCCGCATCCGGATCCCGTCGTAGCCGCTCTCGCCCCGCCGCCATCACTCGGTCTCCGGGTAGTGCGGGTAATGACACTGCCAGCACAGGTAGTCATCTCCGTGTGTCGAGAGACTGATCCTTGGCACGTGCGAGGGACTCGGAGCACCCTCGCCATGGCAAATGCCGCAGAAGCCGCGATCCGTGGGCTTCCCCGGCCTGACCGCGCGTGGCGTCACCTTGTGCTCGTCAGGAGTCTCGTGACAGATCTCGCAGGGCAGGGTGGCGTGGTGCGAGACCGTCTTCTGCCGGCCGATCTGTCCGTGGCAGGCGGTGCACTCGCCGGGGACCACGGGCGGTTCGGGTGCGTGCGGGTCGTGGCAGGACATGCACGGAACGAGAGGATTGTGCGCCACCGGGTCGATCTGTGGGAAGCCGGTCGGGCGCGAGGCATCGTAGCCGTGGCAGAGCGGGCAGAAGCCACGCTCCCTGGGGGCAGGTGGCTTCACCTCGCCGGGGGACGCCACGTGTGTTGCGGCGGGCCCGTGGCACACCTCGCAGGACACCCCGCGGTGGTTTGATGTCTCCCGCTTCTCAGCGATCCGTGTGTGGCACACCCCGCATATGTCGCGGCCCGCGTACTTGATCGGGTGCGCGACGATGGAGTCTACGGCAGCCGCCCGGTAGTGACCGGTCTCGCCAAACGTCTCCGGGACCAAAACCTCCCGCCCGACGACGAACAGGGCCGCCAGCAGGGCGAACGCTACCGCGAGACGCACGACTTGTTGAGGCATGGCTTGGAGTCGGCTCGGAAGCCCTTTTCCCTTTCGGTGCCGGATCCGTTTCCGCTTCCGCCGCTCTTCGCAGCGCCGGCTCCTGGGGGGCAAGTTCGGTGCCGCATAGCCTGAGCTCGCCCATCAGTTCGCCCGATGACTCAAATCGCGACCCGACCGCCAGCTCGTAACGGCCACGCGGGGATCAGTTTGGGACACTGCGTCACGGGACGTGGCAGAATGACCGCTCGCGGGAGGGCTCGAAACGCGCGTGAGCGCCCGCACGGCAACTAGCTGTCGCACTGCGACGGAGCCGAGGTGGATCGCGCCTCAGAGACCTTCCCGGGCGGGGGCGGCCATCTCTCTCAGGTAGGCCGAGAGGTCTAGCATCTCCCGCCCTTCAAAGCGTGGCCAGTCCTCATGCTCCAGCTGCACCAGGCCGTACATGGCTGGGGCGTGGTTCCACATCGAGGTGGCCAGTCCGAGCGGCGTGAGTATGGCTTGTGACTGCGAAAGATCAGGACCGAGCGACGCCTGCTCACCGCTGGCGTGGCAGTTGGAGCACCTCTTGCGCACGAAGACGAGCTCGCCGTCCCGCACATCTCCGCCCGTCTCGTAAAAGCGAAGGTAGTACAGAAACGCGATGAGGTCTGCCATCTCCGCGCCCTCGAACTGCGGAAATGCTATTCCCCGCTGCTCCATGGCGGCCGCCATCTGAAACGAGTGGTTCCACAGCTCGCCTGAGATCTCCGACACGCTCAGCCGTTCGGTGGCCGTTCCTAGGTCGGGCCCGAAAGATGTGCCGCCTCCGGCGCTTCCATGGCAAGCCTGGCACCCCTTGGAGTGGAAGAGGCGCCGGCCCAAGTCGGGATCGGGCGGCTGGAGGAAGACGGCCTGGCGCCCGCGCAGGGCTGAAGACTCACGGATGAATGCGTGGATGTCTGCCAGTTCCCTTTCGACGAATACAGGCATGGGGATGGCCCGTGCGCGCTGTTGTGCGCGCATCGCGGGCCCGTGATTCCACATCCCCTGGGCCAGCGCGATGGGCGCGATGTAGCGCGCGTAGTCATCGAGCGGTAAGCTGCCACTGCCAGGCGCCTCTCCGATCGAATGGCATGCCGCGCACCGCTTCTCCCGGAACCACCTCTCTCCCCTCTCGGGATCCCCGGGCTCGTCGAACAGCTTTATGTAGTAGATGTAGCTGATGATGTTCGCGAGCTCGGATTCGGTGAACGTGGGCCATTCGAACCCCCTGTCCCTAACCGTTTCTATCATCCGGGGCGTGTGGTTCCAAAACAGACCTGCGAGCTGATGAAGGCTCCGCCCTGCACCGACAACCGCGAAGTCTGGTCCGAGGGTCCCACCGTTGCCCCAGATCGAGTGGCAGCGGATGCAGTCCCGCTCGACGAACAGCTGCCGGCCGGCTATCGGATCGCCCGGGTAGGAAGAAGCAGGCTGGGCAGACGTCGCTGCCGGCCCGATTAGCCATACCGGGGCGACGGTAGCCACCAGGACCACCGTCCGCGTCAGGACGGAGAGTGAATCACTCATCGCCAGCCTCCGCTGCAGCCACCGAAGGGGCGCCGGGCAAGTATCCCGCCACCCGTTCCGCGACCTCCTGCACTGATTCTTCACGTCCCTCCTTCATCTCCCAGATCGAGACGATCGGGAAAAACTTGGTGGCGACCATGTACAGCAGGATGAAGCCGGAGAACGTTGCGGCCATGATAGACAGCTCAATCCAGGACGGCGCGTATCGGCCTATCCCCTCGAACTCCCAGCGCGGGTTCACCGAGGTCGGGACGACGATGTTGAACCGCTCAAGCCACATTCCGATGAGAACGGCCACGCCGGCCACCAGCGTTCCCGCCGGCGTGCGAGTAGACCGCCGCCACATCAGGATCAGCGGAATGAAGAAACAGCCGGCGACCATCGTCCAGAACGGGATGGCGAAAGGTCCGGCCAGCTTGGCCCAGAGCGCCCTCATCTCGGCGGGCTCACCGCCGTAGAAGGCCGTCAGGTACTCCGCGAAAGTGAAGTAGAACCACAGCAGGCTGAAGATGAGAAGGAGTCGCCCCATGTAGTCGAAATGGACCGGCTTGAAGTAGTCCTCCAGGTGGTACACGCGCCTCAGCACGACCATGGCGACGAGCAGGGCGGCGATCCCCGAGTAGATGGCTCCCATCACGAAATAGGGGCCGAAGATGGTGCTGTGCCACATCGGCCGCAGCGTCATGGCGAAGATCCAGCCGATGATCGTGTGCACGGATACAGCGACCGGGATCACGGCTATCGCCAGAACGCCGATGACTCGCTCGAGACGTCTTCGCTGTTCCGGCGTGTGCTGGTAACCTGCGGCCAGCAATCTGTATAGGCGCGGGGCCTTGATGCCCGAGTCGCGGATGATCGCCAGATCCGGCAGCATCGGAACGTACAGGTAGATGGAGCTCGCGGTGAAATACACGCCTATGCTGACCACGTCCCACAGGAGCGGAGAGAGCCCCTGGGCGTGGAGAATGACGTTCAGCACCCGGTCCGGGCGTCCGAGATCAATGATCGGCTGAATCGCTCCGAATCCGAGAACGAGGACAGTGATGAACTCCGCCGAGCGGGTAATCGCCCGGCGCCATTCCGCCTGGCTGATTCTCAAGATCGCGGAGATGAGAGTACCGGCGTGGCTGATCCCGATGAAGAAGACGAAGCAGATGATATAGATGCCCCAGTACTCGGGCCGGTTGAGTCCCGTGCGGCCGAGGCCGTATCGGACCTGAAGGTAGTAGGCGAACGCGCCCCACAGAGTGATCGCTCCCAGCACGGCCGCGGCGAGGTAGAACCCGCGCGACGTCTCGACCAGAGGTCGAAGGAGTGTCTGTTCATCCGGCGACAGACGAGCGAATCTCTCGGCTACGCCGTGGCGCATCTCATTCCCTCGAAGCCAGATAGTAGACCTTGGGCTCGGTTCCAAGTTCTTCCATGATGCGCATCGCCCGCGACTCCTCCGCGAGTTGCGCTACGCGGTGCTCCGGATTGTCCAGGTCGCCGAAGACGATGGCTTCGGTCGGGCACACTTCGGCGCACGCGGGCTGGTAGTCCTCCTCGCGAAGCGGCCGGCCGTCGGCGCGAGCGGCCTCGCGGGCCTTCTGGAGACGATGATGGCAGAAGGTGCACTTCTCGATGACGCCCTTGGGCCGAACGGATACGTCGGGATTGAGATGCCGGCGCTCCGACTCGGCCCACTCCGGTCCGTACCAGTTGAAATACTTGACCACGTAGGGACAGGCGTTCGCGCAATAGCGGCAGCCGATGCAGCGCGGGTAGATCTGTCCGACGATTCCCTCATCGCTGATGTAGGTTGCCTCGACCGGACACACCTTGGTGCACGGCGGGTTGTCGCAGTGCATGCAGGGCCGCGGGTAGAACCTCATGGCCGTGTCGGGGAAATCGCCCTCGATTTCCGTCACGACCGTCATCCAGCTCATGGCGCGACCGATCTCGGCCTGCCCGGGCGATACCGTGGGAATGTTGTTCTCGCTCTTGCACGCCACTTCGCAGGCCAAGCAGCCCGTGCAGCGGTCGAGGTCGATCACCATGCCCCATCGCGTCATCGTCGCCAGCCTCTCACACCCGTTGGAGGCGCACGAAGGTCGTCGACCAGGACTGAACACCCGTCAGGGGGTCGATCGAGCCATCGAGCACGCTGAGCGGGTTTGCGATTTCGCCGTCGGGGTGGCGGAGCCCGTAGGGTGCGCAAACGTGATCCGGGGGCGCACCCAAGAACAGCTTCAGCCGAGCGCGGTATCTGCCGCGTGACGACTCGACCCAGACCTGGGTGTCGTCCTCCAGACCTAGCGAGCGGGCCGTAGCCGGGTTCACCTCCACCCACGGATCCCAGTGAACTTCGGGGAACAGGCCGGGCTTTTCGGCGAGCCAACGCTCGAGGGCGAGGCTTCCGGATGCGAGCGTCGACACGCGGTACGGGACAAGACGCAGCGGGAAGCCATC
This sequence comes from Gemmatimonadota bacterium, assembly GCA_039584255.1. GTDB lineage: Bacteria > Gemmatimonadota > Gemmatimonadetes > Palauibacterales > Palauibacteraceae > JBDGYE01. The sequence goes on from JBDGYE010000005.1 coordinate 51,221, forward strand.
GGTCGGGGCCACACCCCTGCTTCCCACATCGATGTAGGGCCGCCGCGGTCTGCCTTGGGCGTCCAGTACGACCGGCAGCCCCGGCGGCATCAGCTGGACGCGGCCATCAGACGTTCGGGCCAGGCGGCCGGGATCTGTGTGATCGTAGAACAGGTCCGTCCAGCCGCCTCTCTCCGTGAGCGCATCCCAGAACTCATCGAACTCCGTGTGCTGCGGCAGCCACCAGCCGCGCGACTCCATCTGCTCGTAATGCCTGCTCTCGAAGTCGCTTCTGAATGTCATGCCACGGCGTGCCGCGAACAGCCCTCGGGCGCGCTCTCTGAGCAGCGTTTCCACGCCGTCGTACGGAAGCGCCTCACGAACACCTCCGCCGAGCGCCCGCGCGATCTCGAGGACGGCATCGATCGTGTGCGTTCCACCCTCGTGCGGCGCAACGAGCGGCTGCGCGAGACCCCACACGGGATACGGGTAGGACTGTGGTGTGGGGGCGTCCTGCCAGCGCTCGTACGGAAGCAGGTCCGGCAACACGAGGTCTGCGTGCCGCGTGGTCTCGTCGAGGAAAGGCGAGAAGCTCACCACGTAGTCGATCATCTCCAATGCCTCACGCCAGACGTCAGGCGCGACCGACGAGGCGATCGGATTCGAATAGTAGAGGAAGAGGACTTCGACCTGTGCCGCGGCGCTTCCGACGATGGCCTCGGCGAATCGGTCGCGCTGGCCACCCGCCCCGAAGGCCGGAAGCGGGCCGGCCACACGCTCCCGGTCCAATCCGCGGCGCGCGGTATCGTCCAGAACCAGCGGCGCCAGCGGAGCGAGCGGCAGATCGTCCCCGAGCAGCACCCCGCCCGGCCGGTTGAGGTTGGCCGTGATCACGTTGACGCTGTGCACGGCCATGCCGGCGAGAAGTCCGTTCGGCGCAGCTGTGACGTCGCTCCCACAAATCGCAACCGCTGCCGGGCTCTCGGCGTACGTCCTCGCCAGGGAGGTGATTCTCTCCACCGGCACACCGGTGATCGCCGATACCTCTTCTGTGCGGAAATTCCGGCTCACGATAGACCGGTAGCCCTCTTGCAGCTGGCCTTCCACGTCCGTGAAGTCCTCGAAGCCGGACACTCGCTCGGCTATGAAGTCGAGTTCGAGCAGCTCGTCTCGGATCAGCACGTACGCGATCCCGAGTGCTAGGACCGCGTGGGTCCCCGGCCGGACACCCACCCACTCATGTGCTCGCGCCGCCGTCCTTGAGAAGCGCGTGTCCACCTGAATGAAACGGGAGCGCCGCGTTTCGTCGGATTCCGGATGGGCAAAACCCACGAAGGCCTGAAGGGGCGACCACCACGCCTCGAAGAGGGGGGCACCGAAGGAGAGCACCAGCTCTGAGTGGCCGAGATCGTAGCTCGGCCGCCGCTCGACCCCGTGCATCAGGGCCATCACCCCGTCGGTTCCGTCGCGGTAGTCATCGGCTATGTAATTCGGAGAGCCGAAAGCGGTGAGGAATTGGCGCCAGACATCCTCAACGGAGCCAGCACAGTATCCGGCGAGCAGGGCCAGCGCCTCGGGCCGGTCGGCCGCCCGCAGGCCCTTCAGGCGCTCAGCGATCAGAGCGAGAGCTTCATCGCGAGTCACCTGCCGCCACTGTCCTGAGCCCCGCGGGCCGTCTCTCACGATGGGTCCCGTGAGCCGCTGCGGATGGTAGAGTACCTGTACTCCCGCGATGCCACGCGGGCAGATACCCCCACGGCTCATCGGGTGAAGCGGGTTTCCGGCGATGCCTACGAGACGGCCGTCGACCAATCTGCCCCGAATGCCGCAACGCGCCGGGCAGAGCAAGCACGTCGACGCGCGAGCCTCCTCGAGCCCGGGCTCCCAGCCCTCGTATCCGTCCTGGTCCTGCGGCCACAAGACCTCCGGGACCCCCTGGAACGCCACGGCAGCCGCGGCCGCGCTGGCCGTCCAGAAGAACTCGCGACGAGTAGGGCTCATCCGTAACCTCCAGCCTCTATTCTCTATCGATGGCAGGCGTTGCAGTCGAGCGTAGCCCCCCGCTCGAGATGGCAATCCATGCAGAAATCCATCGTCATCTCCACCAGCGGCCGGTTTGGTGGCCTAGTGGTCTCTGCTATCCTGCCGTGACATTCCTCGCACGGGAGCTCGGCGATTCCGACGTGCCGGCGGTGCGTGTAGAAGACGTGAGGTTCGAGCCGGAAAAGCTTGTTGAATCTCAGCGGGTCACCCTGGGCGATCAGTTCCGTGACCCGGGCGGCCTCTGGCGATGTCCCCTGCACGGTCTCGTGGCAGGCCGAACACGTTTCGGCGTCCGGAAGCCCGGCGTGGGCACCGGTGCCCACGTAAGGGTGGCAGAAGTCGCAGGCCATCTGGAACTCCCCGGCGTGTTTCAAATGGTTGAATTGAACGGGCTGGGGCACACGCGGACCGGGCGCAGCGACCAGGGATACTACCGACGCGATGACGACAATCGTCACGAAGACCACGACTCTTCGGCGCGAGATGCTGCGTCGCTTCACGCCAGCTTCCTTCCTTAACGTCGCCAGGAGAGACCGGACCGGTGAGCATCATGTCCGGCGTCGCAATGCCTAGGCACAAGCAATGCCGATGCCAGCATGTCCGTTGAATGAACGATTACGATAATACCATATCATAAAACACGTTACCATTACAACTGTCGCACTCCATCTCGCCGGGGCCACAACAACGCGTGTCAGATTATGTGCCGTTATGACCCACGTCATCGCGCATGTGGGAGAGCTGTCCAGCGGGTGTCGGTGGGGTCCAGCTTCCGAGCGGAGTCGGGAACCGGGCTGCAAGCGCGGCCCCGCCGTCAGACGGTGGGGCTGGCCGTGTAACCCAGAATAGTGAGCACGATGATATAGACTATGATGCCGACACCTATCCACGTGAACAGGTGGCTTCGCTCGCCACGTGCAGACCCTCGATCCAGGAAGGGAATGATCAGAAGGAGGAGCCCGGCCAGGGCAAACGCCATCGCGCCCACGACTTCGCCCTCGAACACGAGAATGTGGCTAGGGAGCAGCTTCAAGGTGTGGAACATGAACATGAAGTACCACTCGGGCTTGATGCCGATCGGAGCGGGCGCGAAAGGATCCGCCTTCGTTCCGAGCTCCGCCGGCACGAAGGCCGCGAGCGCGGCAAGCACGCCGAGGGCGGCGAGCCAACCCACGAGGTCTCGGAGGAGGAAGTTGGGAACGAACGGAAGGCTCCGCCTGGTCTCCCTTTTCTCGGCGACATCTGGCGGAATGCTCATGCCGTGCCGCTGAACCATGAACAGGTGCAAGCCTATGAGAAGGACGGTGATAGAGGGAAGAATCGCAACGTGGATCGCGTAGAAACGCGTCAGCGTCGCGCCTGACACATCTTCGCCTCCGCGCAGGAGTTGTTTGGCGAACGACCCCACCAGCGGGAAGACCCCCACGATCTCGGTGCCGACTCTCGTGGCGAAGAACGCGAGCTCATTCCACGGCAGAAGGTAGCCCGTGAAGCCGAACGCCAGAGCCAGAACCAGCAGTCCGACACCCGACAGCCACGTGATCTCCCGCGGCGGCCGGTAAGCCTTCAGAAGCAGTACGCTGAAGAGATGGATGAATACCGTGAAGATCATCAGGTTCGCCGCCCAGGAGTGCAGCGAGCGCACCAGCCAGCCGAATTCCACTTCGGCCATCAAGAACTGAACCGACTCGTACGCCTCCTCTGCGCTGGGCCGATAATAGAACAGAAGCAGCACGCCGGTGACCACCTGCACCAGGAAGAGAAACAGCGTCATTCCTCCCAGGTAATACCAGACGCTGTGCCGGTGGACCGGTACCTCTTTCTTCCTGGCGAGCTCGGCGAACGGAGCGAAGCCGATGCGATCGTCCAGCCACTTCCAGAGGTCACTCAGCGCCTGCCGGGATCTTCCCATGCTCACGCCCCCCGGCTCACAACTATCTGATCGCCTCGCACGTTGACTTCGAAGGCATCGAGCGGTCGGGGTGGCGGGCCGGCGACGTTTCGACCGCTGAGGTCGAAGTGGCCGTTGTGGCAGGCACACCAGATGCGGCTGATGTCGTCGCGGTACTGCACGGTGCACTCGAGGTGAGAGCACACGGCCGAGAAGGCGCGGAGCTCTCCGTCTGGCGTGCGGACCAAGATTCCGGCCCGGTTGCCGAATCTGAACAGCCGGCCGTTGTTCGGAGCGATTTCCTCCGGCGCGAACGGCAACACGACCGAGCTCGCCGCCGATTCGGCGCTCGCGGGTGGAATGAGGTACCTGGTCACCGGGTAAAAGATCGCCAGCAGAATCCCCCCCACACCGGTCCCGAGGATCCAGTTGACGAACCTCCGTCGGGAAGCTCCGCCGGACTGTGAGGCTCCGCTCATCAGTGCTCTCTCCTCCGCGAATCCAGAGGTTCGGGTGCTCAGGTCGTGCGACCTGCGGTGTGCCTTCCCTCGATCTGATGGATCTTCATCACAAGCCCGACTATCAGCACGATGATGACGATCACCGATGCGGCGAGGCCCATCCGACGGACCTGCAGATCGCGCAGCGCCCGAACGCCGCGCTCGACGCCCTCGGCGGCGATCTCCAGTCCTCCCTCGACTTCCGCACCGACAACGTCGGGGTTGAAGGCGTGAACGGCCGCTCTGGCCTTTACGAGACCATCGTGGGCCCCCGTCATCTCGAATTGAGCCTGGCCGACCTCCATGCCGGCGTTCTCCGCTCGCGACAGGACCCATTCCGCCGAATCCACAACGGTGCGCAACGAGTCGATCATGGCACGCATTGCCGCGGCGGCCTGACCGCCGGGATCATCCGCGGAATGGCATTGACTGCATACCGCATCGTCGGCCAGGCCGAGCATCGCGTCGCCGGCTTCGCCGATGTCGTGATTCCGGTGGCAGGTGGCGCACCCGGGAGTGCCGAGCAGGGTGAAGACTTCTGCGTGGCGGGACTCTACGAAGTGGCCTGCCATCACGGCGTGACACTGCCCGCAGACATTGCCCACCCAAGAGATCCCGGGTGGGGCCGCGCCGTGATTGCCGTGACAGTCGTTACAGGTAGGGGCCGAGAGGTCGCCCTCCTCGGACAGCATCCGCCAGTGCAGGCTGCGGTCGTACTTGTCCACCTGGTCCGAAGGCAGGCCGTACGGCTCCATGCGTTCCGGGTCTGCGTGACACTTCCCGCAAGTCTCCGTAACCCGTAGGGGGTGGACGCTCGAATTCGGGTCCGTCGGCCGCAGAATCTCGTGAGCGGGGTGACAGCTGATACATGTCGCAACGTTCGGGTCTCCGAGCTCCGTCAATCGGCGACCATGGGTGGAGGTCGCGTATTCCGCCAACTGGTCCACGCGGAGAGAGGGATTGTACCGCCTCATGAACTCAGCGTCCGCGTGGCACCGACCGCAAACCTCGAGGACCTGCCTGTGATCCGGAACGCCGATGTACCCCTTCATCGGGTCCATGGCCTCCAGTCCAGCCAACGTGGCGTCTCCCCCGTGGCACGCGATACAGCCGAATCCCTTGGCGGCGTGCACGTCCCGGGGGTAGCTCTCGGCCGGAGCGGCGAGACGCCCGCCGAGGGCTGCATGGCAGGTCAGGCACGTGCCGGTGGGCGGCTGGGCTTCCTGGCCCGGCGATGCCGTTGGCCAGCCGGCAGCCGCGACGGCGATGGTCAGCAGACCGGCCCCTCTGTTGAGCCTCCTCATCGCGGCACCGCCAGAGATTCCAGAAACGCCCCTAGATCTGCCATCTCGCTTGGCGTAAAAGTAGGCCAGACTTCCCCGATGCCCGACTCGTACATAGCCGGGGCATGGTTCCAGAGCGAGGCAGCCATTCCGCCCGGAGAGTCGACGCCTCTCACCGCGGCCAGGTCCGGAGCGTTCGTCCCCCCGCGGCCGTTCAACGAATGACAGGCGAGGCAGCCCTTATCCCTCAACAGGAGTCGTCCGCGGTCCGGATCGCCGGAATCCGCGAAGTACTGGACAGAGTGGAGGTATGCCACGAGATCCGCCATCTGTACGGCCGACAGCTTGGGGACCGACAGCCCTCTGGCCCTCAACGCGCGGCGCATCGCCGGAGCTTTGTTAAGCATAGCCGCAGCGAACTCGGTCATGCTCCGCCTGCCCCGGCCCCCTGCCAGATCGGGACCGAGCCGTCCTCCTCGGCCCAGGATGCTGTGGCAATCGATGCAACCCTTCTCCACGACCAGCCGCCTTCCCTCGTCCGCCCGCCCGGGCAATACGTGCAGAGGGCCTTGTGGCCAATCCCCCGCGGCGGATTCCAGGTAAGAGATCAGGTCGATGAGCTCGCTGCCCGAGACAGACGACCGCTCGATGCCGAGAGCGTTCATCGCTTCGTCCATGGCCGGCCCGTGGTTCCACATCGCCGCCGCGACCTGGATCGGCGATCCGAAGTAGCTCACGAACTCGAGGTTCGGACCGATTACGCCGCCCACGCCGCCGACCTGATGGCACATCACGCAGCGCTTTTCCGTGAACAGCTCCCGGCCGTGCGCGGCATCGCCGGGAGGATCGAAGTAGTCGAGCGTGAACAGGAAGGCGATGAGATCGCTCGTCTCCTGCGCCGTCATCTGTGGCCGGTCGATGCCGAGGCTCCCCATGCGTTCGACCATCCGTGGAACGTGGTTCCACATGTGCGCGGCCAGCTCATAGAACGTCTTCCTCTCGGAAGAGGCTCCCAGATCCGGGCCCTCGTCTCCGCCGAGCCCGCGGACGGCGTGGCACTTCACGCAACCCTTTTCCCCGAAGACCTGCGCTCCGGCGAAGGCGTTCTGAGCCGGTCCCGCCGGCGTCTGCGCAAGGCTCGCCGTAGTGGCTCCGAACAGCGCAAGTACGGCAGCCAGGGGGACGATGATGGACCGGTGCGGATGCCCCATGCGGATACTCTCGTCAGTCATGGTGTACCAACCTGCATATCGACCGCGGACAGCTTAAGGGCAAGAATGGCAGATGCTGCGAAGGCTTATAATGAGCGGCTGTCGCCCCCATACGCCAGACCCGTGAGGCCGCGGTCCGGACAGCGGTCGAGCTTTCGTCCATCGGGGCCCGTTGGTATCGTAATTGCGAGGGCACACGGTGACACACGGCCGCCAGGGCCGAACGGTCTGTAGACCAGGCCGGGAGCTCGACAACAAGGAGAGCGAGCATGAGGAGAGCGCTGAGTTTGATGCTGGGCCTGACCCTTGTCTTCGGTTTCGGCTTGCAGGCCGCGGCCGCACAGGAGTCTGGCAAGCCGGCTGCCGTGACCCACGATCTCGAGGGCAAGGACAACTGCCTGATGTGCCACAAGACCGGGGTCATGGAAGCTCCGGTCGCGCCCGAGAGCCATGCCGACCGCACGAGCGACGTGTGCCTGCTATGCCACGGCGAGGGCTCGCCGATGCAGACAGCGGATGCGGGAGCGATCCCCCACGATCTCGAGGGCAAGGACAACTGCCTGATGTGCCACAAGACCGGGGTCATGGAGGCGACGAAGATTTCGGAGAATCACGGCGAGGTGGCGAACGAGCAGTGTCAGCTCTGCCATACGCCGGCCGGCTGAGCCGGACCCTCCGACTCCTGGAGGCAAGCGCTTCCGGAGTCGCAAGTAGGGAGTAGATAGACTCATAAACTCAGATCGCCGCGGCGCCTGACCGACGCCGCGGCGATCTTCTTTGTTGTCCGCAGGGCTTTGAGCCCCCTGCCCGATACCTCTACGGCGAGTCCAGCTGGAATCCGAAGTGGCAGATGCCGCAGGACATCTCGCTCTTCTCCCGGACGTGCTCGGGGTCGAAGTCGGGCCCGTGTGGGTTGATCCGGAAGCCTTCCTTCGCCGAGTGGCAGCGTAGACACGAATCCTGCTGGTGGCAGGAGACGCAGGTCTCCAGGTTCTGTCGGGCCGCCTGCCCGTGGCTCTGAAACCAGTTCGGATCCGCGTCGTGGTAGCCGCCGGCGGTCCTTTCGTCCTGGCCGGCACCCTGGCTCTCATGGCAGTTCCGGCAGAAGACCTCGCGCGAGTGGCACTCGGCGCATTCCATCGGCGCGGCCCAGGCCTCCGCGGGGTGACGCTGGACGAAGTTCACCGGATGAAAGACGGGCCGCCCCGCTCCGTCGTGACAGTCGATGCAGAACGTCTCGGCATGGCAGGCGGAGCACTTTGGAGTCGCCGCCACGGCCGCCTCGCCGTGCGCCACCGCGAAGGTCGGTCCGTGACCGGGAACTTCCCCGCTGGCCGGCACGGCTCTGGCAGAAGCTCCGTGGGCCTCCGGGAAGCCGTCGGTCACGCGGTCACCCGTGTCGAGGTGACAGGCAGAGCACGTCTCCGCCGCGTGGCAGGTGGAGCAGCTCTGAGGCGAGGTCTCCGCAAGCGCGGAGTGCGTCATCTGCCAGTCGGACGCCTGGTGGCTCGGCGGAATCGGCCAGCTTCCCTCGCGGCCGGTAACCATCTCGGCCACGCGCCCGTCCGCGGCGAGAGCCATGATTGGCGCCACCGCCGCGGCGTTGGCGTGGCAGCGGGTGCAGCTCTCCCGGGCGTGGCAGACTGAGCACCGGGCCACGTCGTCAAGGGCCGCTGCGCCGTGCTGGAAGGCGAAGTCGGCCGACCCGTGATCCGGTGGCGCGGAAAACGCCGCGATCGTGGCCGCCGTCATCGCCGGCGCCTCGGAGAGTGTCATGTGGCACTGTGCACACGGCACGCCCGCGGCCTGGTGATCCTCCGTGCCGGGCGCGTGGCAGGCCATGCAGGCCTCGGCGGCGGCGGCCTGAACCTCCATCTCGCCGCCGGTGCCGGGAGTCTGGTGGCAGGCGCCGCAGGGGAGCTCCGGGTGGCCCGGGTGGACCGTCTTAAGGTTCCCCGCCGGTTGCTCGGCCCGGCCCTCCCACGCAACCGCCGGGAGGTTGGTGCCATCGTGGCATCCGCCGCACAGCGTCGGCTCGACGGATACCGACTGCTCCGGCTCTCCCGCCTCGATGCCTTCGTGACACGCGGTGCAGGTGGGGAAGATCCCCTGATGCCGCGCGTGCGGGAACGGCGTCTCCTGTGGGCGCGAGAGCATGACCCCCACACCGAACAGCAGCCCGACGGAAGCTAGCAACGCCGCTCGTTTCATCAGTAGCCTCCGATTCCCCGCAGCGAGGTGCGCGGCTGGGCCGCCATGGTGCCGAAGCGGTAACCGAGCGACAGGTGGGCCCGCGCCTGAGTCCAATCCGGGCTGTCCGGTCGCTTGTCGTACGTCATTCGGTAAAGGCCACCGCTTCCCGACACGGAAAACGTCCCGACATTCCAGGAGAAGTCGAGCCCGCCGCCGGAGGCGACCTGCTCACCGACGCGAAACTCGCCGAACGTCTGGGTGACGGTACCGTGCAGTGCCAGCCTGATATCGGGTCCGAAGGTTCGGCCCACGGTGAGATCACCTCCGTAGCGCGCGGCGCCGAAGCCGGTCTCCGACCGGTAGCCCCCGTCGACGAACCAGTCGCGTCCCCGCCACCGCCCACCGGCCAGAAGGCGCCAGCCGTCGGTCTTCATGGGTGCTAATTCTGCGCCCGCGTTGGCCTTCTCGTAGTCGCGGTATCCGCCTCCCACCTCCAGCGTCAGGGTCGAGCCGGGGAGGGTCCAGCTCAGCAGTCCACGGCCCTCCTTGAATCCGACCGGAGTAAAGGCGCCCCAGATCGTCCACAGCTCGAAGAAAGGAGTGTAGTGCCTTCCCTCCAGCGTCAGGTGGAAGCCTTTCGGAAGCGGGGCGGCGGCGGCCAGCCGGGCCGAGTTGACCTCCTTGTAGGCCAGGTCATAAGCCAGTGAGCCGTCGATCACGACCTGCGGCAGCATCAGCCGCGCATCTGCAGCGATCCGCTCGGAGTAGAGGGCCAGGCGATCGGTGCGGATCTCGCGCTGGTACAGGCCGCTGAGGAAGAATTTCCTCTGGACGTCGACTCCGGCCTCGAAGCCGTAGATCAGGGCCCGCTTGTCCGGCGCGAAGACGTCGTTCTCGCTGAGCAACTTCCCGCTTCGCGGAGCGTTCGTGCCCGGGTAGAGGCTCCAACCTCCCCAGGCCTCCAGCCGGAGCACGTCGAGTCCCTTCCAGAGAACCGACCCTCCATCGAAGTTGCGGTAGCCCAGGCTGCTCGCTCGCAGCAGCCGGCCCGCCGTGGCGCGCCACCCGGCCCGCTCGTACCGCGCGTAGCCCGTGATCAGGTCGAACTCCTGGCTCGACTTCGGCCACACCTCGTCGCTCAGAAAGCGGGTCCGCATCTGGCTGTGCACGGAGAGTCCTTCCACCCCGAGCCAGGCCGCGAACCGGATGTCGCCGTAGGTCGGAGTGACCGTCTGCACATCGCCAGCACGGTACCAGCGGCAGAAGTCGTCGGTGAGGCAGGTAACGATGGTGCCGTTCGCGAGCCGTCTCTGAAGCCCGTCGCCAGGAACGCTGCTCTCCGGGACGCTGTCTCGCACCAGGCCGCGCAGCTCGAGCACGTCTCCCCGTACCCTTACCTCGGCCTGGTATCCCTGAGCGGCGAGTGAAAGTGGACTCAGCGGGGCTGCCAGGAGGAGGAGAGCGAGCGCCCGTCGATGGACGGTCATCATGCATGCTCCGGGGAGTGTGGGTTCAACCACCGTCGAGTCCCGCTATTCGGCTGCCTCAACTTGATGTACGCTTCCCAATGCATCAACCCCGCCGGGGGACGGCTCAGTGACCGGTCCCCGGGGAGCCACCTGATATGGCCGCGGCTCACCGATAGCCGAACAGCGCCGAGTACACGATGAGGAGGATCAGAAAGGTCCCAACGCCCAGCATCGTGAATCCGAAGATCCGGAACGCCAGCTCCACTCTTTGCGGGTAAGGCACCACGAGTCGCTGTTCGAACTCACCCTGCGCGACCATCCGCTCGTACTCGCGTGGCTTGTCGCGTCTGAGCTCCTCCACCGAGACCCGGCCCGTGAAGATCACCGGATCCATGGGAAACTTGTCGAGTCGGAAGTGCGTGTTGAAGAAGTGGATGGTGAAGATAAACGCCACCGCAAGTAGCGCTTCGTCGCTGTGGATGATCGTCGCCACGTTCACCAGCTTCCCCGGAAGGAGGATCGTGAAGAACTCGGGAAACCAGAGCAGAAGCCCCGTCGAGCCGATCACGAACATCCCCCAGAACACGGCGAAGTAGTCGAACTTCTCCCAGTATGTGTAGCGCCCGTACTTCGGTCGTGGCCCCCGCCCGAGGAACCACTTGACCGAGGCCATGAACTCCCGGACGTCGTCCATGTTGAACACCAGGGAGTCGCGGGACTTGATCAACTCCAACCAGGTCTGGCCGGCGCGCTTCTTCTGCTTACGTACATCGATGAGGTGAATAATGAACACCGCGATCAGCGCCACGGCTCCGAGCCGGTGCCATACTCCCAGGGCCCCGAAGCCGCCCAAGAGCCACGCGAAACTCTGGGCCCAGCCCATGTGCGAGAACTTGAGTGCCATCCCGGTCGCCGCGAGCGTCATGAAGCTGAGCATCATGACTATGTGGAGCGAGCGCTGGAACGTCGTGAACCGGCGGTACTCCTTCCGGGACCTAGCCGCGGCGTCCACCGTCTCAGGTGCCTTCCACTCGTCCGGTGAGCGCCACAACCGCCACAGCCAGGCGGCCGTATGGGTCGTAGCGACGGTCAACGTGCCGATCAGCAGGCTCGCCATGAACCAGAAGGTCCAGAACAGGAAGGGGTACCGATCCGGATCGTGGTGCGTGGCGTGCGTCAGGTAGCCCGTGAACCTTCTGTTGGCTCCTCGGTGACATTGCCCGCACGTGTCGACGATGTGACGGCGGCTCAGGGTGGAAGCCGGCTCGCTGGGCGGGAGGATGGAGTGCGTTCCGTGGCAGTCGTAGCACTTCGCGGCCCGCTCTTCCCCGAGGCGCGAGACCTTGCCATGGTACGTGTCGAAGAAGGTCTCGGCCTCACTCTCATGGCAGCGGCCGCACTGGTCCATCATCAGCAGCCTGAAGTCGGCCCTGTCCGTGCGGCTGATGGTGTGCGATGTGTGACAGTCCTCGCAGGTCGGCAGCTCGTGCTCCCCGGTGGGCTCGCCCACTCCCGGCCAGTGGATGCTCCCCCGGAACTGCTCTTCGATCCCGTGGTGACACTCGCCGCATGTGATGGCGACGTTCGCGGGGTGCACCTTCGAGCCCTCGTCCTCGGCCGGGAGCTCACTGTGCGCGCCGTGGCAGCTCGTGCAAGTGGCCGTGACCACGAGGCCGCTCTCGATGAGCCCCTTCCCGTGGATGCTCATCTCGTAGGAGCCGACGATGTCGCCGAAGCGACTCGGGATTCGGGTCGCAGCCGCCTCGCCGGGCCGATGACAGCGTGCGCACAGGTCCGGTACGTTCCTCGGGTAGGTGGGCGAGGTCGGCACCCGCTTGTCCATCTCGGCGTGCTTGTCGTGGCAGTCGTAGCACGTAGGGGCATCCGCGTCGCCCTGCGCCGCCAGGGTGCCGTGTGCGCTCCTCTCGTACTCCGCCATCACGTCGGCGTGGCAGATTCCGCAATCGACGGGCGACTCTATCGTCTCACAGGGTCGCTCGTCGTAGAGCGCCGTCACCTCGACGTGACACTGCGCACACGAGGTGCCCGAATGATCCGACTCGTTGAAGGCCTCCTCGTCCACGTGCATGGACACATGCTGGACGCCTCTCCGGTCGACCACGAGGTTCGGGTCGGCGTGGCAGCGCATGCAGTCCTGGTTGGAGACCCCCGCGTCGTAGAACACCTGCCGGATCCTGTGCGGCGAGTGACAGTCCACGCAGGCCGGGATGACCTCGGGCTCCTCCTCCCACAGGTGCCCCTCGATGACCTGGACATGCACCTCCTCGATCCGCCCGTGGCACCGCGTGCAGGTGGCGGCGACGTTGTCGAGGTGGATGCTGGAGCGCGGATCGGTATGCGGCAGAATCCGGTGCGACGTATGGCATGACGTGCAAACCGCCGTGACCGTGAGTCCCTGCCGGAACAGCCCGGTTCCGTGAATCGAGAGTGAGTAGTTCTCGAGGATCCTGTCCTCCGGGATGTCCCTCGTGCGCGAGACCTCCGTTCCTTCGTGGTGGCATTCCCCGCACAGCAAGGGGATGTTCATCACCGCGGTCGGAGACTCCGGGTCCGAGCTCCGGAGGACATCGTGCCTGCCGTGGCAGTCGGAGCAGCTCGGAGCGAGGGGGTCTCCCCTGGCCGCCGCCCGCCCGTGTAGCGACTCGCTGTGCTCTCGGTCCTGGATCGAGTGACAGCGCCCGCAGTCGGCCGGCGCGCGGTCCTCAGGATGGGGGAAGGAGAGTCCTGCGTGGCAGTCGGTGCACCCGAGGCGGGCGTGAACCGATCCGTCGAGCTGGTCCTGGGTGATCACGAAGCGCTGCCCGTCGGCCCGGGTCTGCCAGAACTCGGGGTTCTGGTGGCACATCAGACAGGCCGCGTTGTCCTGCGCGCGCGCCGGGGTCACGGCCGTCAGTAGAACCGCGAGCGTCAGGCACAGCGGCAGGATGCCTGAGGACAGGCGGATCCACCTGTTCCATCTATGCCCGAATCGAGACGTCATTCGATCTCTCGGTCCGTTTCTCATCCGCACGACCGGTTGGCAGGGCAGGTCGTGCCTAATCCATGTAGCTGCAAGAAGCGGACTCGGTCGAGCGGAGGTGGCCGCTGGGCATTGTGCCGCTTCGGGACGGGGAATCTGCTGGTTGGCCGATCGGGTCGCGCGCCCTTTCCGCACAACGGCGCGCGGGTCGCGGGGTCAATGTGTCACATCATGTTCGTGAAAGACCGCGCAGGAGTGTAGTGAGAACAGCCGCAAGGCTGTAACGCCATGCTGCAGATCCGGTTGTGGCCCTCAGAATGGGCCCGGGGCCCAACCGGGCGCCCGGCGGCCCCCCGTCCATCGAATGATCCTCAGCTTCCGCTCATCTGCGAGGGCTTGACTTCCTCCTCGTACCACTCGCTGTGGTGCTCCTTTACCTCTTCCTCCGGCATCCGACCCGTCAGCCAGGTCCAGCTCATCGGATATACGTCGGGATGGAAAATCACGAAGAAGAAGTGCCACACGACGATGGCCAGGGTCGCCAGCCAGGCCTCATAGAAGTGCACCGTCTGAGAAGCCGAGACGATCCAGTACGGAAAAATCCGCACCGAGGCCTGCGGAAACCACAGCACCAGCCCGGTAAACACCATGAGCAGCGTTCCCCAGATGAGGGCCCAGTACTCCGCCTTCGCTGGATACCCAAAGCGACCGAAGCGAGCCTTGTCACGGCTCCGCCAGGTGTGGAAGCGGATGTTGTCGGCCAGATCCCGGAAGTCCTTCATCGCCGGCAGCATATCACTTAGAACCCGGCGGCCTCGCCGTATGCTGAGCAGGTACGTGCCATGCCAGACGGACACCACCATCAGAGCGACACCGGCGACGCGATGGACGGTGGAGCGCACGGTCTCGCCCAGCCCGAGCTCGCCCGCCGCTTGGACCCAGAACGCGTCCGGGTACCGCAGAGCGAATCCCGTAATCACCAGCACGATGAAGGAAACGGCGAGGAGCATGTGCTGGATGAGCTCGCTCCGCTGGAAGAAGACAATCCCTCCCTCGCGCCGCTCCGCCCGCCGCTTCTCCACCAGGTAGTAGTTGATGATCACCAGGTTGTGGAGCGCCATCCCGCCGATCACGACCACGATGAGGACGATGTAGATGGCCTTGATGATCCGGTTGATCGGGTTGGCGGTGATCGAGGCTGCGTAGTGGTCGTAGCTGCGTGCGAACTCGTAATCGGCGTTCTCGTGGCACTGCCCGCAGGTGGCCACGACGTTGGAGTCATGCACGCTGGACGCGGGATCGGCCTTCGGCAGCACCAGATGCGCCGTGTGGCAGCTCACGCAGGTAGCCGCCAGACCGTTGCCCGCCCGAGTCACCCAGCCGTGATAGCTGTCGGTATACGACCCCACAACCTCTTCCTGCAGACTGTACTTCTCGATGATCCGGGGGTCGTTATGACAATCCCCGCACACCTCGGTTGCCTGACGCGCGTCGTACGTCGGTGCGTGCGGGTCATCCGGCGACAGTATGAGGTGCTCCCCGTGACAGTCATTGCAGGTCGGGCTGTCGGTGATCCCAGCGGCGAGCGCCCGACCATGGATGGATCGCTCGTACTCGTCCGAGATCTCCGCGTGGCACCCGCCGCACGTCGTGGCGACGTTGAGCGGGTTGATTTTCGAAGTCGGATCCGCATGGCCACGCAGGTCGTGCACCCCGTGGCAGTCCGTGCACGACGCCGCTTCCTCCACACCACGTTCGGCGGCCTGGCCGTGAACCGATTGGGCGTACTGGAGGAACGCTGCCGGGAGCTTCACATACTGGTCGGTCAGCAGACCGCCGCGACCGTGGCATTCCGTGCAGGTCTCCGCCATGCGCGTGTGATGCGTGCGCGCTTCGGGATCGGACGACCGGCGGACGTCATGCACACCGTGGCAGCTCTGGCAGCCAGGGGCACGTGGGTTTCCGCGCTCGACGGCGTACCCGTGGAGACTGGCGCCGTACTCACGGTCCTCCGACGAGTGACAGTCTCCGCACGCGATCGGCTCCGCGCCTTCCGGATGCGGAAACCGGTCCAGCCCCCGATGGCAGTTCTCGCAGGTCATGCCGAGCGCGCCGTGCACGGAGCGCTCGCACGCTTCGGCGGGAGTGACGAGCCGGGCCGAGTCGGCCCGACCCCTGAACATCGACGCGTCGGAATGGCAAATGGGACAGTTCGGGCCGTTCTGGGCCAACACGGGCCGGACGAACGACACAACCGCAAACAGCAATACAGGGCACATTCCCATACGACTCAGGCGCATGGTGACCGCTCCGGGGTTATCCGTGTCGATTCACGCTGCACCGGGCAGGGGGGAGGCCCGACAGCAGCCTTCATCTACGCCTCTTGACAGGAAGAATCGGGCCACGGCGCATCGCGCCGCCGCCGGTCAACGTTCGGGTGCCGGGACCTGGTGGCAGGTGTGGCAGGCGCCGTCCGGGTAATGCTCCGCACGGTCTGTGTGACAGGTCTCGCAGACGTTGCGGGTCCACTCGGTGAGCCAGGCCACCTTTCCGCCGTGGCACACGGAGCAGCTCTCGTGTGCCTCGCGCGGGTGCTTCGCCTGGACGTCTTCCCGGTGGCAGCCGTTGCAGGAAGCCGCGGGCCGGTGGTGGCTCTCGTGACAGGCCGTGCACTCGATGCGGGCGTTCCCGAACGCCTCGCCGTGGCACACTGAGCAAGTGAGGTCAGCCGAGAGGTGGAGCCGGTGCGAGAACTCGCCGGTCGCCGTCGATATCGGCTGCCGCGGTGCGCCGGTCGCTCCGGTGTGACACCGATCGCACGAGATTGCTCCGCTGTGATGACAGGTCTTGCAGTCGGAACGGGCCTCGAGCACGAACCCTCCGTGCTCCTCCAGCGACGTATGGCAACCGGAGCATGGAAGCCGGGCCCGCGCAACGTGCGGCCGGTGGTCGAAGGCCATTCCGTCAAACGTACCTGTCTGCCGGTCGATGCCCAGGTGGCAGCTCAGACAGGTGCTCTCGCCCACCGGGTCCCCCAGCTCGAGGTCGGGAATCCGGTACTCCAGCTGACCCAGTTGTACCGCCCTGTCAACGAAATCCAGCGCGGCCCGCAGCAACCTGTCGGCGAACGCCACGTTGTGGGCGCCCTTGCCGATGCGGACCAGCTCGACGTTTTCGGCGGCGAGGTGGAGAAGGCTGTCGGCGGCAGCCCGGTCAGAAGCCGTTGCCCGTCCCCGACTGGCCCGCGCCCCCTCGACGACGGAGGCGACGAGCCCTGTCTTACGGTTCATCTCCTCCTGCCACCCCGGCAGGATATTGGCGTATCCGATTCCGTGGCATGACAGGCACGAGGCCTCTCCCGCCTCCATGACCCCTTCGTGTCCCGCGACTTCGGTAGGGATCCCGTGGCAGCTCTGGCACGAAACGCGGGCCAGGTACATGGAGCTCGGCGCATCCTCCGTCCCATGACCTCCCACACCCGTGTAGAGCCGCCGCTGGGCCTCGTGCACCTGCTGATGGCAGGCTCCGCAGTCCAGGTCGAAGGTCGGGGTCAGGCTGACGACGCGGTGCTCGATCGGCGTATGGCAGAAGGCGCACTCGAGGTTGTGCTCCGCAACGTGCACCTCGTGCATGAGGTCCGTGTTGTCGTACTGCTCGAGCAGCTCGGGCAGGTTGTGACAGGCGAAGCACCGGGCGCGCTCGGCGGAGCCGGAACCCTGGGTGACCCGTTCGTGGCACGACGTGCAGGAGACGAGGTCCTCTACGTACTGCGGGTGGTCGACGACGAACCCTGCATCAGAAACGAAGCGCGGAGGCGACTCGTGGCAGCCGGTACAGCCGGCGACCGGCTCGCCCGCAGGCTGGCCCCTGAAGTGGCACAGGAAGCATGTCTCCGCGGTGACGGTCAGATGCTCTCCCTGGACGATCTGGGAGTGACAGCTCGTGCAATGGAGCTGCTTCCCGCGCCGGAGCTCCGTGAGGTGGTGGCGGTGGTCGAATCGTACCCCCAGGTAGTCGAGCTGACCCTCGAGCTTGCGGTAGGCGTGACAGCCGGAGCGCAGGCACGCCGCGTCCTCGATCTCGGCCCAGGGCTTGGTCCCGTACGCCCTGGTGACGTACTTCACGACCTGGTTGGCCGCCTGCACCTTGCCCATCGCCTCCGCCTTGATACCGGGAGCGTAGTGGCAGCGAATGCACGGCACCTCGTTGTGGGTAGAGGTCGCCCACGAGTCGTAGTACGGCCTCATGTTGTGACAGTTGTTGCAGAAGCTCGGCTGGGCGCTGTATTCGATGAACCCGACGGTGCCGACCGCGAGCAGGATGACGACCAGTATCACGGCTTGGACGGCGATCCTGACCCGGCGCGAGCGCTTCGACAGGTCCCGGGGGCGGGGCATGTGCCTCTATCCCCTCTCCAGGTGCCGCAGACGGAACCAGGCGAGCGCGACGACCGACAGCGCCAGAAACCAGACCGGGATGAGGATCAGCTTGTGCTCCCACTGCTCCTCGGCGGCAACCTCGGCGGTGCCGCGAATGGCCCGCGAGATCGATCCGACACGGCGGCCCAGGTCCTCGAGACGTTCCATGTCGAGGCTGTGCTGGACCTGAGTGATCTGATGATACTCCGTCAGCGCCGTCTGATACCCGAAGCGTTCATTCTCGACCGCATGGCCGGCCCGCACGAGCTCGTGTATCGCCTGGTCCGCGGCTTCCAGGTCTTCCTCCGCGCGGGTCATCCGCTCCTGCAGATCGCGCCCTACAGCGGCCGGCGCGCTGTTGGGTTCGTGGCACTGAACGCAGGTTGATGCGATCAGCTCGGAGCGCGGCTTCTCGGTTCCATGATTGCTGTGGCAGGCGGTGCACCCGGGGAGCCTTCCATCCCTGGCCGCCGTCCCGTGCGGCCCCTCATCGAGAGCGCGACGGACGTTGACGTGACACTTTCCGCACACGTTCGCGATCTCACCAACTCCCGGCGGCAGGGCGGCGTGAGAGCCGTGGCAGCTGATGCAGGTGGGCGCGGTGGTGTTGTGTTCTCCGAACAGGGACTCTCCGTGCCGGCTCCGTCGGTGCTCCCCAACCTGGTCGGTGGCGAGCCCATAGCGCTCCATCAACGTGTCGTCCTCGTGACAGACCGCGCAGGTGGCCGAGATGTTGAGCGGGTTCACGCTGCTACGAACGTCGGCTGCCGGTCGGGTCGTGTGGGGATCGTGACAGTCCGAGCAGGCCGGTGCGTCGGTGTTGCCTTCCTCGAGCAAGAGCTGGCCATGCCGGCTCGCCCGCAGTTCGGCCAGCTGGTCCGCCGGCAGGCCGTACTGTCGCATCCGATTGGGGTCGCCGTGGCACCTCGAGCAGATCTCTACGGCGGTAATGCGGTCGGGCGGGCCGACGTAGTCACCCGTATGCGCCGCGGCCGCCTCCAAAGTCTGTGGGTCGCCTCCGTGACAGTCGTGGCAGCGCACTCCCCTGTCCGAATGGACTCCTTGGAGAAAAGCCCGCCGCTTGTCGGCATGACACGTCAGGCACCCATACTGCGCCTCCAACGTGTGTACTTCCTGAACGGGGTCGGAACCTCCGGGCGACGCCGCGAAGGCGGGTTCTCCTGCCGAAGCCGCAAGCACGGCGAGCCCGGGCACGAGGAGCAGCGGCAGCCCGATTCTCACCGTTGACCTCCCGTATCACCGAACTCGGGAGGTGGCGTCGGAACAGCTCTCTCCTCCAGGATCCCCGCATCGATACCGGCCTCCACGGGAAGCGAGTGGATCTGGCGTCCTACTAGCCAGGCTGCGAGAAAGCCGAGGAAGAAGATCAGGCCGAGAGCGGCCACGAGAGGTCGGCGAGACATCCGCTTCTCCGACCGACGATCGAATAACGGAAGCAGCGCCAGCAGGAATCCGAGCAGGACGAAAGCGAACGGCCCCCCCAACCCGAGGTAGCGCAACAACGCGAGGCGGACGTCGATGCCGATCCAGGTGGAAATGATCTCGTCCGGAATCTCGTACGGCGTGGCGAGGTCACCGACCGGGCGCGGATACATAGCCGCCAGCGAGATGACGACAGCCAGGACGAGAGCACCGACGATAGCCAATCGCAGGAGGTGCGTCGGATAGAACGACGCGCCCACCGCATCCGTGGGGACATTCTTCCCGGTCGGAGCGATGCCGTGCTTGCGGACGACTACGAAGTGGAGTGCCAGGAGACCGAACGCGACCCACGGGAGGACGATCACATGGATGGCAAAGAAGCGGCTCAGAGTTGCGCCGCTCACGAAGACGTCACCGGTCATGACGTCCTGGAGCCACCCGCCAATGATGGGCACGGCGCCGGCGGCGACCAGGATCTCCGTTGTCGTCCAGTACGCCCACTGATCCCATGGTAGGAGGTATCCAGTGGTGCCGAACGCCAGTACGACCGCCAGGAGCAACAGACCCACCAGCCAGCTGGTCTCTCGCGGTGGCTTATACGCTCCCGCGAAGAAGACTCGTGCCATATGCGCCAGCATGGCCAGCACGATCAGGTTGGCGGACCATACGTGAAGGTCCCTTATCAGCCAGCCGAACGGAACCTCCGACGTGATATACTGGATGCTGGGGTAGGCCTCTTCGACGGACGGCCGGTAGTAGAAGGCCAGGAGAACCCCGGTGGCCACGAGAACCATGAACAGCAGATACGTGATGCCTCCGAAGGCGTGCCGCCACCCGACGTGAGGTGAGAGACGGTAGGACATTGCCTTGCGCCAGGCCTGGTCGATCGGCAGCTGGCGGTCGATCCGGCCATACAGGAGTCCGAACACTCGGAGCACGGCCAATATGCTGGCGTCCGTACTGGCTTTGACGTCGTCCCAGAACTGGCCCCACCATCGGGAACCCGGGATTCTCAGCACTCTCCTATTCCTTTGTCACGTATACGACCCCGTCGCGCACATACGTACCGTAGCGGCGAAGCGGCTCGGTCGTCAGGCCGGCCACCGCGTGGCCGTGCAGGTCGTACACCTGGAGACCGCACGGCGATACTACCCGCTGCGCTTCTCCGCTCCAGTCCAACAGACAGCCGTCCACGGGCGATACACCCTGGACGGCCGTGAACCGATTCTCGGCGCTTCGCACGACCAGGATGACCTCCTCTCCCCAGCTCTGGACCCGGCTCGTTCCCACGGGGAAGTCGCCAACGGCAGCGATGCGCACCGCCGGCTGGTGCTGGGGACTGGACAGGTGCTCCGGAGGGACTGCGTAGAAGCCGACCACCACCAAGACGCAGAGGATGGCGAGAAAGATCACCCCCCCAAGGAGCCGGGACCCGAATTTCCGGTCGTCGCCCTCAGGCGCCGAGGGAACCGGGTCCGGGGCGACGGTCTCTGACATCAGGGCCTTTCGAGGCTCCTTTCTGCACGGGGGACTCGCGACCGCATCACGGCAGGCTTACCCCGTACTCGTCTTCCACCGCGTCGATGCTGAACTCGAGCAGCGCCTCGGTGAGGAACGGATTATGGACGGTCGAACCGTACACGTCCCCGCCGTGGGTGGCCAGGCTGTAGTTGAAGAACGCCCCCTCAGCAATCGTGAAGGTCGACACCGTCGGATCGATGATGCCGGTGGCCGGGTCCACACCGTCGAAAGGCTCGTCGAGGTTGGGATCGACAAGCTCGAGCAGCGCGATGAGGTCGGCGGCCAGCAGCGCTACGGCGCCTCCCTTGAGGTTTAGCAGCCCAGCCGCACCATCCTCGCTCGAGTGGCACGCCGAGTCGACGCACGCTCCGAACGTCCGGGCCTGCGTCGTGATCTCACAGTCGCCGGCCACCGGCCTGCCCTCCTCGTCCACACAGGGGATCGCGCTGAACAGGTGGCCCACCGAGTTGAAGACGAATTCGCCTGTTGCCTCGTCGGTGATGGTGAACATGTCGACGTGGCACTTGGCGCACAGCGTCGGGTTGTTCTCCGTGCCGTGGGTTCCGAGGATGTCGCCACGATCGAACTCGACGTTGGGCGGGAACCAGCCTGCCTCGCCCACCAGCAACTCCGTCTCCGGCGAGTGCGGCTCCAGCCCGTGCGAGGAGTTCGCGTCCGGGACCGAGCGCCGGTTGTGGCACCGCGCGCAGAGGTGGACCTGCACGTCGGGCGTCTCCACCGGGAAGCGAAGCTG
>JBDGYE010000039.1:0-21963 GCA_039584255.1 Gemmatimonadota bacterium
AACGAGGCTATCTACTGCCTGATGGAGGGCGTTGCGGAGCCCGAAGCCATTGACACCGTGATGAAACTGGGAATGAATCACCCGATGGGTCCGCTGGCGCTCGCCGATCTCATCGGCCTGGACACCTGCCTCGCGATCATGCAGGTGCTCCACAGAGACTTGGGCGACACCAAGTACCGTCCCTGCCCACTGTTGGCCAAGTACGTGGCCTCCGGGCGCCTCGGACGCAAAGCGGGTCGCGGCTTCTACGAGTACGGGGATGCGTAGATCCTACGCCGGGTCCAACCTTACCGCGGAGCAGCGTCAGATCTGCCAGCTCGCGCGGAGCTTCGCTCTGGAGCAGTTACGGCCGGGGGCCGAGAGGCGGGACGAGCACGAGAACGAGTTCGACCGCTCGCCGGTCGACAAGCTGGGCGAACTCGGGTTCCTCGGCATGCTAATCCCGCCCGAGTACGACGGCCTGGGCCTTGACATGCTCACCTACCTCTACGCTCTCGAGGAGATCGCGTGGGGAGATCCCGCAGTCGCCGTATCCATGAGCGTGCATAACTCTCTGCCCACGCAGACCCTGCTGCGATACGGCACGGAGGAACAGAAGGAGCGATGGCTCAAGCCTATGGCCCGAGGAGAGCTGCTCGGCGCCTTCTCGTTGACTGAGGCGGGAGCGGGGAGCGACGCGGCGGCGATAGAGACGCAGGCCGTACGGGACGACGGAGGTTGGCGCCTGCACGGTTCCAAGATGTGGGTCACCAACGGCGCTTCGGCGGACCTGGTCCTCCTTATGGCCCGTACGGACACACCGGCGGGCCGCAAGGGGTCGAAAGGGATCGGCGCTTTCCTCGTGCCCACGGACGCTCCCGGCTACATTACGGCGAAGAAGGAACGCAAGTTGGGCCTCCGCGGCTCGGAAACGGTCGAGGTAGCTCTCGAGGAAGTGCGGCTGGGTGCGGACCACCTCATTGGTGAGCCCGATCGCGGGTTTGCGTATGCCCTGGAGGCGCTGGAAGGAGGAAGGCTGGGAATCGCTGCCCAGGCGGTAGGGATCGCCGAGGCGGCGCTGGACCACGCTTGCGACTACGCGGAACAGCGGGAGCAGTTCGGCAAGCCTTTGGTGCAGTTTCAGGGGATTCAGTTCAAACTTGCTGACATGGCGACCCGCCTGGAGGCGGCCCGCGGTCTTCTGTACCGGGCGGCGCAGGCCTACGAGGTGGGGGAGCTGCGCAGGCGAAAGCTGTCGAGTATGGCGAAGCTGAACGCCAGCGAAGCGGCCATGTGGATCACCAGGCAGGCCGTGCAAATCTATGGAGGATACGGCTACAGCCGGGAGTATCCTGTCGAGCGCCTGTTTCGTGACGCGAAGGTGACGGAGATCTACGAGGGGACGAGCGAAATCCATCGGATAATCATAGCTCGGGAACTCTACCTTGAGAGAGGGAACGACAAGTGAGCGAGCAAGCCGTGACGGTCGAGGAGCCGGCGGTGGAGGCCCTTCCGGAGCCTAAGGAGCTGTTCGAGCTCATGGGAGCGCACGACCACGAGCAGGTGGTCTTCACCTACGAGCCCTCTTGCGACTACAGGGGAATCATAGCCATCCACAACACCGCCCTGGGACCGGCACTCGGCGGTACGCGGTTGTGGGATTATGTAACGGACTACGAGGCACTCATCGACGTCCTCCGCCTCTCGCGCGGCATGACGTTCAAGGCGGCCGTGGCCGGTCTGAATCTTGGCGGAGGCAAGGCCGTCATCATCGGCGACAACCGGGCGGCGAGCCGCGAGATGATCATGCGTGCCCACGGGCGGGCCGTGGAGTCGCTGGGTGGCCGCTACATAACGGCCGAGGACGTGGGCACCTCGGTGGCCGACATGGACTACATCCACATGGAGACCGAGCACGTCGTGGGGATGGCCGGAAAATCCGGGGACCCCTCGCCTGTGACCGCGTACGGTACATATCGCGGAATCAAGGCCTGCTGCCTGAGGAAGTACGGCTCGGACGACCTCCACGGGCGGAGCGTTGTCGTACAGGGAGTAGGACACGTGGGCTACTTTCTGTGCGAGGACCTGGTAGACGAAGGGGCGAAGGTCTTCGTCTCCGACATCGACCAGGAGCGGGTGGATCGGGCCGTAGACGAGCTGGGAGCCGAGGCGGTGGGCATCGACGAAGTGTATGACGTTGACGCAAACGTCTTCGCGCCGTGCGCTCTGGGCGCGATCCTCAACGACGAAACCGTCGAGCGACTCCGGGTAAGCATCGTCGCCGGCGCGGCCAACAACCAGCTCGCCAAGGCCAGGCACGCGAAGGTGCTGGAGGAGCACGGGATTCTGTATGCGCCGGACTACGTCATTAACGCGGGCGGCCTGATCAACGTCTACTCCGAGCTCGCCGGATGGACGCTGGAGCGCTCCAAGCGAAAGGCGGGAGAGATCTACAGCACCCTTCTGGCGATCTTCGAGTTGGCTGAGTCGGAGGGCATTACCAGCGCCGCGGCGGCGAACCAGGTCGCCATGCGCCGGGTCGGCCAGGTCGCCGAGCTACATCGTACGTACGTATGAGCGAGACCATGGTCCATCGCGTCATGCATCCGGGTGAGGATGATGTCGCTCCGGCCTGTACACACCTGGAGGTGACCGACCCGGAGGTCAACGCTGCCATCCAAGCAGAAGCCGACCGGCAGCGGGAGGGGCTCGAGCTCATCGCCAGCGAGAACTTCGTTTCGGGTGCGGTTCTGGAGGCCATGGGTTCTGTCCTGACCAACAAGTACGCCGAGGGATACCCGCACAGGAGATACTACGGCGGCTGCGAGCACGTCGACATCGTCGAGGATCTCGCCCGGGACAGGGCTATATCGCTGTTCGGGGCGGATCACGCTAACGTGCAACCGCACAGCGGGGCGCAGGCGAACATGGCGGCGTACTTCTCCTTCCTCCAGCCCGGGGACACAATCCTGGGGATGGACCTCTCCCACGGAGGACACCTCACGCACGGCTCTCCGGTCAACTTCAGCGGGAGGCTCTATAACGTAGTTCCCTATGGCGTGCGGGAGAGCGACCAGAGGGTGGACGTAGATGCTCTCCGGCGGCTTGCAAGTGAGCACCGCCCTGTCATGATCGTAGCGGGTGCCAGCGCGTACTCGCGGGTTCTGCCGTTCGCCGAGTTCGCCGAGATCGCCGACGAATGCGGTGCCCGGCTGCTGGTCGACATGGCACACATCGCCGGCTTGGTGGCCGCCGGCGTCCACCCCTCTCCCGTGCCGTGGGCGGACGTGGTGACGACCACCACCCACAAGACCCTGCGGGGCCCGAGGGGCGGCCTCATCCTGTGCAGGGAGGAGCACGCCAAGGCCATCGACAAGGCCGTGTTTCCTGGCATGCAGGGCGGTCCGCTGATGCACGTGATCGCGGCCAAGGCGGTAGCGCTCCACGAGGCCTCATCCGACGCCTTTCGCGCCTACTCGGAACGGGTCGTGGAGAACGCCGGGGCGTTGGCCGAGGGCCTGGCGGATCACGGTTATCAGCTCGTGTCGGGAGGCACGGACACGCACCTCCTGCTAGTGGACCTCCGTAACACGGAGCTGTCCGGCAAGGACGCCGAGGAGCTGCTGGGACGAGCGAACATCACGGTGAACAAGAACACCGTGCCGTTCGAGACCCGGTCGCCGTTCGTCACATCCGGCATTCGGATCGGGACTCCGGCCCTTACCACCCGGGGGATGGGGTCTGGGGAGATGCGAGAGATAGCTGGATTGATCGATCGTGTTCTCCGTTCGGCCGGCGACGAAGCGGTCGTCGGCGAAGTCCGGGCTGAAGTGCTGGAGCGATCGAGGTCCTACCCTCTGGTGGCCGATCCCGAGACGCCCGTGGCCCAGCCCGACGCTTGACGTTTCGGAGGGTCCGCTGTGACCGGCCGGCGGCCACCCAGCCTCGCGGCACAGTCTCGCGGTTTCCTGATTCCTGTCGGCCGAACCGAGGCGGAACACCTTGTTCGGGGCTCCAGGTTCGTCGCCGTCGCCTGTCCCTGCTCCAGCTTCGACGAAGCCTTGACCGTAAGAGATGCGGAGCGGCGTCGCTTTCACGACGCGACGCATCATGTCTTCGGCAGTGTTCTCGCAGGCGGAGAGAGCCGTTTCGATGACGATGGAGAGCCACCCGGAACCGGGGGGAGACCGGTGCTTGCATCGATCGAGGGCGGCGGTCTGCGAAACGTGGTCGTGGTGGTCACGCGGTACTTCGGTGGAACCAAGCTCGGAACGGGCGGACTCGCCCGGGCCTACGGCGAGGTCGCGGCGCGTGCCGTCGGGCAGATTCGGAGCCGGCGGGCCGTCGCCGGTCGTCGGATTCGCCTGGTCTACCGGTACGAAGACATGGGGGCCGTGAACAAGGTGCTGGACCGCGCGCGGATTCAGCGTCTCGGTGAAGAATTTGGCGAGGAAGTCCGGCTCGAGATCGGGGTGCCGGCGAGCGAACTGCGCATTTTCCGCAAGCAGCTGCTGGACGCGACGTCGGGGCGCATCCACCTGCTGGACACCGGCGAGGAGCTGCTTGTGGAGAGCGATACTTGACGCGGATTTCCGCTAATTTCTAGATTCTCCGGGCCAAAACGTGCCCGGTTCGTGCCCGACGGAAGGAGGCGGAGCACGAACCAGTGTGCAAGTGGCCGCAGAGGGCGGCACGAAACGGAGCCAGATGGAAACGCCCACGCTTCACGACGTCATCGAGCGCCTTCAGCGCCGCAATCCCCGGTTCGCGGCGGAGGCGTACCTGTTCGTGCTGGGCTCGCTCCATCACAGGCTCGGGCAGCTAGACACGCCCCGGCACATAAGCGGCGCGGAGCTCGCCGACTCCGTTAGGGAGCTCGCCCTGGAGCGGTTCGGCCCGCTGGCTAGAACGGTTCTCGAACACTGGGGCGTGCATTCGACGAGCGAGCTAGGCGAGATCGTGTTCCTGCTGGTCGACAACGGCGTGCTCACCAAGCAGGAGAGCGATCGACTGGAGGATTTCGACGGATTGTTCTCGTTCGAGCAGGTCTTCGAGCTGGAGTACCCCTGGGGGCGCTGACGCGAGCACGTTCCCGGTTGCGCGGGGCATCCCCTGGATCCGGATGTCCCAGTCTAGCCTTTCCTTGTCCGGGCCGCCCGGGCCCAATGTCCGCCGGGAGGGGGTGAGAGCGTGGAGAACGCGACACAGTTTCCGAACTGTCTGAAATGTGACGCCGGTGAGTTGTTGCCGATGTCGGACTACGGCCGCGATGGGGCGCCGATCAGGTACAAGGCGTGGGTATGCTCGAATCCCGAGTGCGGCTTCAACATCCGGATCGACAACGGCGAGATCAGCTTCGGCCGGAGCATCGGCCAGTCCTACAAATAGCCGGCTCGGTTCCCGTGGTCTCTGCCGTGCGGTGGGGTCGTCGGGGCCGTCGGTAACCAGGTTCCCATGCCGGGTGCATCACAAGGAGCGGTAGACCTCCGCGAAAGCCACACCGGATGGCGCGCTGGCGCCGAGACGGTGTGGCTGCCGACGGCGGCGGAGATGGCGGCCCTGGATGCGGAAGCGGTCGCCAGCGGTGCCACCACCGAGCGTACTCTGATCGAGGCGGCCGGCCGCGAGATCGCACACCGGGTGCACGTTCGGTGGCCGCAAGGACGCGTACTCGCCGTGGCGGGACGAGGGCACAACGGGGCGGACGCATTGGTCGCCCTGCGCACTCTCCAGGCCTGGGGACGCCAGGTAGTAGCCTTCCAAGCGGGCGAATCGGCTCCGGAGCCCGACGTCATGATCGGTTGGTCGATTCCGCTGCAATCGGTGGCTCGGCTGCCGGAGGCAACGGCCGGCGCCTCCGTCCTCATCGACGGGCTTCTCGGCACGGGTCTCGCGGGTCCACCCCGGGAACCCCACGCCACTCTGATCGAGGAGATGAACGGTCTGGGCATACCGGTGTGCGCGGTGGACGGGCCGAGCGGCGCCGACTTTACCACGGGGGCGGTGGAGGGGGCGTGCGTCAGGGCAACCGTGACCGTTTCTCTCGGGTGGCCCAAGATCGGGTTGTTGCGCTACCCGGCCCGGGAGTACTGTGGCGACCTCGAGGCGGTGGAGATCGGCTTTCCCTCGCCGGCCCGGCCGATGGAAGCCCGGGCGATCACCGGCCGCTGGGTCGCCCGGATGCTGCCCTCTCGCCCTGGCGACGCGCATAAGGGTCGTGCCGGTTACCTCGCCCTGGTGGCGGGGCAGAAAGGGATGGCGGGTGCCACGGTCCTCTCGGCTCGGGCCGCCTTGCGGGGAGGGATAGGTATCCTGAAGGTCGTCAGCGATCCCAGTAACAGAGAGGTCGTGCAGGAGGCGGTCCCCGGCGCGATCTTCGTGCCGTGGGACGACCGTGAGGCCGTCGCGGAAGCTATACGGTGGTCGGGGGCGGCGGCGCTTGGTCCCGGCCTCGGACGCGATCCAGGCCGCAGAGAGCTGCTGGAATCGGTGCTCAGTGCCAGGCACGACC
The DNA here is from genome assembly GCA_039584255.1 of Gemmatimonadota bacterium. GTDB lineage: Bacteria > Gemmatimonadota > Gemmatimonadetes > Palauibacterales > Palauibacteraceae > JBDGYE01. The sequence goes on from JBDGYE010000039.1 coordinate 6,491, forward strand.
GGCCGGTCGTCGTCGACGCGGATGGGCTAAGCGTGTGGGAAGGCGAGAGTGAGGATCTGGCGGCGCGGCTGACGAAGCGGGACGTGATCACTCCGCACCCGGGCGAGTTGGCCCGGCTTCTCGGCACACCGGTGTCGTCGATCGTCAGCCACCCCGCCGCTGCGGCCCGGGAAGCGGCCGATAGGCTGGGGTGTGCGGTGCTTCTCAAGGGTACGCCCTCGGTGATCGCGGTCTCGGGGGAACCGATGAGGGTGAGCACCGTAGGGGGACCGGCGCTCGCCGCCGGCGGAACGGGGGATGTTCTGACGGGGCTGATCGGCTCCTATCTGGGCGGAGGCATGCCCGCAGCAGATGCGGCGGCAGCGGCGATGTTCATTTCTGGCCTTGCCGCAGAGGCCTCAGCGGAGCCCGTCGGCCATGTGGCGGCAGACCTGCCGGATAGGATTCCCGAGATGCGCTCGCGCGTGACGTCTCTTTCCGCGTGGGGTCCGGGATCTCTGCTGTTCGCGTCGCCGGCGGCCGCGGCCGGTTCGGACACGCTTGCCGCGGCGACGTGAACCGAATCACGGCGGCGGCAGCCTGCGTCGCGGCTCTTCTTTCCCCGGGTTTCGGGCACGGCCAGACATTGGGAGGCTGGCGGCCCGACGACCGGGTGCTCATCACGGATGTCAGCAGCGTCACCGCCCTCGCCCGCGGACCGAACCGACTGTTCGCGGCGACCCTCGGAGGCCTGCTTGCCTATGACGACGCCTTCGGCCGATTCGAGCTTCCGCTGACTGTCGAGGACGGATATCCGGTGGCTCCCGTGACCGCTATGGTATGGGACGCCAGGGACGGAACCCTGTGGCTCGCGGCGGGACGCGAACTGGTGCAGGCCGATCCGCGGTCGCGTCGTTTCGTGGACCGATTCACGATTCGAGATCCCGTTGCGTCGCTGGTGCCTGCCGAGGTCCAGTCGAACGATCTGTTTGCCCGAACACCCTCGGGCTGGCGTCGCATAGACACCTTCTCCAGGGCCGAGCGGGGGGCCAGCCCGGCGGAGGTCGAAGCGGCCGTCGACCGTAACTCGGACCTCCGGGCGCGCAAGGAGATCCTGGAGGACCCGTTCTTCGGAGACATGGTGCCGCTGATAACCCGTCAGTTCGACGGATCCCGGGCTCGGGTGACCGACGTCATTCCAGCCTTTCGACCGGGCGCCTATTGGATTGCAACCGACGGTGCCTTCGTCATCCTTTACAACCACATGGCCCGGAGTTGGGAACGCCTGGCGTACGGCTTCAGGGGCTCTGGCGTTGCCGCAGTAGCGGGAGGGAAGGGGGGTCTCTGGTTCGCCCCAAGGGCGAGAGAAGCCGGCGGCTTCGGAGTGGCGCGCGTCGGTGCCGACCTCCAATCGTGGCAGATGTGGAACGCCGATTCCGCCAGGAGCGTGCCTGGCGGGGGATTGCGGGCGATGGAAATCAGCGGGGCCTTCGTGTGGGTCGGTGGGGAGTCAGGCCTTTTCCGCTACCTCCACGGAGCTGGCGAGTGGCAGGAATCGAGAGGAGCCGTGCCCGCCGGGACGCTCCCGATTCTGTCGCTGGCGGCCGACCCGTGGGGCGAAGACTCGAGGGAGCTGTGGCTGGGCACCGCCCGAGGTCTGTACCGGCTGCGCGCAACCACGCTGGCGTCGGAGGCTCTGCTTCCCACGGAGACCATCCTGGCGCTGCTCGGAACGGGCGACGCGCTTTGGGTCGGGACCCGCAACGGACTCTACGCCGTGCGTGCCGGAGAAGGCGGCGGAATCCTCGGGGTGGGCCGGGTCGAGGGCCCGAATGCGTTGATGAGGCCGTCGGGAGCGCTGGCCGGCGCCGGTGATACCGTGTACGCGGGCCTCGGGAACGAGGTATGGCGCGGTGGCAGCGACAGCGAATGGGAGAGGGTCGATGCCATCGGTCCGTTGGGCGGGCCGGTGACCGCCCTCGCGGTGTATAATGGGGTGGTGTGGGCAGGAAGCGCCGAAGGCGTGGTCGTTTGGGACACCGACGGCGGGAGGGTGCGGCGGCTCTCCTACGCTGCCGGCGACCTGCCGCCGGACCGGTACGGCGGACGCGGCGTGGCACGCATACTCGCGGTGGACCGGGATGAGGCGTGGCTGGCAACGCCCGCGGGAGCTCTCTGGATCCGGGAAGCCTTCTGACGGAGCGGGGCGAGTGCTGACGCCGATGCGACGTGGAGTCGAATTCGACCGCATCGAGGCATTCGTGCGGGCGGTGGACGCGCCGGTGCCGAAGGAGGCCCGGCTGCTACCCGGCGACGACGCGGTGCCGCTGCAGGCCCCCCCGGGCGAGATGCTCGTCATCGGCACCGACCTGTCGGTGGAGGACATCCATTTCCGACGAAGCTGGTTGACCTGGGAGGCGATTGGCTATCGGGCACCCGCCTCCGCTCTCAGCGATCTGGCAGCGATGGGCGCCCGCCCGCTAGGCGTGCTCATCTCTCTGGCCCTGGCTCCCGAGCTGGACGACCGGGTGTACGAGGAGTTGGCGCACGGGATTGGAGAACTCCTGCGCGCGACCGGAGCGGGGCTGCTCGGCGGCGACCTGTCCGGCTCGCCGGGTCCTGCTGTGATCGACGTCGTGGCAGTCGGCGTGACCGCCTCGCCTCTGGGCCGGGGCGGCGCCCGTTCCGGTGATGAGCTTTGGCTGACAGGAAGCCTCGGGGGGGCTTCCGCGGCAGCGACGGCCTGGGCATCGGGGCTGGAGCCCGACCCCCGGGCACGGAGCGCGTTCGAGAGGCCGGCACCCAGGTGTTCTGAGATCCTGTGGCTGCGCAATCGGGCGGAGATCGGAGCGGTGATCGATCTCTCGGATGGACTGGCCGGTGACGCCGACCACATGGCAGCGGCCTCGGGGGTGCGGTTGGAGTTGGTAACCGCCGACCTGCCACTGCATCCGGTTCTCGAGGAGTACGACGATCGATCTGCGGCCGTCAGGATAGCCGTGGGCGGGGGCGAGGATTACGAGCTCCTGATGGCGACGCGTCCCGGGGTGTTGGGGCAGCTCGCAGTCGAGTTCGAGCGGGTGTTCGATCTGCGGCTAACCTGTGTGGGTAAGGTCGAGGAAGGAAACGGCGTGATGTGGTCCGGCTCGTTCGGAGAGAGAGCACTACCGGAGTCCGGGTTCGACCACTTCGCTGGGCGGTGAAGGGCATGCGATCGATCCTGTTCTGGGTCGTGACGATTCCGTCCTCCGCCTTCTTCTCGACGGTGTCCATCGTCGGAAGTCTGGTTCGGGCGCCCCGGACTCTCCATGACTGGGTTCACCGGAACTGGTCCCGGTCGCTCTTGTGGGCGGCGGGCGTGAAGGTGGTCGTGCGCGGATTGGACAACGTCCGCCGCGACGGACCCCAAATCTTCATCTCCAACCACCAGTCGATGTTCGACATCTTCGCGATCTTCGCATCGCTTCCGGCGTCCGTGCGGTTCGTAGCGAAGAAGGAGCTGGGGAGGATCCCGGTCTTTGCCCAGGCGATGCGCGCGGCGGGGCACGTGTTCATCGACCGGAAGGACCGCAAGAGTGCCACCCGCGAGATGCGGGCCGCAGCCGAACGCATGAAGAGGGAGCACCTGTCGCTAGGGCTGTTTCCTGAGGGCACCCGATCGAGGGACGGCGAGCTTCACGACTTCAAGAAGGGGACGTTCGTGCTGGCCATAGAAACCCAGGTCCCCATCGTCCCTCTCGCCGTGGACGGCGGCTTCCGGATCGCCAGCGGCGGCAAGGTGCGGCCGGGTACGATCAACCTGCAGGCCGGACCGGCCATTCCCATGGTGGGAAGAACGGCGGCCGATCGAGACGAGGTCCTCGCCAGAGTTCGGAGCGCCGTGTCCGGGATGATCACGGCCGCCCGCGAGGGGCGGCCGTCGATCCGGTCGGAGGATCTCTGACCCGGAGAGCCCGGTTCTACTGCCGATCCGGCGTGAAGAAGATGGGGACGCCCCCCTCCGTCGGCGCGATCACGAGGTTGTTCGAGCCGCCGGCGACCTCGCTCAGGACCTCCAGGTAGCGCCAGTAGAGGTAACGCTGGCCCTGGACGCCCGTGAGACTGGTGGCGATGATCCCCTGCGCATCCCGAATCCCTGCCGCCTCGGCCCTCTTCTGATTCGCCTGCTCTTCCACAACCTGCGTCTGGAAGCCTTCGGCCTGGACCTGCTGCTCCCGCGCCAGCTTCTCCTCGATGGCCTGTCGTATCGTCTCCGGGGGCTCGAGCTCACGCACGAAGAAGTCCGTGATGACTATGCCGCGCGGGTTCAACCGCTCGGACATGAGACTCTCTATCCTGTCGCCGATGGTGGCACGGTCGCTGGAGAGGATGTTCGATGCCTCGACCTCGGCCACCGCATCGCGGACCGCTGAGCGGTAGGTGTTGTAAGTGAAGGCGTGAATCTGGGCGGAGTTGCCCACCGTCAGATAGAGTTGCACTACCGAGTCCGGGTTGATCCTGTACCTGTACGCCGCATCCACGCCTATCTGAAGCTGGTCCGACGTGAGGGCGCTCAGCCTTTCGGAGCCGCCCTCCCGCGGATACTGAATCTCGCGCGTCGAGTAGTTGGTCCATGAGCGCACGATCGAGTGGTAGAGTCCCTGACGATAAGGCGAAGAGCTGACCGCTCCCGTTATCGGGTTGCGTCTAACGCCGACCTCGAACTCGTCGACCCGGTTGAATCCGAAGAAGAGAAGTAGGACGATGACGACGCCGACGAGAGCGAGCCCGAACACGCCCGCCTGCTGCATGAGTCTTGTTATCATTGGTCTCCGGTCCTGATGCCGTTTGTGGGGCCGGCGATCACCGGCACGGTGGTCCGTCCCGAGCAGCGCTCGCCAGCGCCGTGGTCGAGGAACGGAGGTATTGTCATCCGCCCCTCGCGGAACTCAATTTGCGACAGCCGGCTCGGCTTCGGAACCCTGCAAGCGAAATCGGAAACGCGTCATGTCTCATATATCGGACGTACATGCCCGCGAGGTGCTGGATTCCCGGGGCAACCCGACGGTAGAGGCCGAGATCCGGCTGGAGGGTGGTGCCGTCGGGCGCGCCGCCGTTCCCTCCGGCGCTTCGACCGGCCAGCACGAGGCGGTGGAGTTGCGCGACGGTGATCCCGGTCGGTACGGGGGCAAGGGAGTTCGGACGGCCGTGGCCAACGTGCTCGGAGAGATCCGGGACGAGCTCATCGGAGCCGACCCGGTCGACCAGACCGACATAGACAGGCGGCTCGTGGCTCTCGATGGGACGCCCAACAAGAGCCGGCTGGGCGCCAACGCCATTCTCGCGGCGTCGATGGCCACGGCCCGGGCGGCGGCCGCCTATCGGGGAGTTCCCCTCTACCGCCATCTGGGAGACGCGGACAGCCGCACGCTGCCGGTTCCTCTGATGAACATCCTGAACGGTGGGGTGCATGCCGACAACAACGTCGAGATTCAGGAGTTCATGGTCGTTCCCGTCGGAGCGAGCAGCTTTCAGGATGGCCTGCGCGCCGGAGCCGAGGTGTTCCACGCTCTCAAGAAGCGTCTGACCGCCGACGGACACAGCACCTCCGTCGGAGATGAGGGCGGTGTGGCGCCGGACCTGGCCTCGAACGAGGAAGCCCTAGAGGTCATTTTAGCTGCGATTCGGGACGCCGGATACGAGCCGGGGTCGGACGTGGCGCTCGCCCTGGACTGCGCGGCGTCCGAGATGTTCGATCCGGCGAGCGGCACCTACGTCTTCGAGAGCGAGGGCGAGAGGGGAATGAAGAGCTCGGAGGAGCTCGTCGCCATGTATGCCGCATGGATACAGCGCTACCCCATCGTCTCCGTCGAGGATGGTCTGGCCGAAGACGATTGGGATGGCTGGCGTGTGCTCACGACCGAGCTCGGCGAGCGTGTGCAGATCGTCGGTGACGATCTGTTCGTGACCAGCGTGGAGCGGCTTCAGAGGGGAATCGACAGGGGAGTGGCGAACTCCATTCTCATCAAGCTGAACCAGATCGGAACCGTTACTGAGACTCTCGAGGCGATCGCAGTGGGTGCGGCTGCCGGCTACACTTCGGTCATATCGCATCGCTCCGGTGAGACGGAAGACACGTTCATCGCGGACCTCGCGGTGGCCACACAGGCCGGACAGATCAAGACGGGATCGGCCTGTCGCTCCGAGCGCGTGGCCAAGTACAACCGTCTACTCCGCATAGAGGAGGAGCTCGCGGAGCGGTCACTGTACCCGGGGGGTGCCGTCTATGCGTGAGCGGATACGGCGCTATGCGTTCAGGGGAGTCCTGGTGGCCATGTCGGCCGGCGCGGCGTACTACCTCCTGTTTGGTGGCGTCTACAGCGTGCTGGATGTCGAGGACCTCAAGAAACAGCGGCACGAAGCCATTTCTCGGATCGATTCTCTGATCGCAACGACGGACTCGCTCGCACAGCGAGGAGACAGTCTCGCGGAGGATCCGCTGGCGATCGAGCAGACGGCGCGAGAGGAATACGGGCTGATTCGGGAGGGCGAGGTGTTGGTCAGGTTTCGCGGCGGCGAGGAGGAATTGTCGGACCCAGAATCCGTTACGGAACTTGACGAGTAAAAGGGGTATCGGTAGGTTGACGCTCACGTTGCGGGGTGGAGCAGTCTGGTAGCTCGTCGGGCTCATAACCCGAAGGTCGCAGGTTCGAATCCTGCCCCCGCTACTTCCGCTTTTGGGCGAAGCGCAGAAGGCCGGGGGATCCCTCCGGCCGCCTTTTTTTCGTGCGGGCAGGGTAGCTCAGCCTGGTCAGAGCGGGGGACTCATAAGCCCTAGGTCGCGGGTTCAAATCCCGCCCCTGCCACTCGCCAAGTGAAAGCCCCGTCGCTAGTTGCGGCGGGGTTCTTTTTGTTGGGTGCTCGCGGCAACAATAGCGGTAACAAACGCTCACGCCTTAGCAGCAAGAGCGGTGAGCCGCTCTCCCAGCTCACCGCGAAGGCGCCCGGCGTGCCGTCGTGGGCTCGTCCGGAGGCAGCCCGTCGATCTCGAACACGATGACGTGCTGGACGTCGAGCTCGTCCTCGAATATGCCAATTGCGCGGTCATCCATCAGGTCGATGCCCCCTTTGCCGACAGGAATCTCGACGACCCCGAGGTACCGCCCCTCGCCGTCGAACACGTCCCACTCGGGCAGACCGGGGGCTAATCCGCCTACATAGGACGTCTCCAGTTCCTCCTCACTCATGTCGCGCAGGGGGCGCACGCGCTGGAGCCACAAGGATCCGCGCGGCCCACATACGAAGCGCCGGTAGTAGGGGTAGTGGTCCGGTAAGATGAGTGCGTTCTTAATCTGTTCGAGTCGATCCGGTCGCCTGGTTTGTGCCTCGAGCCGCTCCATGAAGATCGCGCGATCGGCATCCGTGAAAGGGATCGGATCGCGGCGCAACGTTACGATCCGTTCAACCTCTCCGTCCGGACCCTTCCACAGCAGGCGATAGGCGTCGCTGCGTCCCATCACCAGCCCCTCCGTGTCCCAACGGAGATCGAACTCCGTGCTACCGGCATAGGGTCGCCACTCCGGATCGTCGCCGACGAACCGGAACGTTTGGGACGTGGGGATGCGGCCGAGGGTGTCTCCCACGGCGCCATGTGGGTGACGGACCACCACGAGGTCGAGGTTGCTGACCGGGGCGGTGGCTCCCGAACGCGGAAATTGAAGGTTGGGCCACATAGCCGGGAAGGAGCTGGCCTCTCCGAGTTCGAAGCGCTACGCTGGCTAACGGCAGACCGGAACGATCAGAACCCGAGAACGGAAGGGACAGAGATGGCAGCGTACACCTGCGAAACGTGCGGAATGAGCATCGGGATCATGACGTGCGGCGCATGCGGCAAGGAGCTGGGGCACGAAACGCTCACCAAGGACGATGGAAGCTCGGTTCACGTCTCGAAGTGTCCGGACGGCCACGGCATGGTCAAGTCGCCGATGTGCTGCGGCCAGGACATGACCTGCGCGATCGCCTGACGAGCGGCCACGGATGTCCGGTGTCCTGCGCCCGGAGACAGCACGCGCCGGCGGATCAATCGCCCATGGTTCTTGTGACGGGCGCCGCAGGGAAGACCGGTAGGACAGTCGTTCAGGCGCTCGCGGAGCGCGGCGTACGGGTCCGAGCGCTGGTGTTCCGCGAGGAAGACTCGGTGCCGCTTCGACGGCTCGGCGCGACCGAGGTCGTGGCGGCCGACATGCGAGATGCAAAGGCCTTCAACAGGGCCGCATCGGGCGTACGGGCCATCTATCACATCTGCCCAAACGTGCATCCGGAGGAGGTCGAGATTGGAGAGGCCGCGATCGCCGCCGCTCGGTCCTCGGAGGTAGAACGGTTCGTCTACCACTCGGTGCTGCTGCCAGCCGTCGAGGCGATGCCCCACCACTGGCTGAAGTACCGGGTGGAAAAGCTGCTCGCGGAATCCGGTGTCGCGTTCACGGCCCTTCAGCCATGCGCGTACATGCAGAACGTGCTGGCCCAGTGGGACTCGATCGCCGAGCTCGGGCGCTTTGCGGTCCCGTACGGCATCGATGTCGAGATCAGCCTGGTCGATCTCGCGGACGTGGCTGAGGCGGCCGCCATCGTGCTCACAACTCAAGGACGCGCGGGCGCTACGTACGAGCTGTGCGGACCGGAGGCGATCTCACCCGCGCGCATGGCGGACTCACTCGGGCGACATCTCGGGAGGCCGGTACGTGCGGAGGAAGAGGACGTCGCGGCGTGGGCGCGGGGCGCACGGTCGACCGGGCTGGATGAGTACCGGATCGACGCCCTGGTCCGGATGTTCGGATACTACGATCGCCGCGGGTTCACGGGTAGCCCCGATGCGCTGGCATGGCTGCTCGGCCGCGGACCGGCCACGTTCGACGATTTCGTGGCGCGGACCGTGGCGGAGCGGTCGCCGCCCCACGGTGGCCGCTCTCTCCCCTTCTCAGACCCGCGAGAATCTGAGACGAATTAGCTCACAAAGCCTCAGATACTACAGTACGAAAGCGCTGTCGCTGGCCTTCCCGGGCGTCGAGGCCCTGGACGGCCCGGCGGGATCTTTTGCGGCCCACGCCTGTTATCAAGAGCGAACCGAACGCAGGAGATCAACGGAATGCTGATTCGCAGGGCCGATGCGATCCGGTCTTCGGAGATCACCCCGTACAGGGTTTATCTCAATCGGCGGCACTTCATAGGCCGTTCGGCCAAGTTGGCAGCGGCAGCCGCTCTGACGCCCAGCTTGCTCGCGGCCTGCGACGAGGTGGGCACTCGACGGGCGGCGGCCGCGGCTGAGCGCGACGGGCCGCAGGAGCAGGACTGGAGCGGAGTCCGTTCCGAGCGCGATGAACCGCTGACTCCGTACGCAGACGTCACCACCTACAACAATTTCTACGAGTTCGGCACGGGGAAGGACGACCCGGCGGAGAATGCCCATTCGCTGCGTCCCCGTCCGTGGTCGGTCGCCGTGGAAGGACATGTCGAGAACCCGGCCGTCTACGATCTGGACGATTTCCTGGCACCGCACGCCGTCGAGGACAGGGTATATCGTCTGAGGTGCGTCGAGGCATGGTCGATGGTGATCCCGTGGCGTGGCTTTCCTCTGGCCGATCTGGTCCGCCGGGTCGGGCCGACCAGCAAGACGAAGTTCGTGGAGTTCAGTACGCTGTACGATCCGGAGCAGATGCCCGGCCAGCGGCGGCGGGTGTTGGAGTGGCCCTACGTTGAGGGGCTGCGCCTCGACGAGGCGATGCATCCGCTCAGCTTTCTCGCGGCAGGCGTCTACGGGCGTGATCTCCCCAATCAGAACGGCGCGCCCCTTCGCCTGGTGGTGCCCTGGAAGTACGGGTTCAAGAGCATCAAGTCTATCGTGCGGATCCGGTTCGTGGAGGAAATGCCCGCCACCAGCTGGGCTGCAGCCACTCCGGACGAATACGGATTCTATGCCAACGTGAACCCCGATGTTGACCATCCCCGCTGGAGCCAGGCCCGCGAGCGACGGCTCGGCGAGTTTCGGAAGCGGCCCACCCTGATGTTCAACGGGTACGCGGAGGACGTAGGCCACCTCTATGCCGGGCTCGACCTGAGACGCTGGTACTGAGGTCGGGGGAGGGCATGGGTCGGCGGATCGAAACCACGGCGGTCGCCAAGCTCTTGATCTGGATGGGAGCGCTGGCACCGGCGGCGGTCCTGGTCGTGCGGGCTGTCCGTGGAGGGCTGGGAGCGAACCCGATCGAGGAGGTGACACACCAGACTGGGTGGTGGGGACTGGTCCTTCTCACCGTCACTCTGTCCGTCACTCCTCTCCGGCGCTTGACCGGGTATCACAGGATCATACGTGTACGCCGGCTACTGGGTCTGTTCGCCTTCTTCTACCTCACGCTGCACTTCCTAACCTATCTCGTGCTGGACCAGTTCTTCGCATTCTCCTACATCGCCGAGGACATCCTGGAGCGCCCCTACATCACGGTAGGCTTCAGCGCATGGCTGATCCTGCTGACGTTGGCCGTTACCTCCACGCGGGGCTGGATCAGACGCCTGGGACGGAACTGGAGGCGGCTGCATCGGTTGGTCTACCTGGCTGCGGGGCTGGGGGCACTGCACTACCTCTGGAAAGTGAAGGCGGACACCAGAGAGCCATTGATCTTCATGGGGTGCATCGCCGCCTTGCTTGTGTTGCGACTACGCAGGCCCAGGAGAAAATGAAGGGAGCCGGGTCGAAGCCCGGCTCCTGAGACGGCCTGAGGCGACTACGGTACGGGTCAGGTGGCGTACGATGAGCTGGAGGCCTGTTTTACGGCTTTCCGCTCGACTCTCTTGAGCTGCACCGTGGAACGTCCGCCGCTGTAGTGGATCACGCCTTCTATCTGCCGCCCATCGTGGCTCAGCTCTCCCTTGAACGATGTGCCGTCACCGGCCACGACGCAGAGATGCCCCTCCTCAAACGTAATCCGGGTCCCATCGACCGTACCGTGGGCGCGAGTTCTTCCGCGAGCCAGGATCCGCACCTCCAGATCCCCCTCCAGGTCCCGTCGGATCTCAAGCAGGGGAGTGACCGAGGCCTCCTTCTCCTGGGTGGGCATCTCGGCCACCCACTTCCAGACACCGACGACATCTGCGGCATTGCCAGCGAAGGCCGGGCCCACCATGTTGGAAAGCATGGCTCCAGCGGCGAGCACGGCCACCGAGAGCAACGCTTTCAGCCCTTCGAACCCTCTCCGCCTCACACCGAGCAACATGATAGGCCTCGCCTTCGTGGTTTCAGTCCACCCCTCGTCGCCTCGTTGGGCGACTCATGCGTCGTCGTACTGACGAGCAACCCTCGTGCCACGCCTGTGACTTCCATTGAACGTGAGACATGACAAATATTTACGTGATCCACCTCATGTTAGATCGCATATGGTTTGCCGTCCGAAGACGGGACCATGTGTATCGAAACCGAACACCCGCCCGGGAGGCTTCTCGGCATTCTTGCCCGTCTCGCGAGCGTACGGCTAGGTTGAGCGGCATGAAGGCGTCCGGGCCAAGACCACCGGGATGGCCCGGTCTCCGTGAAGAAAGGGTGCCAAGGCGGTAGACGACCGTTCTGCGCAGGAGGATGAACCCGGTGCTGGACAGCTCGGACAGTTTCGTTATCATCGGAATCATCGCCGTGATCCCCGTCGTGGGGATCATCATCGCCCTCATCGCGGCCCGCGTTAGAAGCGACCGTTCAGACTCTTGACCGACCGGAGCCCGTTCCGCGCCCACGCGGGCGGCGGCCGGGCAACGGGTTACGGCGGAACTGACGCCTCGCAGAAGAAAGTTCGACGCGGAGGCGTATCCGGTCGTATCGTGTAGGCATGATCGAGCCAGCCTGGCCAAGTGAGCCAACCGGATACAATGGGGCCGGCCACCGGGTGATGATCCGTCTCACCGGCGAGATCTCGACCAAGGGGCGGCGGACCCGCAGCCGGTTCCAGCGCGTCCTGGCCGATAACCTGGAAGACGCCTGTCACAGCATGGGTCGGGAGTGCCGGATCTCGGATCGGTGGAGCCGCCTCTACGTGGACTGCGACGGGCCGCTCGACGAGGTGTTGAGCAGGGTCTTCGGCGTGAGTTCGTTCTCCCGCATCGACGGGTGGTGCGCGGCGAACCTCGACGAGATCGTACGCCGTGGAGCCGAGCTGTACGGGGAGATCGTGAAGGGGCGGCGGTACGCCGTGCGCGCCCGTCGCAGCGGCTCGCACGCGTTTTCGTCGCAGGACGTCATGACAGACCTCGGGGCGAGCCTGAACCCCGGTGCCCGCGTGGATCTCAGTGATCCGGAACTCGAAGTGTGCGTCGAGATTCGTGACGACCGGGCCCTCTTCCATTTGGGGAAGACGGCTGGCGCGGGCGGACTTCCGCTAGGCGCCGAGGGAAGGGCCGTAGCCTTGCTGTCCGGCGGCTTCGACTCGGCGGTGGCAGCCTGGATGATGCTGAAGCGGGGCGTCGCGCTCGACTACGTCTTCTGCAACTTGGGTGGCGAGGCCTACAAGCGGATGGTTGTCGAGGTCGCCAAGATCCTGGCAGACCGCTGGAGCTATGGCACGCGGCCCACGCTGCACGTGGTCGACTTCGATGAGGTCGTGGCGGACCTCAAGTCGGCGGTCCGTCCTGCGTTTCACCAGATTGCTCTGAAGCGCCAGATGTATCGCGTCGCGAATCTGGTTGCGGCCACCTTGGGTGCCGATGCGGTCGTGACGGGAGAAGCGGTCGGTCAGGTCTCGTCGCAGACCCTCGCCAATCTCCGGGTTATCGATGACTCGAGCGAGCTCCCAGTGCTTAGGCCGGTGGTCGGGATGGACAAAGAGGAGATCATCAGGCGCTCCCGCGAGATCGGGTCCTACGCTCTTTCGTCGCGAGTGAGGGAGTACTGTGCTCTCGGATCGGGCAGGCCGGCCACGGCCGCCTCCCCGGATGCGGTAAGAAGGGACGACAGCCGCCTCGATCTGTCTGGGCTTCACCGGCCGGTCCAGGGCCGGGAGATCCTGGACCTGAGGGCCGTGGATCTGGCAGAGATCGCGGGTCAGAGCGTGTTCACGTCCATTCTGCCGCCCGGGGCGGTCGTGATCGATACGAGGGACATCGGGGACTATCGCCGGTGGCACTGGCCGGGCGCGTCGCACCGGGACCACGGAGACCTCGTGTCGGAGTTCCGGACGCTCGACAGGGGGAACTGTTATGTCCTGTATTGCTCCCAGGGCCTGAAGAGTGCTCGCCTGGCCGAGCGAATGCAGGCCGCTGGCTACGAGGCGTACAGTTTTCTCGGAGGAGAGACTCGACTGCGACGGCTGGCCGGGAGCCTCGGCGAAGCCGGTCAGGGAGGGGCGCAGTGAAAGGTCCGGGGCGATCGGAGGGCTCCCTCCTCCAGCGCATCCGGGAGCGGGGCGATCCCCCGACCCACGTCGCCATCATTATGGACGGGAACGGGCGCTGGGCGGGCGAACGTGGCCTGCCGCGCTGGATGGGGCACCGCCAGGGCATGAAGGCGGTGCGCCGGGTCGTGGAAGCAGCTCTCGAGGTCGGGGTGCGCCATCTGACGCTGTTCGCCTTCTCCAGAGAGAATTGGGATCGCCCTTTCGAAGAGGTGGCTGCGCTCATGAACCTGCTCTGCGAATACGTGGAGCGGGAGCGGGAGGAGCTTGCAGCGGAGGGAGTGCGGGGCACGGTGTTTGGCGAGCTGGACAGGCTGTCCGCCGACGCCCGAGAGGCTGTCGATTCGCTCGAGAAGGGAACCGGAGAAGGCGATCGTCTGGACCTTCATCTCGCGATCAGCTACGGCTCCCGCGACGAGATCGTACAGGCGGCCAGGCTCCTCGCCCGGCGTTCGGCGGCGGGCGAGCTCTCGCCAGACGAGATTACTCAGGACGAGTTCGTCTCCGGGCTGCTGACGGCCGACTGGCCTGACCCGGACCTGCTGATCCGCACGTCGGGCGAGCTCCGGGTTTCCAACTTCCTTCTGTGGCAGATCGCCTATGCCGAGATCCACGTGACGGGAGTGTTGTGGCCGGACTTTGGGAAAGCGGATCTGTGCGAGGCGATTCTCGAGTACCAGAGCCGCGAGCGTCGCTTCGGGCGGGTCGCCACCTGAGGGCACGGAAAGGACCGTCATGCCGTCCGACCTGGCCAAACGCCTCACTGTGGCAGCCATCGGGATTCCGCTTTGCATCATAGTGACCCTTCTTGGCGGCTGGCCCTTCGCGCTGGGCTTGGGCATCCTGGCCGCCACCGGGACCTGGGAGCTTGCCCGTATGTTGCGGCAACGAGGTCGAAACTTCCTGACGATCCTCGGTGGGCTGTTCGCCGCGGCGCTGCCGCTGACCGTTCTCGAGCTGGGCTGGATGGCTGCCTGGGCGCTTACGATCATCTCCGTGCTCACCATCGCCGGCTTCGCGACTCTGCGGTTTCCGCCCGCGGAGCGGCCGTTTCAGACAGGCGCCCTTACGGTGGCGGGGGCTCTGTACATCGGGGGATTACTGAGCTTCGGGGTACCGCTTCGAGAGTGGCTGGCCGACGACCCTATCCAGGGAACCGTTCTGTTCTTCCTACCGGTGGCGGTGACCTGGCTGGCGGATACGGCTGCGTTCTTCGGTGGCAGGACGTTCGGTCGGCGGAAGCTGGCGCCCGCGATCAGTCCTAACAAGACGGTCGAGGGAGGGATGGCAGGCCTGCTCGCCGGGCCCGTTGGAACCGTGGCCTACGGGTCGGCGCTCCTCCCCGACATCGGCGCACGGGTCGGAATCGTGGGACTGGCGATCCTTGGCCTGATGATCTCCGCTGGCGCGGTGATGGGTGATCTGGTCGAGTCGGGCCTCAAGCGTGAGTGCGGGGTGAAGGACTCCTCCAATCTTCTTCCAGGCCACGGAGGGCTCCTCGACCGCATGGACTCTCTGCTGTGGTCGATTCCGATAGCCTACTTCTTCCTGAGCGCGGTTCTGTAGTGTGATGCAGCGAGGCGTTGTCGTGCTCGGCGCCACGGGGTCAATCGGTCAATCGACGCTGGCCGTGCTGCGCCGGCACCCCGATCGCTTCCGGGTCGTCGCGCTGGCGGCAGGTCGGCGAGCGGATGTGC
Source organism: Gemmatimonadota bacterium (assembly GCA_039584255.1). Lineage (GTDB taxonomy): Bacteria > Gemmatimonadota > Gemmatimonadetes > Palauibacterales > Palauibacteraceae > JBDGYE01. The sequence goes on from JBDGYE010000039.1 coordinate 21,573, forward strand.
TCGATCGGCTGGCGCAGGAGACGGGCCCTGACTACGTGGTCCTGGCAGAGCGGTGGCCAGATGGATTCGAGCCGGAATGGGATGGAGAGTGGCTCACCGGTTCGCGGGCGGTCGCTGACGCGGCCCGCGATCCGTCCGCCGAGGTCGTAGTGAACGCTCTGGTGGGCTTTGCCGGGTTGGAGTCCACGATCGCGGCGCTGACTGCTGACAAGAGACTCGCTCTCGCGAACAAAGAATCTCTCGTGGTCGGCGGGGAGCTCGTCCTTCGGGCATGGAGGGCCGGGCACGGCGAGCTCGTGCCTGTGGACAGTGAGCACAGCGCGATCCTGCAGTGCATACAGGAGCGACCGATCCGTGAGGTCAACCGGATCATCCTCACAGCCTCCGGAGG
>JBDGYE010000039.1:21983-34704 GCA_039584255.1 Gemmatimonadota bacterium
ACGATGCGCTCGCGCACCCCACCTGGAGCATGGGAGACAAGATCACCATCGACTCGGCCACGCTCGCCAACAAGGCGCTCGAGGTAATCGAGGCGCACCTGCTGTTCGGAGTCGAGTACGATCGCATCGAGGTCGTCGTGCACCCCGCCTCCATCGTGCACTCGATGGTGGAGTTCCGGGACGGTTCAACAGTGGCGCAGCTGGGCTATCCGACGATGGAGGTTCCCATCGCGTACTCTCTCTCGGGCCCGGAGCGGTTGCAGAATGCATTCCGTGAGTTCGATCCGGTGGAAGCGAGCCCTTTGTACTTCGAGCCGCTGAGGCGTGATGCTTTTCCCATGTTCGGTCTGGGAGTCGAGGCCGGTCGTGCCGGCGGCACGATGCCCGCGGCATACAACGCGGCCAACGAAGTCGCCGTCAGGGCATTCCTCGAGGGCGGGCTGGACTTTCTGGGAATCCCACGCGTCGTCGAGAGCGTTCTGGCCAGGACGGCCCTGAGGACGGTCGATTCGGTCGACGATCTGGTTCTGGCAGACGGAGAGGCGAGGGAACTGGCTCTGGAAGCCATCCGTTGAGGAACACGACAGCGCGTCAGGGGTGATACCTCGGGCGAAGTCTGGAAACCCAACAAACCGGTCCGTAAATGCACGTAACGATCCTGGCGACGATCGTCGTCCTCGGTGTTCTGATCCTGATTCACGAGCTTGGGCACTTCTGGGCCGCCAAGGCCGTGGACATCGAGGTATCACGGTTTTCCATAGGTTTCGGTCCCAAGCTGTTCGGGTTCCGACGCGGGGAGACAGAGTACGTCGTCTCGGCGATACCGCTGGGCGGATACGTGAAGATGGAGGGCATGGCCGAGGAAGAGGCCATGGCGCCTCTGGAGGGTCGCTCGGAGCCGCGCCGGGAGCGCTCGCCGAGGGACTTCGACCAGAAACCGCTTTGGGCCCGGGTGCTCGTTGTGAGCGCCGGAGTCCTCATGAACTTCCTGTTCGCCTACCTCGTATTCGTCAGCGTTGCCCGTACCCAGGGGGTGATGGTTCCGCTGATCGCAGAGGTGGAGGCGGGCTGGCCGGCGGAGGCGGCGGGATTCCAGGCGGGGGACGTCGTAGTCGCCGTGGACGGCCAGCGCCTTCGCGAGCGCGATGAGGTGATTCACTACATCGCGCTTCGTCCCGGCGTTGAGATGACGTTGACGGTCGAGCGAGGCGAATCCGCGCTGGACCTCACGGTCACCCCGCGGCTGTGGCGGGAGTATGACGAGTTCGCCAGGGACACCGTCGAGAGAGGCCGCATCGGTGTGAGCTTCCCGAACACCGCCGAGGCGCAACGGTCCTTGGCGCTCGGTGAGGCGGTGGTGGAGGGAGGACACCGGACCTGGTGGTGGGTGGCCCAGATCGGCGACTTCCTGGCCCGCATAGTCACCGGGAGGTCCTCCGCCAAGGAGCTGGGCGGTCCGATCGTAATCGGTCAGCTGTCCGGCGAGTTCGCGCGCGCCGGTATCTGGCCCCTACTGGAGTTCATGGCGATCATCAGCGTCAACCTGGCGGTTCTGAACCTTCTGCCGATACCCGTGCTCGACGGGGGACACCTGCTGTTCTTGGGAATCGAGGCGGTCCGAGGACGGGCCGTGAGCGTTGAGCAGCGGCTCAGGCTCACGCAAATCGGGATCCTACTGGTGGTGGGACTGATGGTCTGGGCGTTCGCCAACGACATCCTCCGGCTCGTCGGAGCCTAGAGCACCTCAGCTGGCGGCGAACAGGCTGAGCTGGGGCCCTCCGCTGAGAGCTCGATCTACGAGGCGCGACACTTCGAACAGTTCAGAAGGGTTGTCCTGCTCGGCGACGGCCAGCACTCCCTTGAACGGAGACCTTCGCAGGCGTCGCTCCGTCACGGCGTGAGCGCGTCTCGGATCGTTGCACTCGTCGCTCAGGTGGGCCAACAGGATTCCGCCTAACTCGGGATGCACGAGCTCCGCCGCTAGGTCCGCGGCGAGCCTGTTCGACAGGTGGCCACGGCTGCCACCGATGCGCTGTTTCACGCTCCACGGATAGGGGCTTTCGCGCAGCAATACCTCGTCATGATTCGACTCGAGGATGAGGAAATGGCAGCCGGCGAGAGCGGCCTTGACCGGGGGCGTGGCACGGCCAAGATCGGTGGCGATCCCGGCCCGCAGTCCCGAAGTGGTGTCGGTAACGGTGAGAGCCACAGGATCGGCCGCGTCGTGGCACGTCGCGAACGGGTGTATCTCGGCGCGGCCGATCCGAAACGACTCTTCGGGCCGGCAACGGTGCAGGCTCTCGTTCCCTTTGAGCAGATCGCTGCACGCCGAGGCGGTTCCGGACGTCAGATAGATCGTCCATCCCCAGCGACGAGCGGCCACGCCGATTCCCGCGGTGTGGTCCCGGTGCTCGTGGGTGACGATCACCGCCCGAATAGTCTCCGGCTCGACTCCCAGGTGCGTCATGCGGCGGGCGAGCTGGGCTCCGCTGAACCCGGCGTCTACCAGGAACCGGGTGCCACCGCATTCCACGAGGACCGCATTCCCGCGGCTGCCGCTTCCGAGGCTGGCGACCCTCAACGGCCATCAACCCGCTCGACGCCCGCCTCCCACACGGCCGCGAGCCACTTGCGAACGCCCAGGTCGAACGCCACATCCCGCCGTTCCATGACTCGCGCCGCCGCGTCCAGGAATCGCTCCCTATCGTAGACAGCCGCAGACCGCCCGAATCCCCAGCTGAACGGCTCCACCCATCTGGGCGGCGGGCCGACACCGAAGAGGTTGGCGCCTGCCCCGATGGCGGTGCCCGTATTGAGGAGCGTGCCGATAGCCGTCTTTACGTGGTCTCCCACTAGACAGCCGAGCTTCAGGAGGCCGGTGTCCACATCGCCGTCCGGCGTGCCGACTCGTACCGGACCATAATTGTTCTTCAGATCGCTGTTCGTCGTAAGCGCGCCCAGGTTTACCCAGCGACCCAGGTACGCGTGGCCGAGAAAGCCGTCGTGTGCCTTGTTGGAGTATCCCAATACCACCGTGTGCTCGATCTCGCCGCGGAGGTTGCAGCGAGGTCCCGCCGAAAGGCTCGCGAAAGAGCCTCCGAGCAGGCGGGTACCTGCTCCGGCGTGGAGCGGACCCGCCAGCCGGGCACCGGCTCGAACCTCCACTCCGTCTTCGAGGTGGATCCCGCCCTGCGTGGTGTCCAGCAGTACGCCCGGCTCGAGGAGGATTCCGTCGCCGAGGCTGACCGGCCCGCTACCCACTCGGTGCACTCCCTTCGGTAGAGCCGCTCTCTCGGTCTCGCTCGTCGCCGCTAGATCCCGGGCCAGCCGCTCCGCGATTTCCTCGACGAGCGACCAGGCGGCAGGAAGCAGCCCTCCGGCCAGATCCACCTCGGCTGCCACGCCCGGTAGCTTGGCCGGCTCGAGAAGCCAGCCGGCGCCGGGATCCGGGCTGCCCGCTGGCAGGTAGCACCCCGCCACCGCTCCGCCAACGCGAATCAGGGTCGGCCGGTCGAGGGCATCCTCGAGGGTGATCCCATCGGAGGGCACCGCCCTCGTGCACAACAGAAGCCGGCCCACGTCCGGCAATGCCGAGTCGCGAGTCAGAACGGGTGGCGCCCCATCCTCCCGGAACCCGGTCAGCCAGGGCCGGCTCAGGGTCGCGGCCGCTTGGAGTCCTGCGAGGCGCTCGAGGCGCTCTCGAAGCAGCAACGAACCGAACAGGAGCTCGCCGCATGGACGGGAGAGCGAGAACGGATGCCAGCCGTCCGCCACCCCGTCGTCGAAGAGGAACAGTCTCACGTCGGACTCACTCCCGGTCCAGGGAATCCAGCAGCCGCTTCAGGTCCGGGGCGGCCTCACGGGTCGTAACCAGCGTATGCTCGGCACTCCGGACCACGACGAGGCCATCGACGCCGAACACGACGACGTGACCCTGGTCGGACCATACGATCGTGTTCGTCGAGTCCAGGACCTTCCCACCGCCGACCACGACGTTGCCCGCCTCATCCGGGGTTCTCGTCCGCGCCAGGGCGTTCCAGGATCCGACATCGTCCCACGAAAACGTCGCCTGAACGACTTCCGCGTTGTTGGCTCGCTCCAGCACCCCGACATCGACGCTGATGTTGTCGACCGATTGGAAGAAGCCCCGGACGTCGTGACGCTCGAGGTTGTCCAGAGCCTCGCTCACCTCGGGAGTCCAGCGCTGAACAGCCTCGAGCAGGCCGGCAGCCCTCCAGACGAAGATGCCCGTGTTCCACAAGTGCTTGCCCGAGGCGCAGTACCGCTTCGCGATCGTGAGATCGGGCTTCTCGACGAACCGGTCGACCTCCCAGACCAGGTCGCCCAGCTGCCGACCGAGCTCCACGTAGCCGAAGCCGGTCTCGGGCCGATCCGGCTCGGCGCCCAGGCACACCAGCGCGCCTCTCTCTTCCGCGGCGCGGACGGCGCGGTCCACGGTTGCCCGGAAGGCCTCAAACGGAGAGATGACGTGGTCGGCGTGAAGCGAGATCATCACGGTTCCCGGAGTCTGGCGCTCAATCTCCCACGCCGCCCAGGTGAGGGCCGGCCCCGTGCCTGACGTTTCGGGTTCGATCAGGAAGTTCTCTTCACCCAGGAGGGGAACAGCGGATCGGCACGACTCCGCGAGCGCTGCTCCGGCGAGGATCCGGACGTTGTCGACTCCGACGAGTGCGACGGCACGATCCACCGTGTCGGCGATGAGAGATTGGGCGCTGCCCAGCGGCAGCAGCTGTTTTGGACGAGAGGCCGTGGATGCGGGCCAGAATCTGGAGCCGACGCCGCCCGCGAGAATGACCGCGACGAGCGGATGGCGCCGGCTCATGTCCTGCCTCTAGCCAGTAGAGCAGCCGTCGCAGCAACGCCCGTGCCGTCGGTCATGCGCGTAAGGTAACAGGATCTCGCGCCATGGAGAATCTCTGCTATTTTCCCAGTTGACGTCTGAACCGAACATGGGAGATGCAGGTGAAGAATTCCGCGATATCGCTGCTGGGGACGGCACTTCTCGTGCTCGTCGCCTGCGGCGATCCATTCGAGCCCCCTCTGCTTCCGCTTCCGTCTGCGCCCGGGGAGGCCACGCTGTCCGACTTCCGACTCGGTGCGCTCCAGTCTCCTGCCGCGTTCGATTTGGTCGAGGTAGTCGAGGTCCGCACGGATCAGTTCTCAGGGTGGGATTTCCTCTACGAGATCGATGCTGCAGGGACCAGCACGCTCCGGCCCCGGGGCCACGTCACCGATGAACCGTCGGACGCCGGAATCCAGCAAGTCGCCGAGAGCTTTGACGGACTGACTGCGGCTCCTCTCGAAGGTTATACGCACGACGAGGCGGTACCCGTTCAGGTGGGCGACGTTCTGGCCGTAGTGAGCCGGCGGGACCCCAGCTTCGGCACCGTTCGCTGTCGGTATTTCGCGAAGATCGAGATCCTGGCGGTCGACCTGACGGAACTGAAGATGGAGTTCAAGCACCTCGTCAACCCGAACTGCGAGAGGCTCGAGCTCGTCCCAGAGGGCGAGTGATGCTCGATATCAAAGTGCTGCGTGCCGACCCGGAGGTCGCCCGCAGCCGTCTCGCGCGCCGGGGGGACGCCGAAGGTGTCGCATGCCTGGATCGGTCGCTCGAGTTCGACGAACGGCGCCGCGCCATCATCTCCGAGGTCGAGGTCCTGAAAGCTCGCCGTAACGAGGTGTCGAAGGAGATCGGCGACCTGAAGAGGCAGGGCGAGGCGGCCGAGGAACTGATCGCGTCGATGCAGGAGGTGGCCGAGAGCATACGGAAGCTCGACTCGGAGCTGCAGGAGATCGAGGGCTTCCTCAGGGCGGAGCTCATGCAGATCCCCAACTTCCCGCATGAGCGGGTGCCGGAGGGCGGCGACGAGAGCTTCGAAGTGGTGAAGGAGTGGGGCGAGCCTGTGGACCTGCCATTCGAGGCTGCCACCCACTGGGACCTCGGAGCTCGGCTGCACGTCCTCGACCTGGAGCGCGGGGCCCGGGTGGCCGGATCGGGTTTCCCGCTTCTTGTGGGGGCCGGCGCCCGCCTGTCACGGGCACTGATTTCGTTCATGCTCGATCTTCACACGGAGGAGCACGGATACCTGGAGGTGCAGCCCCCGTACCTGTCCAATCGTGATGCGCTGACCGGGACAGGCCAGTTGCCGAAATTCGAGGAGGACGTGTACCGAACCGAGCCGGACGACCTCTTCCTCGTCCCGACGGCCGAGGTGCCCGTGACGAACCTGCATCGCGGTGAGATCCTGGACGGCAGCGACCTGCCCCTGGCCTATGTCGCCTACACACCCTGCTTCCGCCGGGAGGCCGGCGCGGCCGGCAAGGATACTCGGGGGATGCTAAGGGTGCACCAGTTTGACAAGGTGGAGCTCGTCCGCTTCACCACGCCGGAGGCCTCGGACGAACAGCTGGAGCTCTTGACGAGGCACGCCGAGACCGTTCTGGAGACCCTGGGGCTTTCGTACAGACGGATCATCATCCCGACGGGCGACCTCGGTTTCGCCAATGCTCTCACCTACGATCTGGAGGTGTGGTCGGCGGGTGTGCAGAGGTGGTTGGAGGTGTCCAGCTGTTCCTCGTACACCGACTTTCAGGCACGCCGGGCAGATATCCGCTACCGCCCCGACCGAAGAGGCAAGCCCGAGTTCCTGCACACCTTGAACGGCTCGGGGGTGGCCCTGGCACGAACGATCATCGCCCTTCTCGAGAACAATCAGGGCCGTGACGGCAGCGTGGCGATTCCTGAAGTGCTGCGACCCTACATGGGCCTGAAGCGGCTGGAAGCCCCGTGAGTCGCCGCCTGGTCCCGATCGGGATCGTCGCTGCATTCTCCGCCGTCCTCATCTCGTACCTCGTGTACACCTGGCAGATCGCCGAGGAGCTGCGCCGGGACGCGGCGGTATTCAGCCGGATCTACTTTCAGGTCGTGCAGGCGGCCGCCTCTCCGGAGGGACTTACCACTGAAGGCGAGTTTCAGCTCCTGCTCGAGTTGTACGACTTGGGCATACCGGTCGTGCAGACGGACCTCGAGGGCAACCCGACGCTGGTGAAGAACCTTCCCTTTCAAGCAGCTCTCGAGGACACGGCCGATGTGGCCAGGGTCAAGTCGTACGTCGAGCGTCTCGATCTTAGAAACCCGCCTCTCATGGACCCGGCCAAGAACTTCGAAGTGCATTACGGCGAGCCTCTTTTCCTTCGACGGCTGAAGTGGATTCCGTGGCTCCAGGCGGCGCTCCTGTTGGGTGTCGTCGGCTCGGCGATCTGGATGATCAGAACCTCGGCCCGGAGCGAGAGAGAGCGGATCTGGACGGCCATGGCCCGCGAGTCGGCTCACCAGATGGGCACCCCTTTGAGTTCGCTGGTGGGATGGCTGGAAATGCTCGAGGGGTCGGCTCCGGCCGGGTCATTCTCCTCCGACGGGCTGGATCTGTTGTCCGAGATGGAGGCCGACGTGCGTCGGCTGGAGAAGGTGTCGCGCCGCTTCGAGTTCATCGGGATTCCGCCGACACTCAGGCCGGTGAATGTCACCGAGATTCTGGAGCGGCTCGGGAGCTACTTTGAGGCGCGGCTCCCGTCGCTCGGAGGGCCGGTGCGGCTGGAGCTCACTCTTCCCGCTCACGGCCCGCGAGTCCTCGGAAACGAGACCCTGCTGGAGTGGGCATTCGAGAACCTGTTCAAGAACGCCGTCGACTCCGTGGGCGGTGGCGAGGGCACCATCTCCGTCTCCTACGAGGGGATTCATGGCGAACGCGCTGCGTACAGGTTTCAGGACGATGGGCCCGGCATTCGCCCCGATCTTCGTGACAGGCTCTTCGAAGTTGGCGCGACGTCGAAAGCAGGAGGGTGGGGCGTAGGGCTCTCCCTGGCCCGGCGCATCTTCGTCGATATGCACGGCGGCTCCGTGGACCTCGAGCACTCCGAGCGGGGAGCGACCTTTCTGATCGCCCTGCCGCTTTACGAGGAGGAGGCTTGAGGGATCTCTCCCTCAATGACGAGCAGCAGCGCGCCGTCGAGTACGGCGACGGGCCCCTGCTCGTTCTCGCCGGTGCCGGGTCCGGGAAGACACGGGTGCTGACCGCCCGGGTCGCCAGGCTCATCGAGGTGCAGGGGGTTCGTCCGGGTCGGATCCTGGCCGTCACTTTCACTAATAAGGCGGCGGGCGTGATGCGCGATCGCATAGCCGAGCTCCTGGGAGACGAGCCGAGGGGCCTATGGGTGGGCACGTTCCACTCTGTCGCCGCCCGGATCCTGAGGCGAGAGGGCGACCGGCTGCGCCGAGGAGCGGCATTCTCTATCTACGACGAGGACGACTCGCTCCGGGCCATGAAGCGAGCCATGGAGGAGGCGGGTCTGGACTCCCAGCGCTGGTCGCCCAACGCGCTCCGGGCACGCATCTCGGACGCCAAGAGCGCGCTGGTGGGACCGGAGGAGTACGGAGCAGCCGCTTTCGACCTCATGTCGCGTGCGGTGGCCGAGGTCTATCCGCTATACGAGCGGCTGCTGGCGCGGTCGAACGCCTACGACTTCGACGACCTCCTGTTGCACGCCACCCGTCTGCTGGAGGAGGACGTAGAGGTGGGCGACCAGTACGCCAGCCGCTTCCGGCACGTTCTCGTCGACGAGTACCAGGACACGAACCACGCCCAGTACAGGATGGTGCGTCGCATAGCGTCGGGGCACGGCAACATCTGTGTGGTCGGAGACGACGATCAATCGATCTACGGGTGGAGGGGAGCGGACCTGAGGAACATCCTCGATTTCGAGCGCGACTTCGCCGGGACCGAGGTGGTGCGCCTGGAGCAGAACTACCGATCGACACCCGCCATCCTCGAGGTCGCCAACGAGGTGATCTCCCTCAATCGGGCCCGCAAGGAGAAGCGCCTGCGGACCGAAAGACCTCCGGGCGAACCCGTGACCGTCGTGCGGGTCGCGGACGAGCGCGCCGAGGCGAGCTGGATCGTAAAGCAGATCGAGACGCTGGCCGGCTCGCATCCGCCAGAGGAGTGTGTGGTTCTCTACCGGACCAACGCGCAGTCGAGGCCCTTTGAAGACGCTCTGCGCAGGGCCCGGCTGGCCTATCGGATCGTAGGCGGAGTCCGGTTCTACGAGCGTCGCGAGATCAAGGACGTTCTCGCGTATCTCCAGTTGGCTGTGAATCCGGAGGATGAAGCGGCGTTCACGAGGGCGGTCTCTTGGCCCCGTCGGGGCGTGGGAGGAGTCACAATGGAGGGCCTCCGAGCAGGCGCGACCGCGCTGGCGGCGAGTCTCCTCGAAGCTTCCGAGCGCGCCTCCCAGGTAGCCGGGCTTCCCCCGGCGGGAGCTCGCTCGCTAGTCGACTTCTCGGCCGGAATCAGTGCGCTGGCCGAGCTCGCCAAAGAAGCCACCGTCGAGGAGGTCATCCGAGAGTGCATCCGTAGCTTCGGGCTGGTCGCCGCGCTCGAGCAGGAAGATGACGGTCCGGACAGGATTGCCAACCTGACCGAGCTTCTGGCCGCGGCGGCAGTGTTTGATCCGGCCGAGGTTGAAGACGTGGCGGAGGGCGCGACGGAACTGGAGCTCTACCTGCAGTCGGCCGCCCTGAGGGCGGAGATCGACGACTATGACGAACGGCGCCCGGGCGTCACGCTGATGACCCTTCATAACGCCAAAGGACTGGAGTTTCCGGTCGTGTTCGTCGCCGGACTGGAGGAGGGACTGTTTCCGTTAGCTCGGGCTATGGACTCGACCGAAGAGCTGGAGGAGGAAAGGCGACTGTTCTATGTCGGAGCCACTCGGGCCGAAGACCGCCTCTACCTTACACACGCGGACCGCCGGTGGCGCTACGGGTCCGAGACCTGGTCCGAGCCCTCATCGTTTCTGGACGAGCTGCCCGACGGCCTCGTCGAGTACAGGATTGGCGGCGGTCTGCGGGCCTTTGGAGGGCCTCGCGGATCCGTTGCCAGGCGTTCTCGACGATCGGCAGGAGAAACCCATGCGGCTTCGTCTCCGGGGGGCTTCGATGGCTGGTCCGGTTCGGGGGACACCGGCGAGACCTGTGGCTGGCACCGGCAGCCGAGGCACGGAGATGGACCCGATCTGCGCTACGACTACTCCGATTCGCAGGAACAGCTGCGTCTGGAGGCAGGGGCGCGCGTGATCCACCCCCGCTTCGGCGAGGGCGTAATCGTCTCGATCAGCGGCGTGGGCAGGCTCACGAAGGCCGAGATCGAGTTCGCCGGTTGCGGTCGCAAGAAGGTGATGGTCCTGCAGGCCGGCCTACGTCCTGTCTGACGAACGACCGGATGAGCCACCCGGAGCCGACGCTCCGCCCGCTCCTACTGCAGGACCAGGTGCAGCGAGTGCGGCGGTCGCAGTCCGTCCTTCCTCAGGGCCTGCTCCACCACTTCTCCCGCTAGATCCGTCGTCTGCCCGCGAGCCGCCCACAGTTCGGAGCTGCCCGAGGGGAGCGGAAAATGATGGTCGGCGGTGGCGTCCAGTGCCTCGGTGGTTCTCCAGCCCCCGGCCATCAGGACACGCCGGCGGATCTTCTTCGCCTCGGCCAGACTGAGCTCTCCGATAGGATCTCCGTCAGCGGCGACGGATTGGGTATCGTGAACCAGAAAATCCGCGACGAGCTGAAAACTGTGCCTCAGGTATCGCGAGATCTCGGTAGGATCGAGATCCCAGCGAGAGTTGTCTATGACCGTGTCGAAGATCGCTTGCCAGCTCTCGTTCCCACTGATGCGGATCATGCCACGGAATATCCGGCGGTTAGTGCTGAAGTTGAAAAGCGTGCTCGAAAGCACTCGTCGGAAGAGCTCGTCGGTTCTGGAGTGATCGAATCGGGTCACGATCCAGCGGGCGAGCTGCGAATACTCGGATCCCACGTCGGCATCCATCCGGTGCTCCCAGTACGAGTGCCCCAGAGCCCGGGTCGACGAGGTGAGCACGAGCATGCGCGGAACGAACGAGTTGTGGGCTAGGACATCGGCCGCCAGGTGGCTCAGGTATCCCAGGATAGCTGACTGAAGTTTCTCGTCGTCACCCGCCGCCCGGTACACCTCCCGAGCGACGTGCCAGTGGTGGCAGTGCCTGCCAACCGGCGCGTATTTTTTCGCCATGGAGATATCGGCGGCGAGACTTCCGTACAGAAAGTCTATCGGATGCTGGGCGATGAGGGCGGCCACCTGACCCGGGAAGAGGTTCAGCGATCGGAGCACCTCGACGCCGATATGAGCGTGTGTGGCCGGTCCCCAGGCGAAGGCCTGGTCCGGGAGGAGCAGCAAAAAGACAGCCGCCAGCCCGACGGCGGCTAGAAAGGATCCTCGGGTCAACCGAAACGCCTGCGCTCTCCGCCGACGAGCTTACGCCTCTTCTTCTTCCTGCCCCCGACTCGGAGCGCTCTAAGAATGGCCGCGGTCGAGAAGAACGTCTCCTCGGCCTCTTCCATCGCGACCTCCAGCAGGGCGTTGATCTCCGAGACCCGCTCCTCGGCCAACTCCACCATGCGCTCGACGGATTCGGTCGCCCTGATCACCGTACGGTCGACGACCTCCACGTCCGATACGAGCGCCGTGGAGACCTGGCTGACCTCGCCAAGCAGTCGATCGGCGTTCTCGATGAGCGGGATCGTCTTGGCCGTGAACAAATCGTTGAGCTCGTCCACCTTGCGCAGCGTCTGTAGCAGACGCGGCGTCAGGAGGAGGAGCGACGCTATCAGCCCGACGCTGATAATGATCCACAGTATCAGCGAGATGATGACCAGGATCTCGTAAAAGCTCACCGATCCTCCCAGTTCCGGTATGATCCCGCAGGATGCGGGCCATGGCGAGCCCATCATCGGTTTTCGGCCGGTCCCCCGGTCTCCACCACACCGGGCCCGCTGTCGTTGCCTCCTCCAGCCGTGATCGAGACGTCTATTTCGCCTGCCACCCGAAGCACTTTGACCAGGGCGTTGGGCCCCAGGAATTCGTTAGCCATCACCGCCAGCACTACGACCGCGAAGAAGGTGTCCAGGACGTGGCGGTCCACAGGTGCGGCCAGAAACGTGAGGTAGACGGATACGGCCATGGCTATGGACACTCCGCCCTGCGAGAGCAGGCCGAGTCCGAACCGGCGGCATCCCGTCCCGGGCGGCAGAACGAGCCCCGCGAGAAGGCCGCCGCACGCCTTGCTGATCACCCTGGCGAGCAGGAAAACAGCCAAGAGAAGGGCGATCCGCCAGTCCGGCATCGGTAGGAGGCTCCCCGCGAGTAGCAGGAAGATAATATGAAGAGGCTTTTCCCAAGCCTTCAGGGCCACATAGATCCTTCGGTGCCCAGCCCCCGTCGTCATGTTGGTGATCACGGCGCCCGTTACGAAGCTTCCGAACAAGGTAGATGCGGCCAGTGTCATGTTCGCCCCGGCCAGCAGAAGGGCCATCCCGATGAGGAAGAGCACGAGCTCCTCCGGCGCCGGCTTGCCGCGCGTCAGGGACAGGAACAGCCAGCCGAACAGCACTCCCAAGAGCGCCGACGTCAACACCCACCGAAGCGGTCCCGCCGCCATGTCGGCGGCCGGTGCCCTGAAGACGGCGAACACAAAGGCGAGAGCAGCAATGCCGACGGCTCCATCCAGACTCCCGGCGACGCTGAGCAGTCGCGACACTGGACCTCGCACGCGACCAGCACTGAAGACCATGGCGATCCCCGTGGGGCTCGCGATGCACCCGGCCGCCGCC
>JBDGYE010000040.1:0-30675 GCA_039584255.1 Gemmatimonadota bacterium
TCGGCATGAGGGTCCTCGCGTCGGCACCGGTACCCAGGAGGGGCGCGAACGGAGACACGTGGTCCGGCCCGACCGTGCCGCCGGGGAACTCGCTGGTCTGGAAGGTGAAGCCGTTCTCCGTCGTGCCCTGGGCCCGGCCGTCGTAGACGAACGGCCCGAACACGGGGGAGCTCTGGGCCGAGATGTCGAGGAACAGGTTCAGCGTGTTCGGTGTCGAGAACGCGCGGTTGTAGGTAAGGCGGATGCTGTTCTCGTTGTCTGGCCTAAAGACCAGCGCCGCCCGCGGCGAGAACACCGGGTCCGGCAGGCGGTTGTGGTCATCCACCCGGGCAGCCAGGACCAGGTCCAACTGGTTGGTGAGATTGCCCTCGTACTGAACGTACCCGCCGACCTCGGTGACGTCGTCATCGTCCTCGTGCCGGCCGTTGATGGTTTCCTCCGACTGCGGCTTCGTATACAGCACGTCGATGCCGTATGTGAAGCCATGCTGCTCGTTGATGTCGAACCCGTGCTGGATCTGACCCACGGTCTGGTACGACTTGTCGATCAGGGGCCGGCCGGAGCGCAGCAGATAGGTGTCGCTGTTGTCGTTCTTGTTCCAGAACACCTGCGCGAACAGCCGCTTCCAGGTTACTCGGCCCTGGGCGTACCAGTAGGCCCAGTCCACGACCTGTCCGGCCCCGATCCCGGTCAGGTCGACGCTGTTGACCGCCGTGGTGCGTCCGCCAGACAGCACGACCGAGGTCTCCGGCGAGGGCCGGAAGTCGGTGCGCAGGTCGAGCGCCCACCGCTTGAGGTCGTAGTTCCGTCCCCCAGCCACGTTGTCGACCCGGGTCCGCAGCGCCGCCTGGTCGTCGGGGTCCTGGATGTTCAGGTCGCCGGCGAAGTTGAAACATGACGAGTCGAGGGGGTTGTAGCCTGCCTGCTGACATGCGGCCGCGATCCCCTGCTGCTCAACCTCGTTCGGATCGTTGAATTGCCAGTCGTCTCCCGTGAAGTACTGACCCGACAGCTTGATGCCGAAGGTGCTGGCGTCGTTGGCCCAGGCCAGCCGGCCCTCTCCGTGGACGGTCGCCTCGCTGCTGGAGCTCGCTCCGTCGGAGGTGTCGCCCTGCTGCCGGACCCCTGTCGCCAGTGACAGACTCACTCCGGGACGGTCGATCGGCGACTGTGTCAGGTAGTGTACCACGCCGTTGGCGGCGTTCGGACCGTACAGCGCGGAACCGGGACCCAGCACCACCTCCACCCGGTCGATGTCGGGGTTGGTCGTCGGGTTCAGGTGCCCGACGTTGACCCTCAGCGAGGGAACGCGAGCGATACGGTTGTCGGTGAGACTCAGGGTCTGACCGGAGAAGATGTTGTTGAATCCCCGAACGACCACGTAGTTGCCCTGGAGGCCGGTCGTGATGAGGTCGACCGCCGCCTTCTCCTTGACGTGGTCGGTCAGGGTCACCGCCGGCCGCTCGGCGACGTCCTCCGACGAGATCACCTCCACCGCCGCCGGCGCGTTCAGCGCCTTCTCCTCGCGCTTGGAGGCGGTGACCGTGATCGGGTTCAGATTGAAGCTCCGTTCACCCAGCTGGACGCTCAGAGCAGTCGCCTCACCAGCCGTTACGGTTACGTCGGTCTCGACCACCAGCTCCCAACCGGGCAGGGCGAAGCTCACCGCATAGGTTCCCGCGGGTATTCCCGTCACCCGGTAGGCGCCGCTGCCCGAGGTGAAGGCCCCACCTATCACGAGCTCGTCGGCGCCCAGCACCTCCACCTGCACCGCTGACAGCCCCAGACCGGATTGGACATCGGTTACGGTGCCCGAGATGCCTCCCTCCTGGGCGACGGTGAAGCCGGGAAGCAAGAGGAGCGCCAGGATGACCGGAAGGAGCAGCCGCCAGAATCTCACAGGATGTGTCTCCATGATGAAGCCTCTACTGTGAAGGATCCGTGGGCGGGCCGCGCCTCTAACGACCCGCGGGCAGTCGAAAAAAAATCCGACCATTGTATGAAAGATGCAAGCAAAGGCTGGCTCCAACATGGTACTCGAACTGCATAATACTCTGTAGAAATGTAAGATACGGGGGGAATAGAAAAGGCCCGGGAGGGGTCCCCGGGCCTTCCGGCAACTCCCGCTGACCCTGAGGGCCCGCGGGTCAACGGCGGAATCAGGCGGTTGCCTGGCCCCGCTCGAGAGCGTGTACGGCGTCGATCATCTTCTGCGCGCTCTCTTCCATGTCGATTACGATGCGGTCGACACGGTCGACGAAATAGTTGTGCGCTACGCTGATCGGAATGGCGATGGTGAGACCGCTCGCCGTCGTGATGAGGGCCACCTTGATGCCGCCGGCCACCAACGTGGCCTCCACCTCACCGGCGATCTCGATCGCCTGGAATGCCTGGATCATCCCGATGACGGTGCCGAGGAAGCCGAGCAGCGGCGCCACGTTCGACAGCGTCGCCAGCCAGACGAGCCCTCGCTCCAGCTTCGACACCTCGATGGCGCCGGCGTTCTCCACGGCCTGGGTCACCCGCTCCGTGCCTTCGCGATATCGCTTGAGGCCGGCGGCCAGGATGTCACCTGCGGGCGACTGTGACTCCTCGCACAGGGCCAGCGCCTGGTCCATCCGCTGCTGCGCAATGAGGCCATCGACCTCGCTCAGCAGCTTCCGGTTCTTCATCGACTTGAGTGCCAGGTCGAGGAACTTCCAGATGATGATCAGAATCCCCACGACGAGGCAGAAGCCGAGCGGCCACATCATAAAGCCGCCGCCCTCCCAGATGTCGGCCAGTCTGAGTTCCTGTCCCTGTCCGATTACCTGCGCCTCCTGAACGAGCAGCAGCGCAGTGCCAGTCAAGCTAGCCAAGGTGACCTCCGACGTTGGTGTCAGATTGGGCCCGCTACGGCAACAGCGGGGGAGAGAAGCTACCCCAGCCGTCGACCCGATGTCAAGAAGCCGCGCCCGCCAGCGCGTAGCGGCGCGGGCCGAGCAGATCCGTCCGTCCGGTCGTGCCTCGCAACGCGGTCACCGACGCGCGTCGGGGTGAATCCACCAGCCGACCACACCGACCCAGTCGCCACGCGAATCCATCTCCACTCCATGAGTCCCGGCCCGATGCAAGTCAACCTTGTCGACGTAATAGAGAAAGGTGTACGGCTGGTCCTCGGAGATCGCCTCGTGGTACCGCCGGATGAGGTCGCGGAGCCTGACCCGGTCCGCGGTCACGCGGATCGAGTCGAGCACTACGTCGAGTTCCGGGTTGCAGTAGCTGGTGAACTGAACCGGCTGGCCCACCTGGTCGCAGGCCCACAGGTCTCGGTCGTCCAGCGGGACGTCCCGCGCCCATCCCACCAGGACTGCATCGAACCGCCGATCCGCGCCTGTGACCAGTGGGATCAGCGCCCCGGGCTCCCGCAGCTCCATCCTTGCATCGACCCCCACGTCCGCCAGCGACGCCTGAACCATGGTCTGGATGCTCCGCCACTCGTGTCGCGGAGTCGAATACAGCTCGAAGCGGAACGGCACGCCGTTGCGGTCCCGAACGCCATCGTCATCGGTATCCGTCCAGCCCGCCGCTTCCAGAAGGGCCCTGGCCGAATCCGGCGCGTGCGCCAGTGGAGCCCACGTCGAGTCGTAGGCCCAATGCCAGGGACCCACCGGACCCGAAGCGACCGTGCCGTGTCCGCCCCTCAGGGCCTGCACCACAGTCGGCCGGTCGATCGCCATCGTCAGGGCCCGTCGGACGCGCGGATCGGCGAACGGCGCACGTTTCGAGTTCCAGGCAATGAAGTTGTAGTCGGGCGCGTGGTAGCTCACCACCACCATCGTCGTATCGTCCGCGAGTCGCTCCAGCATGGCAGGCGTACCGTCGATTACCAAGTCCACCTCGCCGGTCTGGAGCGCGGCGGCCAGCACGAACTCGTCGGGTATCTGTCGGTAGACGAGGCGGTCCAAGTACGGCCGGCCGCCGAGCTCGGTCGGGAAGTCGGGGTTGGCCTCGAACACCCAGTGGTCACCGGCGACCCGTTCGACAAATCGGAACGGGCCGTTTCCGACGGGGTTGGTGGTCCCGAACTCGTGCGCGTCCAGCTCCGCCGGCTCCACGTATCCGATGATGTGCTCCGGCATGATCGCCGTGCGGGTCCACCCGTACAGGAGATTGGCGTGGGGGCGGAGGTAGAAGCGCACAGTGGAGTCGTCCACGGCCTCCGCCGCCTGCCAGTAGTCGAAGTACGACGGGTTCACGAACCCGACCTCCGGGTCCTTGATGCGCTCGAAGGTGAAGACCACATCACCGGCGGTGACCGGCGTGCCGTCGTGCCAGCGCAGGTCGTCGCGCAGGTGGAAGACCACCTCCGACGTGTCGGCGTCGAACTCCCAGGACCGGGCCAGGTACGGGCGCGGCTCGTACGATCCATCGCTTCGGACGAGCGTCACGAACAGGACGTAGATCTGGTGTTGTGCGCTCTCGAAGTCGTTGCTAACGAGAGCGTTCATCGACTGGATGTCGTTGCGGCCGGCCACGACTAGCGTGCCGCCGTACCGATCGGCCTCGGCCACACGAGCCGCCGCATCCGGGCTCAGCCAGCGCGGAGTCGACCCGCGGTCGGGCCCTGAATCAGCGCCGCAGCCGAGAGCCAGCACGGCCGTGGCGACGAGCAGGCGTCGGGCCAACAAGAAGGAGCGGTCGGTCGGATGCACGGGCGCAAGCTACCCGCGGCGCTGCTCCCGTGAAAGAAGGTCAGGTGCTCAACGCCGCCATATCCAGGAGTTGTCGGTGTGGCGGTGCATCAACCGGGCCGCCAGCGCGCGCTCCGACCGGGTTGGAACCTCTAGCCGCAAGGGCAGTCCGAACTCGTCCTCGAATCCACCGGCCAGCGTCCGTGCCACGGTCGCGGCACAGGGGACCGCTGGAAGAAGGTCGCTGAGGCTGGCCGCCGGCACGTCAGCCGGCTCGGACGGCAGCTGCGAGCACAGTTGCTCCACCACGGCCTGATCGTTGTGCACGAGAATCGACCCGTGCTGGAGCAGCGCCCCCTTTTTCCTCCACTGCGCGCTGCCCACGAGCTTGCAGCCGTCCGCCATTACCTCGCCGGGCAACGGGTCGCGGAAGCAGGCCCGAACGGTGGGCCTCGGGCTTGGCCGGCCTTGGTCGTGCGCGGCCACACTGGCCGGTACGCCCAGCCTCCGGAGCCCGGCGCTCAGCGCGCGGTTGATCCTGGTGTATGCCTCCTTCATCGAGCCCCATGCGTCCGCCGGCGCCGTAAGGCTGTAGGTGAGCTCACGATCGTGATAGACGGCACGCCCGCCCGTTGGTCTACGCACTATGTCGATGCCCAGGCGTTTCGCCTCCGCGCGGTCATAGCGTTCGCGGGCGATTTGGTTGCGGCCGAAAGAGAGACATCCCGGCCGCCACTCGTAGAAGCGCAGCGTGGCCAGACCCCGACGCGCGGATTCCATGAGCGCCTCGTCCAGCGCCATGTTCCAAGTTCCCGGAGCCGGGCCGTCGATGAGGCACCTTATCTCTCGCACGGCGGAAGGGTGCGACGTGGCGGGCGGGGTACCCGAGCCGGCCGCGAAGCCGCGCGGGGGGGCCGGCAGGGGGGCGGTCAGACCTCCCCCTCTTCCTCCGGAAAGCTCCATCTCAGGTCGAGCTTACGACCGGCTCTTCCTTCGTCGAGCCGCCGCACCGGTGTTGAATGGGGAGCGGATGTAACCAGCTCCGGGTCGTTCTCCGCCTCTGCGGCGATCGCGAGCAGTGCCTCGGCGTAGCGTTCCAATTCCTCCCTCGTCTCGGTTTCCGTGGGCTCCGTCATCAGCGCCTCGGGGACGATAAGCGGGAAGTAGACCGTCGGAGCGTGGAAGCCGTAGTCCAGTAGCCGCTTAGCGACGTCCATCGTCTTCACGTCGGTTCGCTTCTTCAGCTCCCTGCCGGAGAAGACGGACTCGTGCATGCCCGGGCCATACGGAAGCTCGTACTGATCCGACAGAAGCGCGCTCAGGTAGGCGTTGTTGAGCACCGATGCCTCGGCGGTCTCTCTCACGCCGCCGCGACCCAGCATCCGGATGTACGTGTAGGCCCGAACCATGACGCCGAAGTTGCCGTAGAAGCCATGTACCTTCCCGAACGACTCGGGTCGATCCCAATCGAGTCCGAAGGACCCGTCGTTACGCTTGACCACCTTAGGCACCGGAAGGAAGGGGGCGAGGTGCTCCTTCACCGCTACGGGGCCGCTGCCCGGCCCACCACCACCGTGTGGCGTGCTGAAGGTCTTGTGCAGGTTGAAGTGAACGATGTCGTATCCCATGTCGCCCGGGCGGGCCACGCCCATCAGGGCGTTCAGGTTGGCCCCGTCCATATACATCAGACCGCCCGCCTCGTGGACCATCCGGCTGATCTCGAGGATGTCCGACTCGAACACTCCGAGGGTGTTGGGGTTGGTGAGCATGAGTCCGGCGACGGTGTCGTCCAGCGTGTCTCGCAGGGCGTCGAGATCCACGCAGCCATCGGTGTTGGAGGGGATCTCCTCAGCCACGAAGCCCGCCATGGCAGCCGTGGCCGGGTTCGTCCCGTGAGCGGAGTCGGGGAACAGGACGCGGTTCCTGGCGGTGTCGCCGTTGGCCTCGTGGTATGCCCGCATGAGGAGCACGCCCGTCATCTCGCCCTGGGCGCCGGCCGCGGGTTGCAGCGTTACCGCTTCCATTCCGGCTATCTCGTTGAGCATCTCGGCCAGCTCGTGCATGAGACGCAGGGCCCCCTGAGCACTCGCCTGCGGCGAGAACGGGTGCAGGCCCGCGAACCCCGGCATCCGGCACGTAGCTTCGTTCACCTTCGGGTTGTACTTCATGGTGCACGAGCCGAGGGGGTACAACGCCCGATCGACGTGGTGATTCTTCAGCGACAGCTCTGTGTAATGCCTGACCGTCTCGTGCTCTGGCACCTCAGGCAGGCGAGGCGGCTCGTCACGAAGATGGCGCGCGGGCAGGAGGCCCTCCACCGGCCCGACGTCCACGTCGGCACGGGGAACGGTGGTGCCGCGCCGGCCGGCACTCGACTTCTCGAAGATGGTGGACGTCTCGTCACCCTTGAACGGGAACCCCGGCATCGCCTCAGTCTCCTCGTCAGAACTCGTACGTGTCGCCGGGCGCCAGCACGACGACCTCGGCCAGGGGCTCGACCCGTCTTCTGAACTGCTCCGGATCCTGGTCGATCAGCGGCCACGTCGCGTAATGGATCGGGATCACAACCCGCGGCCTGATCATGTCGACGGCCCGGGCGGCGTCCTCCGGCCCCATCGTGAAGTTGTCTCCGATGGGGAGGAGGGCCACGTCCACCTGTCCCTCCAGGAGCTCCATGTCCTTGAGCAGCGCCGTGTCCCCGGCGTGATAGATGCTACAGCCGTCGATGGACATCAGGAGCCCGGCGGGAACGGTCGTGTATCCCTCGGCGTTCTTTCCGGCCACCTGCCCTCCATGCAGTGCCGGCGTGAGCTTCACCCGGCCGAAGGGGAAGTCGAAGCCTCCGCCGATGTGCATCGGGTGCCCGTTGTCGTGTCCCAGCTGTTCCTGGGCGTAGCCCACGATCTCGAAGGTAGAGATGAGCATCGCCCCTGTTGTCTTCAGCAGCCCCCAGGCGTCGGCCACGTGATCGTAGTGGCCGTGTGTCAGGAGGACGTAGTCCAGCCGATCGTGGAAATGCTCGGGTCCCACGACGGCGACGGGATTGTCGCTCAGGAAAGGATCGATCAGGAGGCGCGTGCCATCCGCGGTCACGACCTCCGTGCACGACTGGCCGTGAAAGATCAGCCTACCCATGTGAACCTCCTCGAGCTCTCAGTCGCCCTCTCTTGTCGCCAGCGTCGCGCTAGCCCGCTATCACTTCGACCAGTCGGTCTATCTCGTCCCGCGTGCGCTTCTCGGTGAAGGCCAGGAGAAGACCGTCAGGCGCCTGAAGGGAGGGAAACCGGGAAAGCGTGACCCCGGCCAGGACACCGGCCGCGAATCCCCGCTCCAGGATCGCGCGCGAGTTCTCCTCGGTCACAATCGCGAACTCACGGACGAAAGCGGTGTCGGGGTACAGTGGACGGACACCGTCGACGGACTCCAGACATCGGAAAGCGTGGTGGGCGTTCTGGGCCGAAGCCTCGGCGACTTCCCGGAGCCCCTGCCGCCCCAGAAGCGACAGATAGATCGTCGCCGCCAGCGCGTTGAGCCCCTGGTTCGTGCAGATGTTGCTGGTGGCCTTCTCCCGGCGGATCTGCTGCTCGCGCGTCTGCAGGGTGAGCACGTAGCCACGGCGACCCTCGGTGTCGACGGTGGCTCCGACGATCCGGCCGGGCATCCTGCGCACCAGCTTCTGCCGAGCCGCGAACAGACCG
The DNA here is from genome assembly GCA_039584255.1 of Gemmatimonadota bacterium. GTDB lineage: Bacteria > Gemmatimonadota > Gemmatimonadetes > Palauibacterales > Palauibacteraceae > JBDGYE01. Next base: position 8,372 of record JBDGYE010000040.1, read on the forward strand.
ACAACGGGGCCACCGAAGCTCAGGGCGTTGCCAAACGGCTGCCCTTCGGCCACCACGACGTCCGCGCCGCACCGGCCCGGCGACCGGAGAACGGCGAGGGCCACGGGATCGGCGGAGACCACCAGGAGGGCGCCGGCCTCGTGCACTCGCTCGGCAACCGGCTCGAGCTCCTCGATGAGTCCGTAGAAGTTCGGGTATCCAACGATCACGCAGGCCGTGTCGTCGTCCAGCTGCCGCGACAGCGCATCCATTTCCAGGAGGCCGTCCTCGCCCGCGGGGATGCGCACCAGCTCACTGCCCTGCCCGTGAAGGTAGGTCTCGGTGACCTTGCGGTAGTGGGGGTGGAGGGTCGCGGCTGCCAAGACCCGATCTCGTCTCGTGACCGAGCGAGCCATGATCGCGGCTTCGGCGGCCGCCGAGGGTCCGTCATACATAGATGCGTTCGCCACGTCCATACCGGTCAGCTCGCAGATCATGGTCTGGAACTCGTATATGGATTGCAGCGTCCCCACCGCTTCCCACTCCGAGATACCCTCGGGGATCTCCAGAGGCCGATCCAGCACCAACTCTTCTGGAATGTCTGAATACAGCTCCCGTACGCTCGAAACACCTATCCGGGACAGCATCTGCCGGATATCGGCCTCGCTGTGCGGAACAAAAGACATGGGTACCTGCCGTTGCTCGGAGTAATGCACGCACGCCGGCCCGGGGCCCGCGGCGGCAACGTCACGGGCGCCCGACGCGCGCGACTATTCCTCGATGTGCGCGGTGTAGGCTTCGGCGGTAAGCAGCTCGTCCAGCTCGGCGGCGTCGCGGAGCCTGACCCGGATCATCCAGCCCTCCTGGTAGGGATCGGCGTTGACGAGCGCGGGATCCTCATCCAGGGACTCGTTCACCGCCACCACTTCACCGGAGATGGGACTGTACAGGTCCGAGACGGCCTTGACCGCCTCGATCGTTCCGAAGACGTCCATGCGCTCGAAGGAGTCGCCCACGGCGGGCAGCTCGACGAAGACCACGTCTCCGAGCTCGCCCTGCGCGTAGTCCGTGATGCCGATCAGAAACTCGCCTTCCGCGTCGGTCTCACGAACGTACTCGTGCTCTTCCGTATAGCGGAAACCCTCGGGGATCTCAGACATCGGGGACCTCCGTTGTAATCTCGGTTCGTCCCCGCCGCGGTACATGCCGGCGGGTGGGAGGCCACTATATCCCGCTGCGCGGCACTCATCAAGCTGCCGCGGGAAGGGCGTGGAGGGGCCCTACTCGTCGGGCGGCAGATGCTTCGCGCGCCGCCGGGCGAGACGGCGTCTCTGTTCCTTCAGTCGCCTCCTCGCATCCCGCGGTGTCTCTCCCGGAAGCATTACTTTCACCTCTACGCCGCCCATGCAGGCGAGCCCGTTGATCTTCAGGAATGGGGCGTCGGGGCTCGGGTCGGCAGACACCTGGTCCAGCGCGTCGAATCCGCCCAGAAAACACGCTCCCTGGGTCCGCACGCCGAGCCCCGGTGGCACGATGATGTCGACGCCTCCCATGAGCGCCACCACGGTTACCTCGGTGACACCCGGCGGCAGACGCGCCTCGCGGAAGTCGAGACCGGCTCCTCCCATCAGCGCTACCGTGTACAGGTGTCGGGGGGGCGTCCAAGCACCTCTCCGATCCGATCCGCCCATGATCGCGACCTGAAACCCCCTGCTGCTGACCTGCTCCGCCGGAACCCGCTCCACGGTGTGGACGGGGAGCGCAGCGTCGTCTGCCGGAGAATCCAGGCTCGGCAACCCCGCCAGAATCTCGCCGAGCCGTTCCAGAGAGTCGGCGGCATAGGCATGGTCGAGCCGCGTCTCGAATTCCTCGACCGTCAGGTGGTCCTCCGCAAAGTGCTTGCACAGCACGTCCACTGTGCGCTGGCGCGCCTTCGACAGGGGTACGGGTAGGTCGGAGCGGAGGTCGGTCATAGGCCACCAAACATACGGCGGGGTGCGGGCCCGCGCAGTCACGGCGGCTGCACCGGCTCGGAGTGCGTTCGCGTGACTCTCGTTGCGGCCAGCCGCCGGTCCTGCCTAGCTTGGGTCCATCGCCCCCACGCGACTTGGGCGGAAGGGCGAACTTGGAGTTCGCGCCCGAGCGTTAACTCATCGAAAGGAGGTGATCCAGTGTCCGGTTGTAGACGCGAGTCTGGCTCGACAAGGGCAAGCGGTCGCCTCGGCGTGACCCGCTAGGAGGAATCCTCCCGCACCAACGCACATCGCGTCCGGTGTGAGCCTGGCGCGCGGAGCCGCCGAGCACCGCGTCGAGTCAGGCCGACATCTGAGCCGCGGTCGGAAGTCCGGCCGCGGCTCCGTTCTTTGTGCGGCAGAGCACCGTGGAGCACCCCCTGCTGCCAGCGCCCCCGCCGATAACGCCCTCGCTACCCCGGCCCGAGCTGTCGACGCTGTAGAATGAGCAACCCGAGGGCGAGGGCTACGATGCCTGGAACGCACGCATACATGGTTCGCTCCAGGGGCACGGCGTGACCGGACAGCCCTCCGAGAATGAGGGCGTCCGCAGCGCGTAGCGGAGACAGGAGCGAGCGAGCGATAAGCGCCGCCGCTGGTGAGACATCCGCCTGACCGAGCCTGACTCCCTCTTCCAGTACGAGGAAGGCCGCGACGAGCAGGGCGTCTCCCCGATCTACCAGAGCCGACGCGAGCAATACCAGCGAGCCGATGACGAATCCGGAAGCCAGGGCGGCGCCCACGGTGCCCGCGCCTGCCGCCGACCCAGGTTGTCCAGCCCTCTCCATTGCCGCCCCGACGAGGAGAGCGAACGCCGAGAGCCAGGCCAGGCGGGCGGAGAAGGCCGACAGGTGGTGCGTCCACCTCGGTGCCGGCCGCGTGAACAGGAACCGGTAGTGGCCTTCGCGGCGGGGACGGCTGGCTATCCCATCCCACATGATCAGGGTGCCTCCCAGCAACAGGAATCGCAGGATGCCGACCCCGGGAAGCTCTCCTGGCGAAGCGACGACGCCCATGGCCGACTGGTCCGAACGCGCCGAAACGAACAGCGGGAACAGGAGAACGGCCGCCGCCGCCGAGGCCAGTAGGAAGCGGGGCGCCGCATCCCATGCCAGCCGCGGCCAGAGGCGGAGCGGGCTCATCGCGATTCCATGGCTCGGATCCTGGTACCAACAGCCGCTCGGACTGCGGCCTCCAGAGAGCGCGCACCGGCAACGGGCAATCCTATCGTACCGCGCATACTGCCCGCCGCCAGGACAGCGACTCGATCGGCCACGCGTGCGACCTCCTGCAGGTCGTGGGAGGCCAGGATCACGGTGCGCTCCGGCACCGCGCGGCGGAGCTCGCCGAGTAGCTCCCTGAAGCTGGCCCGCCAGAACGGATCGAGCCCCGAGTACGGCTCGTCGAGCAGGATCAGGCGCCTCGGGCGCAGTAACAGCTGCGCTATGGCCAGCCGCTGCACGCTCCCCTTGGAGAGACCTGGCACCCTCTCAGCGGCGTGACGGATCAGGCCCACGCGCTCGAGGGCCGCATCGACGCTCCGCCGGAGATCCCGGCCGGCGAGGCCGTCCAGGATTCCGAGTCGCAGCAAGGTCTCCCTCACCCGCCAGCGGCGCGGCAGCGTTGGCACCTCTGGAACGTAGCCGATGCCTTCCCTCCGGACGTACCGGCGCGGCTCAGTTCCGTTTACGAGTACGAGGCCCTGGTCCGGCCTCAGGAAGCCCAGCGCCACTCCCAGCAGAGTGGATTTGCCGGCTCCGTTGGGCCCGACGAGGCCGAGACATTCCCCCGGATCCGCGCTCAGCGTCAACCGCTCGAGGGCGGCGCGACGGCGGCCGGGGAACCGGCCGTAACGCTTGGTCACGTTCCGTAGCTCGATCATGCTAGAGCCTCGGGCCATGACGTCATCGTTGCTTCAACCGGCGGTTTCTTGCACCCTTCGGCGCGCGGCGCCTATGCTGCGGCGCCGGACCGGCCGGAGCTCCGCAGCGGGAGGTCACTCCTCGCCGGCGGAGAGTGCCCGGGGGAAGCGAGGCCGGAGGAAGCGTGAGGTTCTCCAAGTACAGCGGCGCTGGTAACGACTTCGTCATCACCGTGGCGGAATGGTCGGAAGATCAGGCCTCCGCCGTGGCCCGGGTCGTCTGCCCCCGCTCGACCGGCGTGGGCGTGGACGGCCTGATAGTCCTTCGCCGCGCCGGCCGGGACAGGCTGGGCGTGCAGTTCGTCAACCCGGATGGATCGGTCTTTGCTACCTGTGGGAACGGGTCGCGTTGCGCCGCCCGCTTCGCGCTGGACCAAGGCCTGGTCGAGGGACCGACGGTAACGCTCGAGACACCCTCGGGCGAGGTAGAGGCGTCCGTGCAAGGCGGCCTCGTCGAGCTGTCGTATCGGATCTGTGTATCCGTGCAAGGGAGCTACTCGGTCGACGGGCCGGAGGGTGAGGCTTCGGGGTGGCTCGTGCAGATCGGGCTCCCGCACTTCGTTCTCCCCGTCAAGCAGCAGCCGACGGCAGCCATCGAGCAGATCTGCGGCCCGATCCGTCACTTGGAGGCCTTCGGACGGGAGGGCGCCAACGTCAACCTGGTTAGACTGGCCGACCGCCGGAGTGGCTCGATCCGCACGTTCGAGCGCGGAGTGGAGGGCGAAACGCTCGCCTGCGGCAGCGGTGCAATGGCATCGGCATTCGCTCTCCATTCCGCCGGCCTCTGCGGCCCGAGCCTCGAGTTGCAGGTTCGGGGGGGCGACACGCTCCGAGTCACGGTGGGCGACGAGGTGGCCGGCTCGGGTGGCCTCAGGGAGGTCGGCCTCGGAGGTCCCGCGGTCAGAGTGTTCGACGGGATCTTTCCGGAGCCGCCTCCCGGCTCATGACCGACCGGACCGGCAGCGGGCTGCCCGACCCATCTCTCGCCCCAGAGCTCCTGAGATGGTACAGGGAACAGACCGAGGCCGCGGGGGCCTCGGGCGTCGGCGCCCGGCGGGTGGCCGGGCGTGGCGAGAGCGACGCTTACCGGGTATGGGTGGCCGAGGTCATGGCCCAGCAGACCCGCATGGCCACCGTTCGACCTTACTACGATCTCTTCGTGAGACGCTTTCCAGACGTCCATGCGCTCGCCGCGGCTCATATCGACGAGGTCATGAAGGCGTGGGCGGGTCTGGGCTACTACGCGCGTGCACGCAACCTGCACCGGGCGGCGCGGGAGGTCGTCGAATCGTACGCGGGGAAGATCCCGGAGGACCGGGAAAGGCTCCGCTCACTGCCGGGCGTCGGACCATACACAGCCGGGGCCATCGCCAGCATTGCCTTCGGCAGGCCGGAGCCGGCGATCGACGGCAACGCCCGACGCGTCCTGGCCAGGGTGTGCGATCTGGCCCGACCGCCGGCGAGGGTTCTCGAAGGCGCGGCACTGAGGCTCATCGAGGCGGTCCCGGGGCGGGCCGGAGAGTTGAATCAGGCGCTGATGGACTTGGGCAACGGCGTGTGCGTGCCGCGGGCGCCGCGTTGCGGCTCCTGCCCTATGGCCGGCGGGTGCCTGGCCCTGGCCAGGGGCACCATCGCCGAAAGACCGGCCCGCCGGCCCCAACGAAGCCTTCCTCACCATCACCTAGCGGTTGGCCTGATCCGAAGCCGCGGGTGGCTGCTCATCGCCCGGCGACCGGAAGAGGGGTTGTTGGGCGGACTCTGGGAGTTCCCGGGAGGCAAGATCGGGGCTGGTGAGACGCCGCAGGCGGCGGTACGGCGCGAGGTGCGCGAGGAGATGGGCATCGAGGTGGAAGTCGGAGGCCTGGTGGCACAGGTGGATCACGCTTACAGCCACTTCCGGATCACGCTTCACGCCTACTGGGCCGAACTGGTGGCGGGTCGGCCGCGCCCGACGGCGGCGACGGCCTGGTGCTGGGTGCGGCCCTCGCGGCTTGGAGAGTTTGCCTTTCCAGCCGCGAATCAGCGGATAATCGGCGCCCTCGGGGGAGCTTCCGAGCCGCCCGCTGGAACCTGATCTCGCCACTCTCCACTCGGTTGCTCAGCCGGCATCAGCCACACCCAGGCGGCGCCAGCGATGATCACGACTCCTCCGGAAATGAACCCCAGGCCGGGACCGAGAGCACCGAAAGCCCAACCGGCGGCCACGGGCCCGATCAACCGAGAGGCGGCGCTCGCCGACTGGTTCACGCCCAGCACCTCGCCCTGCTCATCCGGCCGGGCCCGGCGCGAGATGAGGCTCTGCAGGGACGGGGCGAGCAGACCCCAGCCGACGCCTACCAGGACCAGCAGAGCGAAAGTCGAATAGACCGTCTGAAGGACCCCCATGAGGGCCACTCCGGCGCCGAGCAGGACGCCCCCCACGATCGCCAGCCTTCGCTCGCCATGGCGCTCCACCAGCGGTCCGATCAGCGCGCCCTGCACCGCCGCGGATATGAGCCCTACGAAGGCGAACAGAGCTCCGGCGTGCACGGCGCTCAATCCCAAGGGCCGGTCCAGGAAGAGCGGGAAGGTCGTTGTGAAGCCGGCGAAGCCCATCGTTCCCAGGAAGAAGGCTTCGATCGGATGGCGCAGGCGCCGCCGTCCCAGGATGTGCCTTGCCGCGCGGGCCCTTCCAAGGATCGCCTCCAGGACACCGAAGCCCCTCCCCCGGACCCGATTCTCCTCCGACAGCGATTCGGGAAGGAAGAACCACGCAGCCAGCGCGCTCGCGAAGCTGAGGCCCGCGGCGACGAAGCCGGGCAGGCCGTAGCCCCAGCGGCTTAGGCCGCCACCGATCGCGGGCCCGAAGATAAAGCCGAGGCCGAAGGCGGCCCCGATCAGGCCCATGCCCCGGGCACGACGCTCGACGCTGGTCGAGTCCGCGATGTACGCCTGCGCGACAGGGATGGTGGCCCCCATGATGCCCGCGATCACACGGGACAGGAGAAGAACCCCCAGGCTGCTGGCGAGGCCGAAGACAACGTAGGACACCGTCGAACCGGCCAGGCCCAGCAGGAGCAGTGGCCGCCGCCCGTACCGGTCGGAGAGAGAGCCCCAAATCGGAGAGAACAGGAACTGCATCGCCGAGTACGAGGCGATGATCAGTCCGACCTGGAACGGACTCGCGCCTAGCTCCGTGGCGTAGAATGGGAGCAGCGGGAGGACGATCCCGAACCCGACGAGGTCCAGGAACACGGTGACGAAGACGATCCCCAGGGCGATGCGATTGTCGCGTACGGTCAGGTCAGTCGTCCTTTCCGGGGATGGCCTCGGCCTCGTTGGCCTCGACGCGGGGAAAGGACTCTCCTCGCTCGCGCAGGTGGGCCAGGTGAGCCGCGATCGAGGACTCCGCGGCGCGTTCGAGGTCGGAGGCCAGCGCTCCGTATACGGTTTCGCGGATCTCGCTGATCGAGCGGGCGCCCGCCCCTATCGCCGACAGGATTTGCCTCTCGCGCTGCATTCGGTGAGCCCTGTATTCCCTCAGCTTCCCCGGGGCATCCTCCAGCGGCTCGCCGTGGCCCGGAAAGATTCGGTCCGGTCGCAGCGCCTCCAGGCGCTCGAGGCTCTCCAGATAGGCCCCCATCTCTCCATCGGGGTGAAGGATGACGCTGGTGCCGCTGCCGAGTACCAGGTCGCCGGTGAACAGCCAGCGCTCGGGCGACAGGAGGAAGGCCATGTGGTCCGCCGAATGTCCGGGCGTGGCCAGGGCCGTTAATGCACCCTCATCACTGTCCACCGGAATCTGCTCGCCGTCCGCCAGGGCTCTGCCGTCCACTCCCGCACGCTGGAGAGTGAGCGGGGAGGCGGCCACAGGAGCCGCGAACCTGTCGGCGGCAGCCTCAGCACCGCCACCGTGGTCGGAGTGGGCATGGGTAAGGCAGACGGTGTCGACGCTTCGGTCGGCGACGCGCTCCGCGAGCCGGTCCAGATGGACTTCATCGGCCGGTCCGGGATCCATGAGAACGATCCGATGACGACCGATTATGTACGACCGCGTGCCATCCAGGGTGAGCGGCCCGGGATTGCGGGCGACCACCCATTCCACTCTCCCTTCGCCAGCGCCCCGCCGGACTCCCACTGCCTACGTTGCCTCCTCGTAATCCGGGTCGCCCGGGAGCACCGGCCGCACCGAGTCGCCCCGTACGAGCAGCCGGGGCTCAAGCGGCTCTACCATGAAACCGGCGCAGGCTGCGAGAGCTTCGTCCAGGCTCCCGAAGCCGGCGAGCTCGGATAGGGTCGTACGCGTCGGGAACAGCATCGGCAGACTCCCCGCCGCGAAACGGCGAACCGCCTCCCGAGGCTCGAGCCAGGTGAATCCGGCCAGCTCGTCGGTCAGCACCGGCTCCGCTGGCGGCGCCGGCCCGGCCTGCTCGGCCAGAAAGAAACGGGTATCGTACCGACGCGAGAACCGGGCAGGGGTCACCCACCTGGAAAGGTAGACGGCCCTGAGCCGCTCGAAGCCGAGGTCCAGCGCCTCCACCAGCTCCGGGAAAGATCTGGAACCGTCCAGAAGGTCGCGCCGCGCCCGAGCCGCCATCCCGGCGTCGACGGCTTCATCGGACAGCAGTATACCAGTCTCTTCGAACAGCTCCCTCAGGCCCGCCACGAAGGCGGCCGTCTCCGGGGCTCCCAGTCCCGGCGGAAGCCTGTCGCGGATTTCGGTCGATCCGTCTGCAGGGTCGATCGTGCCGCCGGCGAAGACGAAGGCACCGGCGGCGAACCGGGCCGTGTCGGGACGTTTCAGCAGGAGGACCCGAAACCCGCCGGTGGCGGTCTGTAAGGGACGCGCCAGCACGATAGTGGCCGCGTCGCGAGGGGTCGCCGGCCTATCGCCGGGACCGATGTGGCCGCGCGCGAACTCCTCTCTTTCGATCCGCTCGGTAGCCTCTCGGAGGTCGCGGGTCACGTCGTGGTGACCGCCGGCGCCTTCTTCCGTCACGCCGGCAGCTGAGGCAGCGCCCGCGCCAGGACCAGCGCCAGCATCAGGAGCGCCACCAGGACGAGCACGGCCAGGGCGTACGGAAGAAGCACCATGGACACTGCCCGCCCCATGCTCGTCCGGTGCGCCCGTCGCATTCCCGCCACCAGCAAGACGACGGTCCAGATCGCGCCAACCAATCCGCCCAGATAGGGAAGAACCGTGAGCGCCGAAGGGCCGACGGCGTAGCACAACACGCGGCCCGTCGACGCCAGCCGGTCGTGCTCGGGGACCAGCATCACGGCGAACAGGTGAAACACGAGCGACGAGACCAGAAGGATCAACAGCCCGGAAAAGGGGCTCAGGAAGAAGCCCATGAGAAGGAGCCCCTCCGGGGTCACGCCCAGCTCAGCGGCCAGCATGTCGCTTCCACCGCCAGCCAGCCCTGCCAGTCCCCACACGGCACTGAAACCGGACGAGATCACGGTGAGGATCACGTAATAGAGCAGCGGCCGCGCGATAGAGCCGCCGAAGTCGACCCCCTCGTAGAACTGCGCCGGACGCGTGAGGCTGGTCCACCAGGTGGCCGCCAGATTCATCGGAAACGAAACGGTATCGCTCTCCCAGGCAACCTGGCTCACCGGAACGTGCTGGCCCATGCTCTCTTCCATCAAGGCCTTCTCTCCCACCGCTTCTCCGGGCCGACGCTGAACCGGGCGTCGACTGCCAGGCTGTCCGTGCCCCCGGGGTAGGCGAGGAATGGGTTGATGTCCATCTCCTGGATCTCCGGGTGGTCCCCCACCATCTGGCTGACCCGCTCCACGACCTCCGCGAGCTTGTCCAGATCCACTCCGGGCTCTCCGCGCACTCCCTCCAGGATCGGGAAGCCACGTAGCGAGTGGATCATCTCCTCGGCGTCGACCGTGCTCACGGGCTGGATCCGGAAGGCCACGTCTCGCAGGACCTCGACGTAGACGCCCCCGAGGCCGAACATGACGATCGGCCCGAACCGTGGCTCCATCGTCATGCCCACGATCGTCTCCTTGCCTCCCTTCTGGAGCCGTTGGACGAGCACACCCGCCTCCCTGGCCGCGTCGCTCTCGCTCTCGAGAGCTGAGGCGATCTCGCCGAAGGCTCGACGCACGGCGTCCGGGTCGCGGACATCCAGCTTAACCGCGCCGGCCTCCGTCTTGTGCACGATCTCCTGGGACACGGCTTTCAGCACGACCGGATACCCCACATCCTCGGCCGCTTGCAGCACGGACGGCTCATCACGGGCGATCCTGTAGGAAGCCACGGGGATCCCGTAGCACTCCAGAACCTCGAACGACTCCGAAACCGACAGCCGCTCGCGGCCCTCGGCCATTGCACCTCGAATGATCGCTCGCGCTCGCTCCGCCTCGACCTCAAAGCGCCGCACCTGGGCCACCGGACGATCCAGCCACCTTTGGTAGCTGAGCATCGCGCCTAGTGCCTTGGCGGCAGACTCCGGGAAGCGATAGACCGGGACCGGCGAATCCTGGAGCTCCGACATCCCCTGGGGAAGGCCACGCTTGCTCATCAGCACTGCCAGCACGGGCTTGTCGGCGCCGCCGGCAGCCTCCTCGATCGCGGCCGCGACGATCGGGGCCTCGAGGCCCAGCGGAACGTAAGCGGCTATCGCTGCATCGATTCCCCGATCGGCCAGCACGATCTCGAGCGCACGCTTGAACTGCTCCGCCGTGGCGCTGGCAATCATGTCTACCGGGTTCGCCACGCTGGCCTCCGCCGGAAGCTGCTCCCGCAGCTTCTGCTGCGACTCTTCGGAAAGCGGTGCCACCTCCAAGCCGACGCCCTCGCAGGCATCGGCGATGATGATGCCCGGCCCGCCGGCGTTGGTGATGATCGCCACCTTCGGGCCCCGCGGCAGGGGTGCCTTGCTGAACGCGATGGCGGCGTCGAATAGCGCCTCGATCGAGTCGGCGCGCAGCACGCCGCACTGGGCAAAGAGGGCGTCGGTGGCCATGTCGACCTGGGCCAGGGCGCCGGTGTGGCTAGATGCCGCCTTCGCCCCAGCCTCCGAGCGCCCGGCCTTTACCGCGAGAACCGGCTTCCGGCGCGTTGCCCGTCGGGCCAGCGTGGTGAAGTGGCGGGGGTTCCCGAACCCCTCCAAGTACATGAGTATCACCCGGACCTCGGCGTCGTCCTGCCAGTACTCCAGCAGGTCGTTGCCCGACACGTCGGCCTTGTTTCCGACGGAGACGAACTGACTGATCCCGATCCCGTACTCCGACGCGTAGTCGAGGATCGTCATGCCCATCGCGCCCGACTGGCTCATGAAGGCGATCGGCCCTCGCGGCGGCATGCTGGGCGCGAAGGTCGCGTTCATAGAAACCTCGGGAGAGGTGTTCATGACGCCCATGCAGTTGGGTCCCACCATGCGCATCCCGTTACTGCGCACGAGCTCCAGGAGCTCTACCTCCAGGTCTACCCCGTCGCCGCCTACCTCGCGGAATCCGGCCGTGATGACGACGAGCCCGCGCACGCCGACCTCAGCGCACTGGCGCACGACGCTCATCACGTGCTCTTTCGGAACAACCACTACAGCCAGCTCCGGAGCGGCCGGGCATGCGGCGACGGACGGGAAGGATGGAACCGAGCTGACTGAGTCAGCGCCGGGATTGACAGGGTACACGGGGCCCGTGAAGTCGCCCGATACGAGATGGCGAAGCATGGCGTTCCCTATGCTCTGCCGCTTCCGACTGGCTCCTATCACGGCGATGGACTTAGGTCTGAGCAGGCTGTCCAACATCCTCTAGTACCTCCACGGCCCGCGTGTGCGCGGGATCCGGTGTCTGTTATCTTTCGACATGCCCAGAGCGACTCTTACCCGCGCCATCGAGTTCCCCGCCGGCCACCGTTATCATCGCGATGACTGGCCGCCGGAACGGAACGAGGCGGTGTTCGGAAAGTGTGCGCGCGCCCCCGGCCACGGGCATAACTACCGGATCGAGGTCAGCGTGCAGGGCGAGGTCGACCCCGAGACCGGGATGGTAGCGGACCTTCGGGACCTCGACGAAGCGATCCGCGAGTCCGTGATAGAGCCTATGGATCACGCCTTCCTCAACGCCCTACCGGAGTTCTCGGGCGGCCTGATCCCCACCACCGAGAACGTCGCCCGCGTGGTGTGGGACCGGCTGGCACCCCGCCTGCCCGACGGCTGTCTGCTCGACAGAGTACGCGTCATCGAGGACCGTACTCTGTGGGCCGACTACAGAGGTGCTTAGCCCGTTTCAGTCCAGCAGCCGCAGCGGCATCACGAGGCAAAGATAGTCAGGTGATCCGCTGGCGGGGAGAAACGTGGCGGCGCGCTCAGGTGCCTTGAAGCGCATTACCACGTCCTCATCCGGCATGTACCGCAGCACTTCCAGCAGGTAATTGGCGTTGAACCCGATCTCGAGGTCTTCTCCGTCGTAGTCGACGGGCATCTCCTCCTCCGCCTCCCCGAGGTCTGGCGTCTGTACTCGAAAGCCCAGGTGGCCCGCCGAGAAGCTCATCCGGACCCTGTGCGTCTGGTCGCTCGCCACTACCGCCATGCGCCTGATTGCCGCGGCGAGGCTGTCACGGCTCGCCGTGGCCGCCTTGTCGTTGTCGCTCGGGATCACCTGCTCGTAGTTCGGATACGGCCCCTCGATAAGCCGCGTGAACACGACTCGCTCGGGCGTGCGGAAGGCCAGGTGGTTCTTCGACCGCGCAACCTCTACCTGACCTTCTCTTTTGAACAGCCTCTCGACCTGTTGCAGCGCCTTCGGCGGCACTATTAGATCGGCCTCCGGCGCTCCGGGGGCCTCCAGCGGAACTACCATCTTCGCCAGCCGGTGTCCGTTCGTTGCCACCATAGCCGCGCTGCCAGGCCGTAGTTGCCATAAAACTCCGTTCAGGATCGGCCTGCTCTCCTCGGTGGAAGCCGCGAACGATGTGCGCCCGATCAGCCCGTGCAGGTCTTCTGCCTGCATCTTCCAGCTTTCTCCGAAGTCCACATCCGGGAAGCTGGGAAATTCCTCAGGCGGCAGGCCGAAGAGCTTGAAGCGGCTCTTCCCGCTCTCTATGACTATTTCGACACCGCTAGCCGCGATGTGTACCGGCGCGTCGGGGAGCTCGCGCGTTATCTCGGCGAACTTCCGAGCCGGGACTGTCAGTGATCCTTCCTCTTCCACCTCGGCCTGCAACGACACGGATACCGAGATGTCCAAGTCGGTGCCGCTGAGCGAGAGCGTTCCCTCCCTCGCCTCGAGCAGAATGTTCGATAGCACTGGCAGGGTGGTCTTCGTCGGTATGGTGGCTGTTACAGCTCCCAGGCCGCCATGCAGGCTGTCACGCGTTACGGAGAGCTTCATCGGGTATCCTCTTTCGGTGGCGCTTCCTGATTTTCCCCAGGAAGGGTCACTGCCTCTATCTGTACATCATCAAACAGCAGTAATAGTAGGGGCCGTGGGAACGTGGAGAAGTCCTGTGCTGGACCTCACCCGCCCAGGGCCATCGGTGTACCATGGCTCCAGCAGCACTGTGGGACGTGAGGGAAAAGTAGCGCGGCGATCAACACGTATCCACCGCCCAGCCCTGAGCACCCGTAGCTTTCCCCCGCTTCGACACGTTTTCCACAATTGCTGTCAACGGCGTAGGTCATCCTGCAGGCGCCGGACCTTAGCCCTGAACTCCGAGTCAGCCGCCATGTCCGCCTCTACTTTGTTAACGGAGTGGATCACCGTGCTGTGGTCCCGGCCCCCGAACAGAGCTCCTATCTCCGTGTAGGGCAGGTCGAGTTCCGTCTTGATGAGATACATCGCCACCTGACGAGGGACTGTGATCGGCTTGGTGCGCCGCTTCGAGACGAGGTTCTCGACAGAGACACCCCAGGCATCGGCAGCACGCTGCCGGATCTCCTCCGGCCTTATGCGGTTCTCCTCCTCGTCCTCCACCCTCGGACCGAGGGCCTCTCGAGCCAGGTCGATGTTGATCTCACGGCGCGTCAGCGAGCTGTAGGCTAGCAGCTTGATGACGGCTCCCTCTAGCTGGCGCACCGACGTCTTACGGTTCCGGGCGATGAATTCGATGACATCGTCGTCGATGACGAGGCGGTCCTCGGCTGCCTTCTTCTGGAGAATCGCGACCCGCGTCTCGAAGTCGGGCGGCTTGATGTCGGTGACCAGGCCCCACTCGAACCGCGAGACCAGGCGTTCCTGGAGGCCCGGGATCTCCGGCGGCGGGCGGTCACTCGTGATGACGATCTGGCGGTGCGCGTCGTGGAGGGAGTTGAACGTGTGGAAGAACTCCTCCTGCGTACCCTCCTTGTTGCCCAGGAAATGCACGTCATCGACAAGCAGCACGTCAATGCGGCGATAGCGCTGCCTGAACTCCGCCGTCCGGCCGCTCTGGATGGCGGCGATCATCTCGTTGGTGAACTGCTCCGACGGAACGTAGGCGATCTCAGTATCGGGCTGGCGCTTGAGAATAGAGTGCCCGATGGCGTGCATCAGGTGGGTCTTTCCAAGACCTGTATCTCCGTAGATGAAGAGGGGGTTGTAGAGCTTCGCTGGCGCGTCCGCCACGCCGCGACAGGCGGCGGCCGCGAGCTGGCTGTTGTTGCCGATCACGAACCGCTCGAAGGTGTACCTGGAATTGAGGCCCGACGCTCGAGCTGCCTCGTGAAAGGACCGTACCTCGCCAGTCGGAGCGGGAGTCTCCGGCGGCCGCCCTTCGAGAACGGGCCGGTCGCCGCCCCGGATCTCCGGAAAGACGAGTCCGTCGCCTACCCCGTGGTGCTCGAACCTCAGCTCCAGCGGGCGGCCGAGACTCCTGGCCGCCAACTCCCGCAGCAGTCCACCGTACTTGTCCTCGATCCACTCCACGGCGAACCGGGTGGGTGCGGCCACGACCAGGGTGTCGTCCGACAGGGTGACGGCCTCGGTGGACGCGAGCCATGTGCGGAACGTCTGCTCGGGCAGAACCTCCCGCGCCGCGGAAACAATGGACGACCAGACTTCTGTTGCTGTCAGCTCCATGGACAAGACCGCCACACGCGCCAAGGGTCGGGAGGTGGGACGGGGGGCTGCATACTAGACAGGAGGTAACAGGCTGTCAACGAGATGTGTATGGCTCGGTGCGGCGTTTGACAGCCCCGAAGGCTTCGCCTAGTCTTAGAGGCTTTCTTTCAGATGACACGGGGCGACGACGCCGACGAGACGAGACAGCGATGCAACCGACGTATAGAAACCCGAGCAGGCGGAAGAGACTCGCAGACCACGGCTTCCGAGCGCGCATGAAGACGAGGGCGGGACGGAAGGTCCTGGCCCGGCGACGCCGGAAGGGTCGTCACTCCCTCTCGGTGAGCGACGAGACTCACCGGAAGCAGCGCCGGTAACGGCGTCGGTCCCGACGGGAGCGCCCGAGTGAGACGCGGGCGGCGGTTCCCCAGGAGGGCCAGGCTGCGGCGCGGGGAGGAGATCGTCAAGCTGCTGGGTGCTGGAGAGCGGCGGCACTGCGGCTCCATGGACATCTTCCTGGCGGAATCCAGCACCACCGAGCCCCGAGCGGGCGTCCTGGTCCCCCGATACGGCCGCACGATCGTCGAGAGGAACCGGCTCAGGCGCCGACTGCGCGAGATCGTGCGCATTCGCTGGCTCCCGAGCGAGGCCCGCCGCGCCGCACCGCGCGAGCTCCTCGTGCGGGCACGCCGCGAAGCCTACGGATGCACGTTCCTGGAGCTGCAGGAAGGGTTCGAGCAGGCGATGGAGGCCGGATCGTGAGCAGGGCGATCCTTTTTCTGATACAGGCCTATCAGGCCGGAGTGTCACCGCTTCTGCCGGCCGCATGCAGGTACACGCCGTCGTGCTCCGAATACGCCCGGCAGGCAGTCGAGCGCCACGGAGCGCTGCGTGGAACGTGGCTGGCGCTAAGACGCGTTCTACGTTGCCACCCCTTCGCCGGGTTCGGACCCGACCCCGTTCCGGGAGCCTGCGAGGGGGAGAACACAAGGGATAGCGCGAAGTAGCAGCGAGGGATACAGGGCGGATAGATGGAAAAACGGGCACTGCTGGCCGTGGTCCTGATGGTCGCGGTCATCTTTCTTTCCAACGTTCTTTTCCCACCGCCGGAGCCGCCGCCCGGAGAGATCGCGGCCGACTCCGCCGAGGCGGTCACGCCTGTAGAGCGGGAGGAGAGGGTCCCGCCGCCGGCGCTGGACACCGCTGCGCCGGCCGTAGTCCCCAGGGAGCAAGCGGTCGAGGCGGTATCGGCCGCGGAGGCCGAGACCGACACCGTGCGGGTCGTTTCCGACCTGTACGACCTGCGCTTCTCCACCCTGGGCGGGGCGCTGGTCTATGCGGAGCTGCTGGAGTACCTCTCCTTCGCTCCGAACGGCGCCGGCCAGAAGAACGTGCAGCTCGTGCGGCCCGGCGACACAGTGCTCGGGTACCGGATCGCGCTGGGTGGAGACACCATCTCTCTGGACCGACAGACCTTCCGGACCGAGCGCAGTGAGATTCGTCTCACGGAAGAGTCGCCCGAGGACTCGCTGGAGCTCCGGTACGCGTTTCCAGGAGGGAACGTCGAGTTCGTGGTCACCTACCGGTTCATGCGCGGCAGCCATCTGATAGCGGTGGCGGGCCGACTGGAGGGTCTTTCCGACAGAGGCTACGCGGTGCTGACCTCTCTGGGACGCGGGCTTCAGACGAACGAGAAGAACCCGAATGACGACTACCGCCAGCTGGGCTACGTGGTCAACGGCCGGCGGGGCATCCGGAGCGTGGAGCTCGACAAGATCGATCCTGGAGAGATCCGGACGGCGGAGGGTGGCCCGTTCGGCTGGGTGGCCGTGAAGAACAAGTACTTCCTCATGGCCCTGGTCGCGCCCGAAGAGGGACCGCAGTTCGGGGGCCTGATCGCCACGGGAACGCCGGAGGAGCACACCACAGGCCTGGTCGCGTCGCTCCCGGTTCCCGCCGGCAGCACAGGCTTCAGGTTCCGCGCCTACATCGGGCCACAGGAGTACAGCCGCTTGGATGCCGTCGGCCAGGATCTCGAGCACGCGAACCCCTACGGCTGGCGTTGGATGCGCCCGATTATCCGACCGCTGGTGGGGATCGTGATGATCGCTCTCACGTGGCTGCACAGCACCCTGAACCTGGCGTACGGGTGGGTCCTCATCCTGTTCGGTGTGCTGATGAGGGTTGTTCTCTTCCCGCTCTACCAGAAGTCGATGAGGGCGCAGATGGCGCAGATGCAGGTGCAGCCTCTGATGAAGGAGCTCCAGACGAAGTACAAGGACGAGCCGCAGAAGCTCCAGCAGGAGATGATGAAGCTCTACAAGGAGCACAACGTGAACCCCCTGGCGGGCTGCCTCCCGATGCTCCTCCCGATGCCGATCCTGTTCGCTCTGTTCTTCGTCTTCCAGAGCACGATCGAGTTCAGGGGCGTTCCCTTCCTGTGGCTCCCGGACCTGTCGCTCAAGGATCCCATCTACGTCATACCGCTCGTCATGGGGCTGTCGATGTTCTTACTCACATGGATCGGCCAACGAGGGATGGAGACGAACGCGCAGATGAAGATGATGGGGTGGATGATGCCCGTGGTCTTCACCGTGCTATTCATGAACTTCCCGTCGGGGCTGAACCTCTATTACGCTACCAGCAACCTGGCTTCGCTCCCCCAGCAGCTGTACCTGTCCCGCGAGCGCAAGGCGGCGCGTGCGAAGGCGGAGCAGACAAAAGCCGAGATGCGAAAGGCCGAGGAAGCCCGAGTCGGTTCGGGCAAGCGCAAGAAAAAGGCCTGACACCAGGCCCGGTGCGGCCATGGACCTGAACGACACCATCGCGGCCGTCTCGACGGCGCCCGGCCGGGCGGCGATTGCCGTGGTTCGTGTGAGCGGCAGCGCAGCGAGGCGGGTGGCGAAGAGTCTGAGTATCCCGAAGCTGGTTCCTCGCCAGGTGAAGTACTGTCGCCTGCACCACCCGGAGGACGGGCGGCTGGTCGACCGCGTGCTCGTAGCCTTCTTCGCAGGTCCCGCCTCGTTCACGGGTGAGGACATGATCGAGATCAGCTGCCACGGCGGACCACTGGGACCTCAGCTCGTCCTCGATGCCGTCTGTGCCGCCGGGGCGAGGCCTGCGGAGCCGGGGGAGTTCACACGGCGCGCTCTGCTGAACGGGAAGCTGGACCTGCTGCAGGTCGAGGCGACGCTGGACCTGATCGACGCTCGCACCCCCGCCTTTCAACGCGCGGCGCTATTTCAGTTAGAGCGCGGCCTATCGAGGCGGGTCGAGGAGCTCAGGGAAAGGTTGCTGGGGCTCCAGGCCCTTCTGGCATACGACATTGATTTCCCGGGGGAGGATCACGGCCCGGTAGCGTGCGCTCAGATCGATGAGGCCACCAGCGGCCTGGCCACTCGAATGGACGAGCTGCTGGCTCTGGCGCCGGAAGGCGAGCTTCTACGCGATGGAGCCCTCACCGTGATCGCGGGTCGACCCAATGCTGGTAAGTCTAGTCTTTTCAACGCTTTACTTGGACTCGAACGAGCGATCGTCACCGAGATTCCCGGAACCACAAGGGATGCCATCGAGGCCCTCGTGAGCATCGGAGGCTATCCGTTCCGCCTGGTAGACACGGCAGGTCTGCGGCCGGATCCCGAGCGTATAGAGGAGATGGGGATCGAGGTCGCGAGGAGCTATCTCAGTCGGGCCGATCTCATCCTGCTGTGTGTAGAGGCAGGCAGGCCGTTGGAGTCGAACGAGGAGGAGTTCCTGCGGGCATGGAGTGATGGAGGGGCGACACGGGGTGGGCGGCGCCGCGTGGTCGTGGTCCGGACCAAGACAGACTGCGTCGAATGGAAAGCGGTCGGGGACGGCGGCCCGATCGGAGAATGGGGACCTTCGGAGGACATGCCGGAGATCGGGGTCGCGTCTCATTCGGGTGCGGGGCTGCTGGAGCTGCGGGAGCGTCTCCTGGACGCCGTGTATGGAGGAGTCAGGTCGGCCGAGGAGACGCCGCTGGTCACGCGGGAGCGGCACGCACGCCAGCTACGCCGGGCCCGCCGGCAGCTGACGGAGTTCGAGACCGCTCGACGGGAGAACCTGCCGCCGGAGATAGCCGCGACCCACCTTCAGGACGCGACTCTCTACCTGGAGGAGCTCTTGGGCGTGGTTACGACAGAGGACATTCTGGACGTCGTCTTCCAGGACTTCTGCGTCGGGAAGTAGGGCTCAGGCAGCCCGCTGGCAGCGGGGGCAGAGGTACGTCTTACGGCCGACGAGGTTCACGGACTCTAGCTCGCTCTGACATCGCGGGCAGGTGGTGCCCGGAGAGCGGCGGTTGATGAGCCAGCCTGGATCGGCGTGCGCGGCCTGGGCGTGGAGGGTCGCCCTGCGGAGTACGCGCTGCAGGTACCTGTGGATGCTGCGAAGCTGTTCGTCCTGGACGTCGCGGATCTTGAGATCCGGGCGATAGCCGGCCTGGAAGCAGATCTCATCAGCATACTCGTTTCCGATTCCTGCCACGATCTCCTGGTTCATCAAGAGTCCCTTGAGCGTGCTACGCGGCCTGGAGCGGGCGAGCTCGACGAACCTATCCGCGGTCAGCTCGTCGCTGAGCGGATCCACGCCCAGGTTCTCGAAGAGCCCGAGGTCGGAGAGGTCTTCACCCAACACTGCATGCACCTCGCCCTCGCCCCCGGGCGAGGCGAAGCGGAGCTCGCGGCCAGCCGCAAACTGGAGGCGGATCTTGCTGTTCTCCCGCGGCGGCGCCGTCTGCGACTCCAGGTAGATCTCCCCTTGGGCACCCATATGGAAGACCAGGCCCGCCCCGGAGCGAAAACGCAGTACGACGTATTTCCCATGCCGCTCGACAGACTCGATGGCATGGCCACGGACCTTTTCATCCATGAGATCCGCGTCGAGGTGCAGCGACTGCGCGTCATCGACTATCACGACGGAGACCGTCTTGCCGGTGGCATAGCTGGCGAACGCATCGATCATTCGCTCGACGTCGGGCAGTTCTATCATGCGGCAATCCTCTGGATGGCAATAGGACCAAACCGCCTACACCCGATATCGAAGAAAGTGCCGTTCGGCTGGAGGATTCCCCGGAGTCTCGTTGGAGAGCGCGCGCGGGGGTCGGGTCAGAAGACGATTCGAAAATCCACCGGTAGCTCGAGCTCGCTGGGCACCCTCTCGACCGTCTGCACCCGAGCCAGGGATGGGCCGGCACGTAGCCACTCCTCGAAGCGGTCGAGCGCCGATATGGGACCTGCAACATGCGCCTCGACCCTGCCATCCGGGAGGTTGCGGATTGTCCCGCGGAGGCCAAGACTCTCCGCCGCCCGGCAGGCAGACCACCGGAAGCCGACACCCTGGACTTGTCCAGCCACGACGAATCCCCGTTGTGTCGGGAGGGCGGTTTCGGCCATGCCAGCATCTCCGTAGTTTCCGCGGCCCCCGGCGTCGCGAGGGGCGCCAGGGCATCGGAATCCCGGCCCGGGGCAGGGAGCGAGCGCAGAACAATGTACTACGATGTGATCGTGGTAGGTGGTGGGCACGCCGGGAGCGAGGCTGCCTCCGCCTCAGCGCGTATCGGAGCGCGAACGCTCCTCGTCACCTCGTTTCTTGCCCGTGTGGGCCAGATGTCGTGCAATCCGGCGATCGGAGGTGTCGCGAAGGGTACGGTCGCGCGGGAAGTGGACGCGCTCGGCGGAATCATGGGGCGCGCCGCGGACCGGACGACACTGCACTTTCGCATGCTGAACCGATCCAAGGGCCCCGCGGTGTGGTCACCCCGGGCGCAGTGCGATCGGGGGCTTTATGCACGCGCGGTGCGGGAGCTGCTGGAAGACCAGCCGGATCTGGACCTCTATCAGGCGACGGTGTCGGCACTGTTGCTCGAGGGCGGACGAGCCGTCGGCGTTCGGTGCGCGGATGGTAGCGATTTCAGGGCGAGATCAGTCGTTCTTACGGCCGGGACTTTTCTGAGAGGGGCGATCCGGGTAGGGGTCGAGAGTAAGATCGCGGCGGGTCGGGCGGGAGATGCCCCGTCCGTGGATCTGGCCGAGCAGCTGCAGGAGCTCGGCCTCCGGCCGGATCGATTCAAGACGGGCACGCCGCCGCGCGTCGACGGGCGAACGGTGGATTTTGGCCGGTTCGAGCGGCAGGACGGGGAGAGGGAACGCCATCGGTTTTCCCACTGGGAGCGTTCGCGATGCTTGCCTGACGTCCCGTGCTGGGTCGGCAGAGCCGGGCCAGAGGTGAAGGAGGTCGTCCGTGACAATCTAGAGCGATCCGCGCTGTACGGTGGTGCGATCTCATCTTTGGGTCCGCGCTACTGTCCCTCTATCGAGGACAAGGTCGTCAAGTTCCCGGAGGCCGAGTCGCATCAGGTCTTCCTGGAGCCCGAAGGCCTCGAAACGACTGAGCTCTACGTAAACGGGCTCTCCACCTCGCTGCCTCCTGATGTCCAGCGGGAGTTCTTGCGGAAGGTTCCAGGACTGGAGCGGGCCCGGATGACGCAGGCCGGATACGCCATAGAGTACGACTACTTCCCACCTACGCAGCTCGCTTCGACGCTGCGCCTGAAGTTCCTCCAGGGCCTGTACTTGGCGGGCCAGATCAACGGAACGACAGGATATGAGGAGGCGGCGGGTCAGGGGCTCGTGGCCGGCGTCAACGCGGCGCAGGAAGCGCTGGACAGGGAGCCGTGGGTGCCAGCACGCGACGAAGCGTTCATCGGCGTGCTCGTCGATGACCTCGTTACGCGGGGGGTGGACGAGCCGTACCGGCTGTTCACCTCCAGGGCAGAGTTCAGGCGGATGCTGCGTCAGGACAACTGCCTGGTGCGGCTGGGCACGACGGCCGTGCGGCTGGGGCTGGTAGGAGAAGTGGAACGGCGGGCCCTCGAGGAACACATGGAAGAGCTGGAACGAGCCCGGGAGTGGACACGGGACGCGCGGGCGGAGCCCGACGCTGTCAACGATTACCTGGAAGGTGTAGGCAGCGCTCGAATTCGGGAAACGGTCCCGGTGGAGAGGCTGGTCAGGAGACCGGACGTGTCGCTGCGGGGGCTGGTGGGACCTGAGGCCCCGCTCGGTGACACGATCGAGGACCCAGACGTCCTCACGGTGGTTGAGATGGAGGTGAAGTACGCGGGATACATAGAGCGGGACCGCGAGAGGGCAGAGGCCCTCCGCGGAAGGGACGAGCATCCTCTGCCACTGGACGCACCCTATATGGAATTCACCTCCCTATCGTACGAGGCGCGACAGAAGTTGGAGCAGATCAGACCACACACGCTGGGCCAGGCGGGGCGTATTCCCGGCGTGTCGCCCTCAGATCTCCAGAACCTACTCGTGGAGATGCGGAAGCGGAACAGGGCCACGAGTCGCCCCACCGCAGGATAGCCACGTCGGGTGTTTCAC
>JBDGYE010000041.1:0-38646 GCA_039584255.1 Gemmatimonadota bacterium
CTCGGAGGACATCGACGTCGCCACCATCGACAGCGGCGTGGACCAGGACCACCCGGATCTTACCATCGGCGGCGGCCGCAACTTCGCGGGCGGCAACCCGAACAACTACAACGACACCAACGGCCACGGCACTCATGTCGCCGGCACGATGGCGGCGAACGGCGGCATCCTCGGCGTCGCGCCGGGTGCGCGGGTGTGGGCCGCCCGCGTCTGCGGGGGCGGCGGTTTCTGCTTCACTAGCGACATGGTGGCGGGGATCGACTGGGTGGCGGAGATCAAGGCAGGCGGGACCGACATCGCCGTCGCCAACATGAGCATCAGCACCAGCGACGACGGCCAGGCTTGCTCGCCTAGCTCCGACGCCGTTCACAAGGCGATCTGCGGGCTGCTCGATTCCGGCGTCGTTTTCACGCTCTCGGCTGGTAACGACAACCGGAACAGGACGGCGTACCCGGATCCGCTCGTAGTGGCGGCGATCGCGGACTTCGACGGCAAGGCGGGGGGCAACGGCTCACCCACCTGCCGGAGCGACGGCGACGACACGCGGGCGAACTTCAGCAACCACGGTGGCAACGTGGACCTCACGGCGCCGGGAGTGTGCATCCTCTCCACCTGGAAGGGAGGTGGATACAACACGATCAGCGGCACATCCATGTCGAGCCCGCACGTCGCCGGGGCCGTGGCGCTGTACCTGTCCAGGAGCGGCGGGCCGGTGCCGTACGCGCCCAACGGGGCTGCGCGTGCCGGCGTCGACGCGGTCACGGACGTGTTCAGCGCGGGAGGCGGAGCCACGGTGGCGATGTCCGCGGCCTGCGGTTACGACAACGACGCAGGCGGCGAGTCCACCGAGCCGATGCTGTTCCTGAACGGCGGGGCGTTTGGTGGTGATGGGTCGTGCGACACGGGCGGCGGTCCGACGAACGATCCGCCGGCGGCGACTCTCACGGTGAGCCCCACCAGCGGAACGGCTCCGCTCGACGTGACGATCGACCTCACCTGTTCGGACTCGGACGGCACCGACGGGGGACGGCTCGTTCGAGATCTCGGGGACGTCGGGAATCCTAGGCGTCGCGCGGACCTACGAACAGACGACGACGGTCAGCGGCCGCTGCACCGACGACCAGGGAGCCGACAGCGGCACGATGAGCCAGCAGGTCACCGTCAGCCCGGGCGGGGAACCGGCTCCGGCATGGGTTGCCGCCGGTGTGACGGCGGTCCAGAGGGGACGGACCTTCAAGGCCCAGCTCGACTGGTCGGGCGGCGCGGTCCTCGTGGACATCTGGAAGGACGGCGAGCTTCACGCCCAGGGGCAGGCCAACGACGGCTCGTACACGGACAATCTGGGCAAGAATCCGGTCACGGTGACCTACGAGGTGTGCAACGCCGGCACGGCACCGCCATCGGCGAGTGCCTGCACCGGACAGGCGACCCTGGGATTCTAGAGGCGAGAGCGAGCCGGCAGGGCCCCAGTTCCCTGCCCCCGCAGCCTCGAGTCACACAGCTTGGAAAGCGGAGAGGGGCGGCCCGATCGGGTCGCCCCTCTCTTGCTCTTCGTCGCGGCTCGCCCGCTGCGTGCCGGGTCGGCCGGCGGCGAGGACTGGCGTCAGTAGATCCACACCCCCGCGAGAGCACTGGACGGAGCGTTGACGTCCGCGCCTCCCAGGATCACCACGTGTGCCTCGCCCGACGCGTCGACGTAGCCGAGGGCTCCGTGGTTGAAGAACGGTACCCCGCCCGCCGCCACAATGGTCTGCGAGCCGGTGGCGCCGCCGAAGCTTCCCAGCGTGCCGTCCAGATCGATGTCGGCGAACGAGTGCTCCGTGGAGGATGAGCCGGAGCCGTTGTAGAGTCCGCCGCTCACCAGGACCCAGCCGCCGGCGGCCACGGCCGTGTGCTTGGCCCGGTCCTTGATCATGCTGCTCGGATTCGCCGTCCACGACGGATCGGACAGCTCACCGGTCCGCAGGTTCAGCGGGTTGTAGTGGACGTCGCCCGAGCGGGTGCCGGTCAGCGTCCCATCTCCCGGCGCGTTGGCCGCAGTCTCGCCTCCGAGCGCGTACAGCACGCCCGCCGCCTGAGCCACGGCCGGGTAGGCGCGCGGCGCGGGCAAGGAAGGCTGGCTCTCCCACGAGCCCAGCGAGCCGTCCTCGTTGATCCGGGCCCGGTATACCTCCGCCACGGGGGCGTTGCCGGTGGTGGCACCGCCGACCACGTACAGCCACGACCGGAAGACCGCGACGCCCATCGAGTGCAGCGGGGCCGGCAGTGCCGTCTCCGTGGTCCACACGGGGTTCGAGCGGTCCAGCTCGACCGTGCTGTGGTAGACGCTCGTGGTGGGAGCAGCGGTGTCATCGATGCCGCCGACGACGTACAGGTGGCCCGCCTGGAGGGTGTCCACCAGCGCGTTGAACGGGGTGGCAAGGGCCGCGCCGTGGAAGGCGCGGGCGGCCGGCAGCGACTGGGCGTCGGTCCATGCGGAGAACGCTCCCACGGCGTCGATCTCGGAGTAGCGGACCGCCGTCTTCGGGGCCAGCACGCCATCCGCCCCGCCGCTCACGAAGACGAGCTGGCCTGGAGCGGGCCCCGTCTCGATCGGCAGGAAGACGGCCCCGAGCCCCTGGAGTACCTCGGGCAGCGACGTGGTCGCCGTCCAGTTGATCAGGGACGGGCTGAAGCTCGCCGACTGGAGGAGCCGGAAGGTGACCGAGTCGGTGGCGCCGAGGGGGGTCTCGATCCACACCGGTCCGGTCTCGGCTGAGCTCGGAACCGAGGTCACGACGAACTCGTCCGTCCAGTTCGCCGGCAGCGTGACGTCCGCCTCCACGGGCTGCCCCGCCGCGTCGCTGAAGAAGACATGCCCGAAGCTCGCCAGGTCGCCGAACGCCTTGCCCTCGAGGATCACCGTGCTCCCGGTGTTCCCGCTGGGCCTGGAGACCCCGTTCACCACGAGCAACGCCGGCCCGACAGCCTTCCAGGCATCGGCCAGCACGTCGTCCTTACCGCCCGGGTTCACCACCCGCACGTCGTACAGCGTGTCTCGGACTACGCCGGCCGGAGCGTACGCCACGATCGTGGTGGCGTCCACGAAGCCGACGGAGTCCGCCTGGATTCCGTCGAACACGACGGAAGCCCCCGGCTCGAAGTCGGCGCCGGTGATGGCCACTCCGGTGCCTACGTTGCCGCTGTCCGGGGCCACCGAGCTCACCAGCGGTTGGAGGCCGGTCGGGTCGGTACCGTTGTCACCGTCACACGCGGCGAGCCCCGTGAGGGCCAGCGCCGCGAAGACTCCGAGCAGTCTGCGCTTGATCCACCGTAACGACATCGATCCACTCTCTTGTCTGCGCGGCCGCCACGGGCCGCCGTCCCATCCGTCCCCGGCTCTCGCCCACCGGGGGCCGAAGCCAAGGTCCAACCGTTTTGTTGGGGAAAGGCAGGCAGGGATCGTGCCGATCGTAAGTTGGCTTTTGGCAAGGGATTAGAATCGGGCTGGCACCGGAAAAGAGGAAATCTTGCCCGCGCCCGCCTCATTTTGCAGGATCGGTGCGGTCCCGGGGCTTCAGCAAATGCTCTCTTTGCACCCTTCCCTCCCGGGCAGGCAAACGCTTTCTTTGGTCCACCGAGGCTCTACCCGCACGAGTCAACCGAGAGGAAGAGATGCGATTCCCCCTCGCTCGCACGTCGCAGGCCGGTCTGCCGGCCCTGGTGCTGGCCCTCGCCCCGTTCCCGGCGCTAGCACAGACGACAGCCGTCCGTGCCGAGCGCATGCTGGACGTAGAGACCGGCGAGGTCATCTCGCCGGCGCTGGTCGTGATCGAAGAAGGCCGCATCGCCCGGGTCGGAGGCGGCCCGCCGTCCGGCGCCGAGGTGATCGACCTGGGAGACGTCACCCTGCTGCCCGGCCTCATGGACCTTCACACCCACCTGGCGGGCGACCTAGATGAAGGCTGGTTGACGCGCTCGGTTCAGGAGACGGAGGGCGATCGGGCGCTGCGGGCGGCCCACAACGCCCGCATCACCCTGAACGCAGGCTTCACCACCGTGCGGGACATGAGCGGGCCGGCGGGAGTCGCGCTGGAGCACGCGATCGAGGAGGGGCTCGCCGAGGGGCCGAGGATGATCTCGGGCCGGTACTCGCTCGGGATCACCGGCGGGCACTGCGACGAGACCGGGTGGGCGCCCGGCGTCCTCGAGGGAGGGCCTGAAGAAGGGATAGCGGACGGGCCCGCCGAGTTCCTGGCCGCCGCGCGGTATCAGATCAAGCACGGGGCGAGGTTCATCAAGGTATGCGCGACGGCGGGCGTCCTGTCGCACGAGGGGTCGGTGGGCGCTCAGCAGATGTCGGACGACGAGCTGAGAGCGGTGGTCGAGGAGGCGACCCGTCACGAGATAAAGGTCGCCGCGCACGCGCACGGAGAGGTCGGAATCATGGCCGCGGTGCGGGCCGGCGTGGCGTCGATCGAGCACGGCTCGACGCTCAATGACGAATCGATCGCCCTGATGATCGAGCACGCCACCTACCTGGTGCCGACCACGTACGTCGCGGACGCCGTGAACTACGACGTCCTGCCGCCGCAGATCCGGCACAAGGCGGAGTCGATCCTGCCGGTGGCCAAGCAGAGCCTGCGCAAGGCGATCGCGGCCGGGGTCAAGATCGCCTTCGGGACCGATGCGGCCGTGTTCCCGCACGGCGACAACGCCCAGGAGTTCGCGGCCCTCGTGGACCGGGGGATGACCCCGCTCCAGTCGATCCAGTCGGCGACGATCCACGCGGCCGACCTCCTGGGCGTGGAGGACCGGGGGCGGATCGAGGAGGGACTGCTGGCCGACCTGGTGGCGGTCCCGGGGAATCCTCTGGAGGACATCACCGCCACTGAGCGGGTGAGCTTCGTGATGAAGGGCGGCAAGGTCGTGAGGAGGTAGGAACGGGGACCGTTCCCGCTCGGCCTCGGGAAAGGGCTCGAACTTTCGGCGGGGCCGTATCCGTGTCTATCGTTGGCCATGACCCCCGACCCCGAGCCGCCGCGCGATCCCGAATCACCGCACGACCTAGAGCCGCCTGCGGACGACGACGCGCTCCTCGCGGAGTGTCGGGTCGAAACGTTCCGGGCCGGCGGACCTGGAGGGCAGCATCAGAACAAGACCGAGTCCGGCGTGCGCCTGACCCACCTGCCGACCGGCATCTCCGTCACTGCACGCGAATCGCGCAGCCAGCACCGGAACCGGAAGACCGCGCTCGCCCGCCTGCGCGCCGCTCTGGAAGAGCGCGCCCGTCCAGAAACGCCCCGGATTGCCACCAAGACGCCCGAGCGTGAGAAGAAGAGGCGCCTGGAGCAGAAGCGGCGGAGATCGTTGCTCAAGCGCTGGCGGAGGAAGCCCGAGCCGGAGGAGTGAGGGAAGCTCAGCTCAGGCCCCTCCGGTAATCCCGGCGCCCATACGGCTCGCGGGAGCATCTCCCAAGGAGCCTGCCCCCGCATCCATAATCAGTCAGTCGTACAGGTGCGTCCCCGCCGAGTGGACGATCTTCCAACCGTCGTCGAAGCGCTTCAGCACGTACAGCCACGAGCCCTGCGATCTGACCGTGTCGCCGGCCGCGCCGGCGAGCGCCCAGCGCCACTCCACCGCATGCGAGGCAGCATCGGGACCCAGCACGTAGGTGTGCGGGTTCCAGTCTTCCAGCTCGACAATCTCGGTCACGTCGCCCAGCATCTGCCGGACATAGTCCGCATACGCGTCGAAGCCGGCGATCAGCTTGCCGTCCGCGGCCAGGGCGGCACCTTCCTCCTGGGCCCACAGCGCGAACATCCCGTCGAGGTCCATCCTCCGGACGGCCTCGTTGTACGCGTCGATGGTCTGCTCCACCTCCGCCTCGACGGCGGCCTGTTCCTCGGCCGAGAAGACCGGTGCGGCCTGCTCCGCCGGCTGACAGGCTACGAGGGCGGAGAGGCAGATGGAGGCGGCCAGCGCTCCATAATACCGCATGGTCGTCCTCCTACTTGGCCCGGTTCATGTTGACGTTCAGGATGTTGTCCTCGTGCTGCGCGAAGTACGGAACGAAGTACTTCTCGAACGCCCCGTCCGCCGCTTCGCGCTCCGGGGTCCCCTCGGGGTAGTTCTCCTCGTACCACTCGTTCTGCCAGGAGTTGGAGAGCTCCATCGCGGTCAGGGACGCGTACTCGGTGATCAACCACACGGTCACGTCCGTCGCGCCCCAATAGTGGATCGCCACCCGGAACATCAGAACATGCGGGTCGGCCGAAGTGGGCGGGACGATGTACTCGTCCGCGTACTCCGTGAACGCGGCCATCTTCTCTCCGAACGGGACATGGAACGCGGTCATCGTGAGGACGCGGGTCTCTGGTGCTTCCTCCGCTTCCTGAGCCTGCGCGGGCGCGGCGAGTACCAGCATGAAGAGACCGGCCAGTGTGAGAGCGAGGCTGCGCATGGTGCACCTCCGGCATAGCGGTTACGGAACGCGGCGGGTCACGTCGGAAGGGGTACGGCCTGGCTCGCCAGAGGGAGTATCAGGAATCTAATCACGGCGCCCGGAATTGCACGCCGACGCCAGGCATGGATCATTCAGGGGCGGCTCGAGGCTCTGCAGCGGTGAGGATCGGGGGCGGGCTCAACCGCGGTCGGAGTCGGACGGCTCTCGCACGTCGGCCCGAGCCCCGGTCACCAGGGGATACAGCTCCGGATGCTCGATCGAGTTGAGCGACAGGTCCACGTCTAGGCCCGGCCAACGCAAGTGGTGCGGCAGCGGACGCTCGATGTGGGCCAGCCGGGCGATGGAAGCGTCGCGGAACCAGGGGAACGAGTCGAACGCGAGGAACAGCTCGCGGCCATCCACGAGCAACCACATGCCGTGGGCCGACACGTTGGAGAGCTCAACCGTCGAATGGTCTCGCCAGGCTCTGTAGATGTCATGCTGACGCTCCCGCACAATGTCCAACGCCCGCTTCAGATCCGGTGCGCTCAGACCTTCGGAAGATGGTCGGGCTCACGCCCGACGTCTACAGCAGTAGCTTCAACCTGCCAGCAAAGAGGAACGCTCCCGGCCCCGGCGTTCAGGAAGCCAAAGGCGTAACCGCGGCCACCACCATCTCCCGCACGCTCGCCGGCTTCAGCACCTAACCGAGGCCCATGCCCTTTGTCAGACGGGGCGGCCCGTACAGCGACCGCCCCGTTCCGTGTCTTGGCTGTGGTTGGGCCCTACGGGCGGTAATCAAACGTCCGCGGAGAGACCCTGTCCTCCAGCTCCTCGGCTGTCAGCTCGATCGCCGAAGCCTCCTTGCCCGTGACCTCACGGATCTTTGCCTGCTGCTCCTCCGTGAGCTCGATGCGGATCTTGTCCTCCATCATGATCCTCCAGCCTGGGTATGAGAGTCACCGAGCATGTATAGAGTATGCTTCGATTGCCGACGGGTGGTCAGGACAAGGCTCACCCTCGCGGTGTGACTTTGGTCACGGAATCCAAGTGCCGCACGGCGACCATCCCGCCCGCCGCCGGGCCAGCGAGCGCCGAGCGGCGAACCGTCGTGGAGCCGTTCCCGAATCCTTCCCTTCGGGCGTTGTGTATAAGGGAAGCGGTGCTTGTCCTCGTCGCACCTGTGTGAAGAGCCTATGAGACCTGGCGCAAGCCTCGTGGCTATTCTCGGCACGGTCGGGCTGTTGGCCGCCTGCGCTAACGATCCGACCGGCCCCGAGGTTGACGAGTCCTTCACGCTGGCGCCCGGAGAGTGCACCACGCTCGAGCCTACCGGTACGCATGTACGGTTTCTGCGGGTCGCCGGGGACTCCCGTTGCCCACTCCAGGTGCAGTGCGTGTGGGCGGGCGACGCCGCCGTTGTGCTCGAGATCGCCCCGCGAGACGGCGACGCCATGGAGCACACGTTGCACACCAACGAGGAGCCGAAGGCGGTCGTGCTGGGCCGGTACGAACTCACGCTCCTCGAGCTGAGTCCGTACCCAGTGGTGCCCGGCGACATCGACCCGGACGACTACCGGGCGACGCTTGTTCTGTACGAGCGCCTGGAGTAGCCGCGACCGAGTGCCACGGACACGCGATGCACGCCGAATCCGATGAGACGCAGCGGACCTCACGCTCCCCGCGGATCACGAGCCTCGCCTGGGGCCGCATCGAAACGGAGGACGGACGCGCCTTCAAGGACGCGAAGCTGTGGCCGGGCGGCGGCCGCGAGTGGGATTGGACGGAGACGGGCACGAGCCACGTGCCCGGCATCCAGCCCACCGACGTGGAGGAACTGCTGAAGCACGGCGCTGGCGTCGTCGTGCTCTCCCGTGGACAGCAGCAACGCCTGCAGGTGCCGGTGGAAACCCGCGAGTGGCTCAAGCAGAAGGGCGTCGAGGTCCTCGTTCTGCCCACGGGCGAGGCGGTAGACCGCTACAACGAGTTGCGTGAGAGCGCCCCGGTCGGGGGCCTGTTTCATACCACCTGCTGAGGCAGGTACGACCTCAGCGCCGCCTTTTGCTCACTTCGTGAAGAACGAGAAGCCCACAAGGGCACCTATGATGTTGGATCCAAGTCGGTCATCGCTCTCGAAAGCACGGACGTACTGTGCCTCAAGTCTCACGGCGAACTGGTCTCCGGCAGGGAGCTTCACACCGAAGAGAGCACCGGCGCCGAACTGAGCATCGCTCGCGTCCCCAATGTCTATGAGGTCCAGACTCCCGCCTGCACCCAGGTACACTCGGGGCCGGCTCACATCACTGGTGAAGTGATACACGAAAGCAAGGCCCGCACCAAGCTCGGTGAGTGATTCGCCTGAGACGCTCAAGTAGGTGAAGCCAACCGAGGGCTCGATTGACACGGCATCGCTCACGAAGAAACCGATCCGAAACCGCTGGGCAGGAAACTGAATTGCCGTGACGTTGTCGGTCTCGAAGCCGTCCACGGCATCGGTCAGGCTGACCTGAAAACCAGCGTCCAGGCCCAGCTCAATGGGTCTGCCCTGTCCAAACGCTTGGTTGGCGACGAATAGCATGGCTGCGAGCACGAGCGACAAGTATCGCATGAAGGCCTCCTGTGCCTTTGGGCGGCCTGAGGGGAGGCAAGGTCGCAACGTGACGAGGAACGGCAGTCACGTCGCTGGAGGGTACGGCGTTCCTGCTCACGACTTGAACGACAAACTACCTCTTAGCCCGCCGCCGGGCGAGAAGGCAAAGCGCCCGGCGTGCCGTCGAGGCATGGAGTGCCGAGACATTGAGCACGCGCTGCCGGCGACCAACCTGGCGCTTGCGAGCGGGCTTTCCGAGCGCGTCACTCTGATGTCCTGCCAGAAGGCCGGCGTCGAACAGTGGGTGCTTTTCCTAGCTTTGCTCACCTCTTCCGGTCCGTCCGGGTTCATGAACCCGCGCCGGCCAGCTCCCTCAGCGTCTCCAGCAGCCGCACCATCGCCCACGTGTCCCGCTCGCAGTACGCCTGCAGGTCCTGCCGCAACCGCTCGCGCTCTTCCGCCGTGAAGGTCTCCGGCTTGAGCAGGATCCGCGCGATCTCGACGCTCGCGTCCATGCCCTCTTGGATGGCGAGGTCGTCGTAGCTCAGCTCGGGCACGAGTGCCGGGAGCACGTCCTTGATGCTGAGGCTGCCCTGGAAGTCCGGGTGGTA
This sequence comes from Gemmatimonadota bacterium, assembly GCA_039584255.1. GTDB lineage: Bacteria > Gemmatimonadota > Gemmatimonadetes > Palauibacterales > Palauibacteraceae > JBDGYE01. The sequence continues at coordinate 9,626 of JBDGYE010000041.1, forward strand.
GACGTTGTCCTTCACGACGGCGTGCAGATCGAAGAGGCGGTCTCTCAGGTCTTCGAGCTCAGCCGCGAGCTCCGGGACGCGGTCGATCAGGGTGTTGATCTGGGTGCGCTCGAAGTGGGTGTAGCTGATCACCCAGCGCGCGGCGCGGCAGGCCGCGACCAGAGCCCGGGCGATCGGCTCGCTGGGATCGCCGGGGCCATCGGCGAGCCACTCGGCGTGCGTGTAGGTCCCGTCGGGCTGGAGCTCGTGGTAGCAGAACTGGGCCGGGAGCACGCCCCAGGGGGCCAGCCCATCCCACGGAGGAAGCGCTCGGCTCACGGTCTCGAAGTCCAGGAACCCGAGCGGAGGCTCGAGGAGCGCGAGGGCCTCTCGCAGGCCGGGCTCCGCGATGAGCTCGCCCGCGCGGACCGATCGAACCTGCCGCCGGGCTACGGCGCTCATGCTCAGGTCTGGGGGCACGTCGAGCACCGAGTGGGTTCCCCGCTCCATCAGCGGCAGTACGTTCTTGATGCCCTTCCCGTGAAGGGTGAGGATGTGGTCGCGCGCGGTTGGCCAGCAACGGTCCCGAAACGGGCAGTCGCTGATCTCCGCGCACTGGAGTCCGAGTGGCAGATCGGGAAACTCGCCGCCCAGCATCTCTCGCATCTCGGCAACCGCTGCGGGAACCTGGTCGATCATGCCGAGCACCTCGGCCGTGATGTCCTCGCGGACGAACAGCCGGCCGATCCCCGGGTGTCGGTACTCCCTGTTGAGGTGCATCAACTCGACCCGTCGAATCGGGAGCCCCGCCGCGCGCAGGACGTACAGCTGGACGGCCGCGTCGGGGACGTGCTCCGGCTTGAGGCTCGACGTCGACTTGACCTCGATCAGGTTGAAGCCGCCGTCCGTGCGCTCGAGGATGTCCACGGCGACAAAGACGCCCTCCTCGCTGAACGAGGCCTCGAAGATGGCGGGTGCACCGGCGGCGAGCGCCTCGCGCGTGGCGGCGATCTTCTTCTGGTACCGGTCGTAGGGGAAGTCGATAAGGAGGCCGCCCGGGAACTGTCCGCGCGCCAGCTCTCCGACGGCGATTCCCTGCTCCATGCGGTCGCGGGCCACCTTGTCGGAGACCAGCTCGGGGGCCTCGGACTCGTGTACCTTCCACCACAGGAGGTTGTGGCACTGCCAGCCCGCCACGAAGCGGGACTTGGAAAGGCCGATGCTCATCGTTCCATCTCCGCGGCCCGCTGTCCGGCGCGCAGCAGAGCTGCCAATCCGCCTGGCAATCAGTGCTGCTGGACGATCGAGCAGGCGGTCGCCACCACCATCTCCCGCACGCTCGCCGGCTCCAGCACCTCCGCTTCCGCGCCGTACTGGAGCACGTGCCTGACGACCCAGCCGGGGTCCACGACCGGGAAGCGCACGGCTACGCTTCCGTCTTCCAGATCCTCGCACGCCCCCTTCTCGCGGATCCAGGCGGCGATCTTAGGCGAGTAGCGCACGCAAACCTCGTCGTCCTCGTCGGAGCGGAAGACGCGGCCTCCCGCGGGCGCGCCTTGAGTATAGCGTGGGTCCAGATTAGATGCTGTCGACCGCCGCCGCGGGTGCGACGGGTTGGGGATCCGGCGTGGCGGCGGTGGTGTTTGATCCTTCGTTGACACCCGTTCCGATCCTCCGTGTGCGCGCTCGCGCGACCCGGAGGTATAATGTGGATCGTATGGCGCTCTCACAGATCACCTGGCAGGACGTCCAGCAGCTCCCGGACGACGGACATCGCCACGAGGCGATCGAGGGGGAGTTGTACGTGACACCGGCTCCGACGCCGAGGCACCAGGACATCGTGCTGCGGCTGGCCCTGCGCCTCCACGCCGCCCTGGTCGACTCGGGGCGCGGTCGCCTGTGGGTGGCCCCCGTCGGCGTCGAGTTCCCGGACACGGAGGAGGGCGTACAGCCCGACATCGTGTTCGTCTCCTCCGCCGGGCTGGCGATCATCTCCGACGCGGCGATCCGGGGCGCCCCCGACCTGGTGGTCGAAGTCATCTCTCCGACCACGGCACACCGCGACCGCGGCGTGAAGCGGAAGCTGTACGAGCGACAGGGCGTGAAGCAGTACTGGATCGTGGATCCCGAGGCGGAGTCCGTGGAGGTGTGGACGTTAGGCGAGCGACCGTCCGAGGCGCCGAGCCTCCAGCGATACGCCAAGCTACTCCCCGTCCGACTCGGCAGAGAGGCGCTCGGCGAGATCGATCTGCCCGAGGTCTTCGCCTAGCTTCCGTATCTAAACGGAAAGCCCCGCCGAACGGGGCTTTCCACGCTTCCGGACTCTCCGCGGCTGGACCAAGCGCGCTCCGGCCTGGCCCACGATCAGGTCAGATCGAAGCGGTCCAGGTTCATCACCTTGTCCCACGCCGCCACGAAGTCGTGCACGAACTTCGGCTCGGAGTCCTCGCAGCCGTAAACTTCGGCCACGGCCCGGAGCTGGGAGTTCGAGCCGAAGATCAGGTCGACGCGGGTGCCGGTCCACTTGAGCTCACCCGTCGCCCGATCGCGGCCCTCGAACACGTCCTCGTCCTCCGAGGTCGCGCTCCACTCTGTGCCCATGTCGAGCAGGTTCACGAAGAAGTCGTTGGTGAGCGTCTCGGGCCGCTCGGTGAAGACGCCGTGCGGTGACCCTCCGAAATTGGTGTTCAGCGCACGCATCCCGCCCACCAGAACCGTCATCTCGGGAGCGGTCAGCGTCAGCAGCTGCGCGCGATCGACCAGGAGCTCCTCGGCCGTCACGGCGTACTTGGCCTTCTGATAGTTGCGGAACCCGTCCGCAGCCGGCTCGAGCACGGCGAACGACTCCACGTCGGTCTGCTCCTGCGACGCATCCGTGCGCCCCGGCGTGAACGGAACCGTCACGTCGTGACCCGCGCTCTTCGCCGCCTTTTCGACAGCCGCGCACCCACCCAGGACGATCAGGTCGGCGAGCGAAACCCTCTTGCCGCCGGACTGCGTGCTGTTGAACGCCTCCTGGATGCCTTCCAGCTTCTGCAGCACGGCTTGCAGCTGTGCCGGCTGGTCGACGTCCCAGTCCTTCTGCGGCGCGAGACGGATGCGCGCCCCGTTCGCCCCGCCGCGCTTGTCGGAGCCGCGGAACGTGGACGCCGACGCCCAGGCCGCCCCGACCAGCTCGGGGATCGACAGGCCCGAGTCGAGAATGCTGCGCTTGAGGTCCGCGATGTCCTGTGCGTCGATCAGCTCGTGATCGACGGCCGGGATCGGGTCCTGCCAGATCAGCTCCTCCTCCGGGACCTCCGGACCGAGGTAGCGGGAGCGGGGGCCCATGTCGCGGTGCGTCAGCTTGAACCACGCCCGGGCGAACGCGTCCGCGAACTCTTCCGGGTTCGCGTGGAAGCGCCGCGAGATCGGCTCGTAGATCGGGTCCATGCGCATCGCCATGTCGGCGGTCGTCATCATGGTCGCGACCCGCTTCGACGCGTCCTCCGCGTCCGGCGCGAGGTCCTCGTCGGCCACGTCCTTCGGCGTCCACTGCCACGCGCCGGCGGGGCTCTTCGTCAGCTCCCACTCGTGCCCAAACAGCATGTCGAAGTAGCCCATGTCCCACTGGGTGGGGTTCGGCGTCCAGGCCCCTTCCAGGCCGCTGCCGATCGCATCGGAGCCCGCGCCGCTGCCGTAGCTGCTCTTCCAGCCGAGGCCCTGTTCTTCGATGCCTGCGGCTTCGGGCTCTGCACCGACGAGCGCCGTGTCTCCGGCCCCGTGGCACTTGCCGAACGTGTGACCACCCGCGGTGAGCGCGACGGTCTCCTCGTCGTTCATCGCCATGCGCGCGAACGTCTCGCGGATGTCGCGGCCCGACGCGACGGGGTCGGGCTCGCCGTCCGGTCCTTCCGGGTTCACGTAAATGAGGCCCATCTGCACGGCGGCGAGAGGATTCTCTAGCTCCCGATCGCCGGAGTAGCGCTTGTCACCGAGCCACTCGCTCTCGGCTCCCCAGTAGATGTCCTCTTCCGGCTCCCACACGTCCTCGCGCCCGCCGCCGAAGCCGAACGTCTTGAGCCCCATCGACTCGATGGCGCAGTTGCCGGCGAGGATCATCAGGTCGGCCCAGGAGATCTTCCGGCCGTACTTCTGTTTGATCGGCCACAGCAGGCGCCGCGCCTTGTCGAGGTTCACGTTGTCCGGCCAGCTGTTCAGCGGAGCGAAGCGCTGGGTGCCGGACCCCGCACCCCCGCGGCCGTCGCCGATGCGGTAGGTGCCCGCGCTGTGCCACGCCATGCGGATGAACAGCCCCCCGTAGTGCCCGTAGTCCGCCGGCCACCAGTCCTGCGAGTCCGTCATCAGGTCGTATAGGTCCTGCTTCACGGCCTCGAGGTCGAGCTTCTTGAACTCCTCGGCGTAGTCGAACTCTTCGCCCATCGGGTTGCTCTTCTCGGAGTGCTCGTGGAGGATCCTGAGACTGAGCTGGTTCGGCCACCAATCACGGTTCGAGGTGCCGCGGCCGGCTGCGCGGCCCTCCACTCCGCCCGTCACCGGGCACTTGCTATCGTCACTCACGAGCGTCCTCCTTTGGTGGTCTGAACCTGTGCACCCTGACGAAGCGATGACAGATAGCGCGAATCGGCTGCCTGGAGCTACGAGCCTGCTGGCGACAGATTGTCCCCTCACCTCTCCGGCCGGCGCCCCACCAGCATCCACTGCCTGCGGCCGCGGCCGCTCTCGGTAAACTCCGGCTGCTGCTCGAGCACCTCGAACCCCGCCTCTTCGAGATCCCGCGCCACGAGGTCCATGCCGATCCCGTGACCCTCCATCTGGTGGTCGCGTGGCGTCGAGGCGTCGTACGGGGCCAGGTCGAGAATCACCAGCCGTCCCCCCGGCTCGAGTGCCGCGTAGGTTCCGTCCAGCATGGCCCGGTGCTCGGTCATCTCGTGGTACGCGTCCACCATGAGCGCCGCGCTCAGCGACCCGGCTGGGAGGTGCGGATCGTCCACCTCGCCGCGGACGACCTCCACGTTGCCGAGGCCTTCGTCCTCAATCAGGCTCTGCAGCTGCCCCAGCGCCCACTCGTTGATCTCGACCGCGAACACGCGCCCGCCGGGGCCGACCGCCTCCGCCAGGTGCGGAACGAAGTAGCCGCTCCCCGCTCCGATGTCGGCTACCCGGCTCCCGGGCTCGAGCGCCAGGGCCGAGATCACATCCGGCACCCGCTGCCACGCGTCGCGGCCGCTTGTCTGGGCGCTGGCCGTCGTGCACCCGAGCAGGGTGGCGAGGGCCAGGCAGATCAAGACTCTCTCGGCGGCGCGCGATCTCATCGAGACCTCTCGGACAGCATGAGAACAGGACCGGGAAGAAGCCCGATCTGGAGGAGTGAGGGAAGTGGGCCAATCGGGACGTCAATGCGGATCAGGCCCGCGGCCGGCTCTCGGAACAGACCGTCGTCAACCGGCGACCTCCTGAAACCCATTCGTCGGGGGTTACTTGCACTCACTTCAATACAGTTGATTTCACGACGATTTCCGCGATTTCACTTCCGCGCACTTGCGCTCATTTCTCCTCATTTCGTCACAGCTACGGTTACAGCATGAGAGCGAAGCGCCCGGCCTGGAGACCGGGCGCAAGAATCGGTTTGAGGCGGTGACTCCGGGCAAGGGGCTCATGGCTCAGTCTCTGCAATTCGGATTCACCCCGCACGTCAATCCGCCGTCAGGACACCTCACGCAGTCGAGCGCGTCCCCACCTGTCAGAGTTCGGCTGCATATTTTTTCGTACAGGCCGATTCCCACTACCGGAATCTCATTCTTGATTGGCGCCAGTACGAAGCCGGTAAGGTATCCTTCCGTTGAGCCCCAAAGGTCGACACAATGTAGGTCGTCTTGGACGCGAAGACAGAATGCCGAATCCCCTTGTGCCTCAAGTTCTTCCTCAGTATGGGTGATCATGACTACTGAGTCTGTGTGCGTCAGCATCCGCAGCGTCCGCCCACTTCCGATTGTCACGGTGTCTCCTTCAGCGATGCTGACGATTACAGGAATCGTATCTTGCTGGGCCTCTTGGAGGGCTGTCAGGCTTCGCCCGGTTGGCTCAGTCTCTTTAGCACCCACGACCAAGAACAGCAGGACGGGTAGTGGCAGGGCAATAAGAAAGACCCCTTTCATGATGCACCTCCGGCGATGCAGGTGACTACGGTTCGGCGAGCTCTTCCAAGCTCCCGGCCAACGACTCTTCCATTCCCCAGCCGAAGTCGATCCCGTTAACGGCCAGTGGGCACGCACCGGCCCGTACAGACAGGTCCGCGGCTATGGAATCTGCTTCGATCCGCCTAGCGAGCACGATCGGCATAAGGAAATGGACGGCTCTCAGCCTTTGGGACCGCCGCCCTTCTAATTCCCGAATGCCCTCCTGGAGATGGCGTCGGGCTTCCTCGGGGTGGGCCTCGGCGACGAGCAGGCCTCTCCAGATCGCTGGGATCTCGAGCCCATGCTCGTCCCATCCCTCGAACCAGCCGGCCCAGCGTTCCGGAATCCGAGCCAACGCGGGCGAAACTTCGCGAAGAAAGTAGAGCCGGAGAAGTGCTAGCTCGCGACGAGAATACTCCGGTACGCTCCAGGCTCGCTCGAGGGCCGCGAATCGCTGCTCGATCTCCCAACCCTCCCCGCCCGTCAGCCCGAGGGCCCGGAGCGCCCCGAGCGTCCCCAACACTGAGCCGGCCTGGATGTAATCACCACTCTCCGGGTCGGGAACTGCGTAGGTGTCCTCACCCCAGCTTCGCTCGAGAATCTCGACTGTGGGGTGGGAACGTCCGGCAGCCAGATACACATTGGCAGCCTCGATCGGAGGCAGCGGCCCACCGCCTTGCCAGTCGCCGAGGTCCTGAAGGGCCCTGTCCGCGTGTTCCAGAGCTGATTCGAGTTCTCCCCTCGCGAGCACCAGCGCCCCGAGACGGGCTCGATCCTCCGGGGTCGTGTCACCCCTGAGGGAAAGCGCCGCCGAAAGATGATCCTGGGCTTCGCGAAGATAGCTCGTCCGCCGAGCACCCGGGGACCGAACGCTCCCACAACATCCAGTCGACAAGCTCCTCATGAGGGCGCGCGTGGTCCTTCTCGACTCTGGCCCAAAACTGAAGGCGCTCGACCGTCTTCTGGTGCAGCAGGCGGGCCGAGCGGGCAGCTCTCTCTCGATCGGCCGCGGAGAGGGAGTCGGGTAGCCAGCGAACCGTCTCGTGCTCCGGCAGCGGGCAGTAGGCCCGCTGCTGTGCTGCCTCAGCAACCACATAGGGGGGGCGGAGCTCTCCACCGGGAGGCGAGAAGCCGTAGCAAATCGAACATGGCTCGGGCCAAGCCGAGGTCCTGCCGTGGAGTCAGGGAACCCCGACGGCCCTCGGTCAGCCACGGATCGTCGAACTCGACCGCGCCCCGCAGGACCAGGCCTTCCAAGTCGGTGGGGTTGAAGGAGAGAATGCTGTCGTAGCGGACCCGAGCCCGGTCGTAGTCTCCGGTCCAGAAGGCGCGAAACGCCCCAACGTGGCTATGTTCGCCGGGCCGAAGGCGCTCGCCCACGCCATACTGTTCGGCGCGGCGTGAATGGTACTCGATCTCCGGCCCGAGATCGACGATGCGCTGGCGATCCCTGGCCGATCGCCAGTACAGCGTCTGCGCCAGGTAGTGGTGAGCGAGCGCGAACGCGGAATCTGCCTCGATAGCGGCGCGAAAGTGCTCCTCCGCCTCTGCCAGTCGCCAGTCGTACAGGGCGATCTGCCCCTCCCGGAACTGCTGATGGGCGGCGTGGTTCGGCGACCGGTTGATCAGATCGTCGTAGTCAGCCGCCTCGCCGTGCAGTCCCAGGATCTCAAGGGCCAGGCCTGCGGTGATCAGTTCGAGTTCGTCAGAGCGGCCGTCGCGGCGGATCGCTCTCTCTTGTTCGCCCGGGTCGCCTCGTGGGCGGATGGTCGCCACCACTGCCATCGAGTCGCCCAGCATCAGCGCCTCTAATTGGACGACGTGGCTCGCTTCGACTCGCTCGGCGAGCTCCTGGACGGCGGCGAGGTTCAGGGACGGCAGGCCAACGCCCGCCAGCTGCAGGTCCGCGATCGGACCTTCCAGCGCGTCGAGTTCGACTACTCGGATGGAGGTCCAGTAGGACAGGTGGAAGTAGAGCGTGCGAACCGCTCGCTCCGCAATTTCCACCTCTCGTTCCGTCGCCCCACCGCCCCTGAAGGGAACGAGCATGTAGGTCGCCTGGGGGCCGTGAACGACCGGCGCCCTTGCGGCCGACCGGATGGCGATGATGCCCACGATCAGGGCCGCTACGGCCACCACCGCAAGGATCGCCACTCGCTTTCCGTGTAACCACCTGCTTCGCCGCACGAGCTTGCGGAGAGCCGCGGCTACCACCGCCTCGAAGCCGCCAGCTACGAGGTCAAGCGAGCCCGCCATCTCTTCCGCTGTCTGGAACCGCTCCTCCGGCTGCTTCTGCAGGGCGGTCTGCACCACGGCCTCGATCCCTTCGGACACCTCGGGCCGCAGCTCCCGCACCTGGGCCGGCGGATCGACGAGGTGGTGGGTGATCAGCGCCCGGACGCTGGTCGCGGTGAAGGGGGGCTGGCCGGTGAGTGCTTCGTACAGCACGCACCCCAGCGAATAGATGTCCGATCGCCCGTCGACATCGCGCTCGCCGGTCGCCTGCTCGGGGCTGAAGTACGTCGGCGTTCCGAGAGCCAGGCCGGCACCGGTCAGGGTTGCGCCCTCGGTCTCGGCCAGGTGCGCGATACCGAAGTCGGCCAGCAGGGCGTGGTCCTCGGTGAGAAGAATGTTCCCCGGTTTGACGTCGCGGTGAATGACTCCGCGCCGGTGCGCGAAACCTAGAGCGTCGGCCATCTCGCGGGTGATCCGGATTGCGTCCGGTACCGGAAGACGACCTTCGCGCTCCAGGCGTCCGCGCAGCGACCCGCCCTCGATGTAGGGCATCACGTAGTAGAGAAGGCCGGCGACTTCCCCAGAGTCGTGTAGTGGCAGAACATGCGGGTGGGTAAGGCCGGCCACGACTTCGATCTCGCGCTGGAATCGATCGGCGCCGATGGCGCTCGCGAGCTCGGGCTTGAGGACCTTGATCGCGACCATGCGATCATGCTTCAGGTCGTGCGCCAGGAACACCTCGGCCATCGCGCCCGCGCCGAGCTCACGGTCAATGTCGTAGCGGGCGGCGAGTGCAGGAGCGATGGACGCGCGCACCGTCTCCACGGGAGCGGCTCCTCTTCCCGGGGGGTCCAACGGACAGCGGATGTTATGGCTCGATAGTAGTTTAAGGACTTGGACCTGAGGACGCAATCTCAAGCGGTCCGTAAGCCTGCTGGCCCACTCGGGCGGGCAGGCAGGTCTCGGGCCGACTGCAAACACCACTGTCGGGCCGTTTCCACATTGCATCGACCCGGCGAGCCGGCGTCTCCCCGACCGTCAGAAAGGCGTCCCTAGCCCTCCCGGATCGCTCGCTACCTCCGGCTCCACGAACACGCGCGTCACCCGCGGGTCCTGCTGCCGGATCTTCTTCTCGATGCGCTCCACCGCCCGGGCCGCCTCTTCCACCCCGTGTCCCGGCTTGAACCGGAGCCCCAGCGTGAGCAGGATCTCGTCCGGCCCCAGGTGCACGCCGAGCGTGCGCACCACCTTGCTCACCGCTTCGTCCTCGACGCAGATGCGCTGGACCTCCGTCGCGAGCCGGTCCGTGATGGCCTCGCCCACCAGCAGCGCCCGGGTCTCAGAGCCCAGGAAGACCGCCACGGCGGCCAGTAGCAACCCGATCAGTATGGAGGCGACGGCGTCGAGAACGGGTGCGTCCAGCGCGCGTGACAGGAACACGCCCAGGAACGCGATTACGATTCCGATGAGCGCTGCCGTGTCCTCGGCGACGGGCACGAACACCCGCGGATCTTTGCTGTCGCGGATCCTCTGGCCGAGTCTCTTTCCGCTCCCCTTCCCTCCGAGCTCCTTGAGCGCCACCCGGAGGGCGATGCCCTCGACCACGAACGCCACCGCCAGAACCGCGTAGTTCCAGACCGGGTTCTGCGGGATCTCCGTGTGCCCCAGGTGGGCGATGCCCTCGTACAGACTGAACCCGCCGCCGAGCCCGAACAGGATCATCGCCACGATGAGGCTCCAGAAGTACATCTCCGGGCCGTAGCCGAAGGGATGGCGTCGATCGGCCGGCCTGTGGCTCCGCCGGTTGCCCAGGAGGAGGAGGGCCTGATTCCCGGTGTCGGCCACCGAGTGGATCCCCTCCGAGAGCATGGCGGAGCTCCCGGTGATCGCCGCCGCCCCGAACTTGGCCACGGCGATCACCGCGTTGGCGATCATCGCCGCCACGACGGCTCGGGTGCTTCCTCTGGCCATGTGGTGGTCCCTGGGCTACGGGTTTGGCGTCACGGTCTGCGGGTGCGCCGGGACCTGCGGCCGCGTCTCAGGCCGCGGCCTTCGCCTCGCTGCCGTATACCGCGCCCGCGGTCAGGCCGGCCAGGACGCCCCAGCCGATGACGGCAGCGACCCAGATCCAGGCCAACGAGTAGGGGAAGCCCACGAACATCATCTGCGCGAAGAGCTGCGCCGGGAAGCCCAGCAGCACGCCGGCGTAGAAGCCGAACTTCGCTCCGTTCAGGGCACCTCCGCCGAAGCTGCTGTACACCCGGTCGTAGAACCACACGACGACTAGCGCCATCACGAAGTCGCCGATCACGAGCCAGCCCACGGGGCTGTCCTGGCGGAACAGGTCGGGCAGGCCTTCGTAGGTGCCTCTAAGCAGCACCGCGTGGATGGCGAAGTCGTAGACGTTGACGACGACTCCGGTGATGAGGGCCGCGATGAGGAGCTTCTTCACGTTCATCCGTCGCCTCCTGAGGGTGGGAACCGTCCGGGCTTGGACGCGACGAATGTAGGGCCGGCGCGGGCCGCGGCGCGAGCCTGAACGGCGGTGGGCGCGGCGGCGCTCGACCCGTCCTGTGAGTGTTCTCGAGTTGCCTCGGCGCCCCGATTACTGCTCCAGCGTCGACTCCTGATACGAGGCCGACATCCAGTGGTCTCCATGCCGCACGTATGTCGCGGTCACCGCAATCTTCTCCGGCAGCGCCTCCCCGTCACAGCTGCCCTTCTGCATCGCCGTGTAGGTGAGGATCGCCGTCCCGTCCGACACCTCATGGGCGGTCCAATCGGCGAACTTCGCGTCCTCGAGCTCGCAGTCGTGGCTGCCGATCATCTCCACGATCGCCTTCTTCCCGAGCACCAGGCCCCAGCCTCCGGCCTGGACCGCATTCTCCACCACGTGCTCCTCGAACGGCGACGTGTCGTGCATTGCCCACCCGTGCCACAGGGATTTCTCGATGGACGCCAGGGACTCAGCCAGCTCGTCCTGCGCGAGCAGGCTACCGGACGGGAGCGTGAGGGCGGCGGCCACGGCAGCCGCACAGGCGATAGTCAGAGTTCTTCGCATGGTTCCTCCTACCAGGAAACGTTGGCCGGCCGCGGTGGCCGGCGGGGCCGACTGCGGCGGACGGGATCGTTCCAGTGAAGTGAAAAACCATGGGCTTTGTCAAGGTGGAGCGGGCACGCGCGCATGATTGGAGCAGCCATGGACGGCTTCGGGACCCGGGGCCAAGGGGGGGAGAGCGAGCCCGGGTCGCGCCTTGGCTGTGATGGTTCTATATTGGCTCCAGAATAGATCTCGCTCAGCGCGAAGGCACCGTTGAAGGAGCGATGACCGTGCCCGTCAACCTGTCGATCAAGAACGTGCCTGATCATCTGGCCGAGCGGCTGCGCGAGCGGGCGGCCTCGTCGCACCGCTCCATGCAGGGAGAGCTGATGGCGATTCTCGAGGAAGCGCTCGAAGAGAAGCCGCCGCTCGAAGCGGCGGAGCTGCTGGCGAGGGTTCGGGCGCTCGGCGTCGTGACGGAGCGGGAGGCGACGGACGATATCCGGCGCGACCGGGATGCCCGCTGACGTTGTTGACGCCTCCGCCCTGGCGGCGCTCCTGTTCGGGGAGCCTGACGCCGAGAGCGTAGCGGCGCGGCTCGGGGGCGCACGGCTCGTCTCCCCGTCTCTGCTCCGCTACGAGCTCGCGAGCGTCTATCTGAAGAAGGCGCGGCGATATCCCCACCAGCGGCCGGGTCTACTCGAGGCGCTGCGGCTCTTCCCGCGGCTCGGGATCGAGGAGGTTCAGATACCAGCGGATGCGCTGGCCGTCCTGAGCGAGCGCTCCGGGGTCACGGTGTACGATGCAGCCTACCTCTGGGTAGCGCGGCACCTCGATGCCCCGCTGGTCACACTCGACAAGCGGCTTGCGGCAGCCGCGCGCGCCATCGGGCTGCCGGAGCCGTCCTGATCCCCGGAACACCAGCGTCTCGACGACCGGCGAGCGTGGCCGCGCTGCTGGCACCTTGACCTCGTCCGCATCAGCCGAACGGGTTCAGCCCGATCCGCACCGTATGGCTCTTCGGAAACACCGGCAGGATGCAGCCGCGGAGGTCCAGCTCGCCGGCCTCGGCCCGCTCGATGGAGTCCGGCGCCGGCATCCCGTACAGGACCGGGACCAGGCGGATCCCGAGCTCGGCCCCCCGGTTCACGCTCACGTCGACCGGGCCGGCGACGAGCAGCGCCGCCGTCACGGCCAGCGCCGGAAAGCCCAGCATGGCATGGGGCAGCCGGTGCCGGAACAGGACCCACCCCGCCACGGCGCTGGCCACCACGACCCCGAGGGTAACGGGCACGATCGGAACGGTCGGCAGCCAGCCGGTGAGGGCGTACCGCACTGTTGCCAGGCCTAGGATCGCTAGGATGACGAGTGGTCTCATGGCACGCTTCCCTTCCGTTTGGCGGGCGAACGATCGCTCACGCCGGGTTCGAGTTCCTTCCTTCTCTTGGTAGGACGGATTTGAGAGCGGACTGTGCACACGCGCGAGATCTTCCCGGACTGACCGACACCCGGCGACTCTCACATGTCGACAGGCGTAAACGGTCACATCCCCTGGCTTCCTCGAAACGACGTGACAGCAGGAGTTGACAGCCGAGCCCTGTTGTTCGTTCGTGGGGTGCTCAGACAACCCGAATCGCGGAGGCAAGATGCTGCTCTCGACTCGCACCAGCATGACCTGGGCCGCAACCGCGGCACTGGCCTCGCTCAGTCTCGCGGCGTGCGGAGGTGGGAACCGCTACACGGAGCAGCGTGAGTACCTCGTCGTGGAGACCGATAACACCACCCCAATGGCGGGCTCTCAGCTGGCCGTCTACCGGGCCGGCATCGCTGGAGTCCCGAGGATCCAGGTCGTTCAGGACCCGTGCAGGTTCATCTTCAACGCGCTGGACCTCCCGCGACCGGCTGGGTACGGCTGCGAATTGGAGGCACCAGCGTGGTCGCCCGATGGGTCACGCCTCGCGTTTGTCGCACAGCCTCTCACGAGCGACGTCTCGCTGGGGCCCCTCAAGCTCCACGTCGCCGAGTGGGACGGATCACAGGCACACGGATTCGTCGCCCTGAAGCTCCCGGGCGGATCGGCGAGTGCCTCCGCCAATTATCCCGCCTGGTCTCCGGACGGCCGGTATGTCGTATTCGAATCCGCAGACGATATCTGGATCGGCGACATCTGCCGCCCGGACGACGAGCCTGTTCAGGTGACGTCGAATCCGGCAGGAGACTCCGATCCCACTTGGTCGAGGGACGGGAAATGGATCGCGTTCGTCTCCGATCGTGGAGGGGACGATGACATATGGGCGGTGGGGCCGGTCGCCTCCGCACCCACTCAAGGAGGGCAGCCCTTCCCGGCGCCAGTCAACTGGACGCAAACCCCAGGCGTCGATGAGAGTCTCCCCTTCTTCACCAAGATCGGGCCGTCCCCCGATTCCACGCGGGGGATCGACCGGCTCCTGTTTCAGAAGAACAATGACCTGTGGTGGATTCCCTCTGGAGGCAGCGCGGCTACGCAGATCACCACGGACGGGCAGCGCAAGTTCGACGCCGAATACGTCGCCCACAATACGATCGCGGCCTACGTAAGCGGGCAGGGTGAGATCTTCGAGATCGCCGTTCAGACCGGTAACAGCCAACGCCTCGCCGGAGTCGCATCCAACGCGGGATTCTCGGCTCGACAGGAGTGGTTGGGAACTGTAAAGATCTGCCCCTGAGCAGGGCGTAGCGGGGCGTCGATCGACGTGGCTCGAGGTCGTCAGAAAGGTCCGACCTCGGCCCCTGACTCCTCCAGCTCCTCCTCGCACAGCTCGTAGAACGGGCACCTCCCGCACCAACGCGTGTCCTCAGTGAGCGGGAAGCTGTCGCGCGGGAGCGGCGCGTTCTGCATCGGGTCGGCCAGGTAGGTGCGCATGGTACCGACGCTGTCCAGGATCCGTTGGCGCTCCTCGGCGACCTCCCGGTCCGGGATGGGCAGGCTCGTCCCCTCCCCCTCGGACAGGTACTCGAGCCGACCGGTGATCGGCCCCGCGGACAGGTCCTCCCGTGCCCGAACGTAGACGGCGTAGGTGCGGAGCTGCGGCGGGTGCGACCGGTTCCGTCCGCCCGTCTTCCAGTCGACGATCCGCCACCCGTCACCGAGCCGGTACAGGAGGTCCGGCTGCGCGTACAGCTTCACCCCCTCCAGCTCCACGTAGTCCAGACGGTCCACCTCTTTCACTTCCACTTGGGGCGATTCGATCGCCTCCCGGTAGCTCTCCGACTCCGTGAGGTTTCTGAGGCAGGCATGCAGCCGGTCGCGGATCGCCTCGATGAGGTCGCGGGACGGGCAGGTGCCCCGGTAGAACTCCATCAGCATCGGGATCGAGCCGGGCCTCCGCTCCCACTCCTCGCGTCGCTGCGCCAGGAGCCAGGCCCGGTTGAGGCGCCCCCTGCCCTGCTCGATGAGCTCGGCGGTCGTGGGCGCCTGTCCCCCGCCCCGCACTCGGAGGATGGCCTCCGCGGTCAGCTCGTGGACCACGTTCCCGAGCGTCATGTGGAGGTTCGAGATTTTCTTCAGCCTCCACGCCAGCTTCGCCTCGTCCGGCGACTCCTTCAGCCACCCGTTATGCGACCCGTAGTAGTGCCAGTAATACTTCCGCGGGCACTCGCGGAAGGTCGCGCGTCGGCTCTGCGACCAGGAGAAGTCGGGGTACGGGCGGACCTCAAATGCCATGCTGTCAACTTCGCGGGCGGGTGCGACGCCGACAAGCGGCGCGTGGCCTCAGGCGTCGCCCCGGCCAGCAGAACTGTACGACCCCAGGCACGATAGCGTACAATGGTGTATAAGGTGTATAGAATACAGTATGGTATACATCCTGCAGCACGGAAGGTCGTCGAAGTGCGGGCAGCCGACGCCGGTTGACGGAGGGTTGAGAGATGGCGCTTAACATCAAGAACGCGGAGGTCGAGAGGCTGGCCCGCCAGGTGGCGGAGATGACCGGAGAGAACAAGACGGAGGCAATCCGCCAGGCACTCGCCGAGCGATATGCCCGCGTGCGGGCCGGAGAGGGAGGGACTCCGGCCGCGAGGCTCCGCCGCTTTCTCGAGGACGAGCTGTGGCCGCAGCTCCCGGAGACGGAGAGGGGTCGGCGCCTCACCCGGAAGGAAGAGGACGCGCTCCTCGGCTACGGGCCGGAGGGAGTATGATCCTGGACACGTCGGCCATCGTGGCGATCGCTGTTCAGGAGCCCGGCTACGAGGAACTGCTGGAGAAGGTCTTTGGCGCGCGGGCCGTCGGCGTGGGGGCTCCGACTCTGGCGGAATCGGCGATCGTCCTCTCGGCACGTCTCGGGGAGGACGCGCGTGGCCTCCTGACCCGCTTCCTCGGCGAGGGGGCGATCCAGACAATCGCCTTCGCCGAAGCCCACTTCGGTGTCGCGGTCGGCGCGTGGCTGCGCTTCGGCCGTGGGAGGCATCCGGCCAGCCTCAACTTCGGGGACTGCCTGGCGTACGCCACGGCCAAGGTCGCGGACAGGCCGCTGCTCTGCGTCGGAGAGGATTTCGCCCGCACGGATCTGAGGCTGGCCTGAGCGGCTAAGCGAGCGCTAGCGCCGCCGCCAACTCCAGCGGAAGCCGAGCCATCGCCGGCCGCCAGCGCTCCGGTTGACGGCCTGGTGACAGGCTCCCGGTCTCTGGCCGTGTGCTGCCGCGCCCCTTCTACACGCCCACCAGGCGCTCAACCCATCTCCATGCCGTAGTGTCTAACGATGCAACTGCGGTACCCGTCACGAGGCTCAAGACCCGGAGACTGCCATGTTCGCGTCGGCTGTCCTCGACGTGCGATACGCCCTGCGCGCGATCGTGCGACGCCCTCTCTTCTCCTTGATACTCGTGTCCATCCTCGCCCTCGGCCTCGGTGTCAACGCGGCCATGTTCAGCGTTGTCGACTCGGTGCTGCTCGAGCCGCTGCCCTACCCCGACGCCGACCGGCTGGTCTGGATGCAGAGCATCACGCCCGACGGCAATCCGAACACCGTGGCGGCGCTCGACTGGATGGACTACCGAGAGCAGACGACGACGCTCGAGGAGCTGGCCGCTTACTCAACGTGGCCCGAGAACATCGTGATCACGGGCGGCGACGAGCCGGAGGTGCTGACTGGTGCCGCGGTCTCGTCGAACTTCTTCCGGACACTGGGCGTGGGAGCGGTCTTCGGCCGCGGCTTCGTCGCGGAAGACGAGGACCCGGGCTCCGGTGACCCGGTGGTGTTGTCGCACGGTCTGTGGCAGCGCCGCTTCGGAGGCGACCCCGGGATCTTGGGCCGGACTGTCTCGCTCGAGGGCAGGGTGTTCGAGGTGGTCGGCGTCATGCCCGCGGGCTTCGCTTTCCCGTCCTGGGCCGAGCTGTGGCGCCCCTTCCGGATGGAGGAAACGCAGGCCCAGGGACGTGGAAACAACAACTTCCGCGTGTTCGGCCGGCTCGCGCCGAGCGTCTCGGTCGAGGGCGCCGACGCGGAGTTCGCCACCCTCGCCGCCGGGATCGCCGCCGAGTACCCCGACTCCAAGCAGGACTGGTCGGCCCAGGTCGTCCCCATCCTCGACGTTTTCGTGGGCGACGTGAGATCCGTCCTGTGGATGCTGCTGGGCGCCGTCGGGCTGGCGCTGCTCATCGCCTGCGCCAACGTGGCAGCTCTCATGCTGGCGCGTGCCACCCGCCGCCAGGCAGAGGTTGCGGTGCGCGTGGCCATAGGCGCCTCGCGCGGCCGGATCGCCCGCCAGATGCTGACCGAGAGCGTGATCACGGCTCTCGTCGGTGGCGTCCTCGGACTGGCCGTCGCGTTCGGCGCCCTCGAGGCGCTGGCCGCGCTGGGCGGCGGCTCCCTTCCCAGGCTGGCCGCGGTCGAGATGGACGGCACGGCGCTGCTGTTCATGCTCGCCGTTTCGCTGGTGACGGGCGTCCTGTTCGGCCTCGCCCCAGCAGTGCGAGGCCCGAAGCTCGAGCTGGCGGAATCGCTCAAGGAGGGGGGCCGCGGTTTGCGCGGCTCCGGGAGCCTGAGGCTGCAGAGCGGGCTGGTGATCGGCCAGGTTGCGCTCTCCCTGACGTTGCTCGTGGGATCCGGGCTGCTGATCCGAAGCTTCGTCCGGCTGCAGCAGGAGGAGATGGGCTTCCAACCGGAGGGCGTGCTCACCGCCGAGCTCCGGCTGCCCCGAGCCGAGTTCGGCCCGGATCGGCATCCGAACCTGTTCTACGAGGAGGCGGTGGAGCGTGTGCGGGCGCTCCCCGGGGTCAAGCAGGCGGGCATCATCACGCGACTGCCGGTTATAGGCGGCAACGGACCCTGGAACTACGTGCACGCCGACACCCGTCCGCCGGCCACCATGGCGGACCGGAAGGGAGCCACGCGACGGGTGGTGGGGCCGGGCTACTTCGAGGCGATGGGAATCCCGCTTCTGCAGGGACGCGCGTTCGACCGGAGCGATGGGTCGAATGCTGCCCTGGTCGCGGTGATCAGCCGCCGCCTGGCGGACGAGTTCTTTCCCGGAGAGGACCCGCTCGGGCGCTCCATCGCGCTCACCGCATGGAGTGACCCCCCGCCGCTGCTGGAGGTGGTGGGCGTCGTCGGAGACGTCAGCATCTCCTCGCTCGACTCGGACACCGGGCCCACCATGTATTGGCCCCTGGCGCAGCACCCCCGGTTCGACGTGACGATCGCGGTGCGGGCCGAGGGGGATCCGGCGGCGCTGGCGCCGGCGCTCCGGGAGGCGATCCGTGATACGGACCCGAACGTACCGGTCTCCGAGGTGCAGCCCATGACCGCCATCGTCTCGTCTTCGCTCGCCGAGAGCCGCTTCCGCACGGTGCTGCTGGGCGCCTTCGCCGGAATGGCGGTGCTGCTCGCCTCGCTCGGTCTCTACGGCGTCCTGGCGCAGCTCGTGGGGGGCCGCACCCAGGAGCTGGGCGTGCGCATCGCGCTCGGTGCCCGGCCCGCGAACATCCTCGGCTGGGTGATGCGCCATGCCCTGCGCCTGACGGTGGCCGGCCTCGCGATCGGGGTACTGGGGGCCGCCGCGGCGACCTACGCGGCCCGCGGCCTGCTGTTCGGGGTGGAGCCCCTGGACCCGCCGACCTACGTCGGCACCTTACTCGCCTTGACTGCGGTGGCTCTCGCGGCGGCGCTTATCCCGGCGCTGCGTGCGACTCGGGTAGACCCTGTGCAGAGCCTGCGGGCGGAGTAGGCCGCTACGCCGCTGGCGTCATCTGCCGGTCGGCCGGCGGCCGGCGGCCGGAAGCGTCCGACGGAACCACGAACCTCGCTCCCTTCGCCAGCGTCCCGTTCCTCGAGAACCGGATGCGGTAGCCGAGGTTTAGGGGTCCGGTGCCGCGCGCGATCGTGGACGGGGCCAGGTACCCGAGTTCCCTGCGAAATCGCCTCGCGACCCGGCGGCGCGAGTAGAACTGGCGCGAGATCCAGGCGACCCCGAGATCCAGCGTGTCGCGGCTCATGTGGGCGGGCTCGAACACGACGTGCCCGAAGTCGTAGTGGCTCCAGTCCTTGTCGAAGATCCTCCCTTCCCTGTCCATCTCGTCGAACAGGGGCGTCCCCGGGAACGGGGTGAGCCGGGTGGCCTGGAGGGCATCGATGTCCGCTTCGTCCAGGAACTCGAGCGTCTTCCGGAACACGTCGGGCGTGTCGCCGTCGTCTCCGAACACGAAGCCGGCGTACACGGCGATCCCCTGGCTGTGCAGTCGCCGCACCTGGCGGACGTAGTCGCGCGCCCGGTTGGGGCCCTTGGTCCATCCGTTCAGGTTCCTCTGCGACAGCGACTCGAGCCCCACGAACAGACCGCCGCAACCGCTCCGCACGGCCAGTCGCAGCAGCTCCTCGTCCTCCGTGATATGGATCCCGCACTGGCTGAACCAGCGCTTGCGGAGGGGGATCATGGCTTCGAACAGGCGCAGGGCGTACTCGCGGTCGCCGACGATGTTGTCGTCCATGAAGACCACGTGGCGGCCCAGGGTTCGTAGCTCATCGATGACCGCCACGACGGGGCGGGTGCGAATCCGGTACCGGTGGAAGGTGGCGATCGAGCAGAACTTGCACCGATAGGGGCAGCCGCGGGTCGCCTGAAGCACGTTGGGCGTCAGGTACCGGCGCCGCGGAAGAAGGTCGCGCGGAGGCACCGGCAGGTCGGCGAGGTCCACCAGCGCGCTCCGATAGAACGGCTGCAGCCGGCCCGCCCGGAAGTCCTCGATCATGCGTGGCACGTTGTACTCGGCCTCGCCGATGCAGACCGCGTCCGCGTGCTGCACGGCCTCGTGCGGCAGAAACGTCGGATGATAACCCCCGAAGATCACGGTCTTACCGCGCGCACGGAACCGCGCCGCGATGTCGTACGCCCGCGGAGCGTTGAAGGTCATGAACGAGATGCCGATCAGGTCAGCGTCGGTGTCGAAATCGATCGGCTCGACGTTCTCGTCGATGATCCGCGTCGCCACCCCGGCCGGCATCGAGGCGGCCACGGACAGGCTCGGCAGCATCGAGAACCGGAACACGCGCGGACCGCGCGGCCGGTCTTTCTCATGTGCGCGCCAGATCGACGCCGTCGGACTGATGAGATCTAGCTTGAGCGTATCCATCGCCTACCCCACGGGTGGGGCCCGCAGCGCGGGCCCCATGGATCAATCGAATCCACCCGGAGGTTGGCGCAGGTGAGTCAAGCCTGGGTCAAGCGGCTTAGGGCGAGGTGATCTCGATGTTCCACAGGTAGTCGGTGTGCCCGTTGCACACGCCGTTGAACTCGGCCCCCATGGCCGCGTGCTCGGAGCTGATCGCCTCGAGGACATTGTCCCGCGCGACCAGCAGCGACTCGTGGTCGGCACCGTCCATCACCAGCAGGCGCCGGTACTCACCACCAACGAAGTGAGCGAACCAGCTCCATGAGTTCAGGAGACCCGCTTCGACCTGCTCGGTGTGGAGCGGACCCAGGACCTGCTCGACGATCATGTCCGCCAGCTCGCCGCGGCCCTCGTCGCACACCCAGTAGGTGGACATGCCCGCCGTGGGACGCATTACCGCCACTTCCTCCGGCGCGGTGGAGCCGGTCACGTACGACCAGATGTAGTCCTCGTGGGTCGGGCAGATCCCCCAGAACTCGGTGAACGCCTCGGGGTTCGCGGAGGCCCACTCCGCAACCATCTCGTCCAGGGCTCCCAGCAGCGCGGCCCGGTCCGTCCCCACGTGGTAGATCGCGCGATTCCAGTTGCCGCCGGTGCGGTGGGTGATCATTCCCCAGGCCGTCATCTCGCCCGAGGCGATGCGCGACTCGACGAGCGGAGCCCAGGTCTCGCGGACCAGCTCGCTCGCCCGCTCTCCCTGGGCCGGGTTGCACTCGAGGTAGACGCCGTAGACCAGAGGCGTCGCCTCGTCCTGCGCCATCGTAGGGGTGGGAAGGCCGGCCGGCAGCGCCAGGCCGCAGACCAGTGCCAGTGAAAGTCGTCTCACGTTCATCGAGCCTCTCCGAATGGATGGTGTGCATACCGGAGCCCGGTGGGGACTCCGGTCAATGGTGTCTCTCGTCTGGATCGGGACGGACGCCGCTACTGCGTCATGCTGCTGTTCCAGATGTCGCGGACCATCTTCCAGCCCGTGTCGGTCTTCGTCCAGACGGCCAGGTACTTGCCGTGATCGAGGTGCTCCCCCTCGGCGGAGTTCGCCTCGTACATGCCGGTCTCGACGGCCATGTCGCCCTCTTCGATCACGCTCACGATCTTGAGCGAGAACTTCACGCCCGAGTCGATCTCCCCCTGCCACATGGCTGTGAGCGCCTCGTGCCCCTTGATCGGGTCTTGGCCCGGAGGCAGAGCGACGGCATCCGTTGCGTAAAGGGCGGTCACGCCGGCGGCGTCCCCCCCGTTGAACGCCGTCTCCCACTTCACCTGCGCCTCGGCGATCGCGGTCTTCGCGTCCGCGGCTTCCTGGGCGAGGGTAGACGACGGAAAGGCCAGTAGGCCGGCGAGCAGAGAGACGGTCAGCCAACGCATGGTTCGTACCTCCGAAAAAGAGTCGAGCGCACATGTGGGCGACCGAGACCGCCATGGGTCGGGCCGCCAGATCACGGTCCAGAGAAACCAGAGGAACGGCCCGCTGTCAAGATTCCGAGCCGTGGCCCGCCGGCTGCGGCGACCCGCTCCGACAGGATGTCCGCTTCCCGGCTCCCTGGTGTTTGACTACACTGGGGGGCAGAACATGTGCTCGCCCGCGTATCTTACCGAAGACGGCTCCAAGGAGGCTGCCCCATGAACCGACGTCTGGGATCCATCTTCGTCATCGCCGCCGCTTTCCTGCTGCTGGAGTGTTCTCCGGCCGAGGAATCCGGCGGTGAAACGGCCACCGCTGCTGCCCCGGCCGGCGAGGTGCAGGCCGGCCCCTCGATCGAGGGCACGTACCGACTGGCATACCGGGAGCTACCGGATGGCACGCGTGTGGACCCGCCCGCCGTCGAGGGCCTGATCACGTTCACATCCGAGTACAGGAACTTCAACGTGATGTGGATCGAGGAGGATGGGAGCGAGTTCACGATGGGAGTCGTTTCCCGCTACACGCTCACGGACACCGAGTACACGGAAGAGCTGGTGTACCGGGTGACGGTCGGCCCGGAGGAGGGCGGCGCCATGTTCGAGGGCGCCGGTTCCACCGGCTCGGCGGGCGTCACGCTCGCCGACGATCAGATCTCGTTCGCCTTGCCTCTCGACGACGTCAACGCCTCGTTCGCAGCGGACGCCATGACGGCGACGCGGGAGGGCGCATTCGTCGACTACTGGGAGAGGGTGGACTAGCTCCGGCAGGCGGATCGACCTGCGGACTCAGCGGACTTCGCCAAGGAGGTTTCGATGGTCTCCATCATGTCGCTGTGGCTGCCGATCGTGGTCGCGGCGGTGCTTGTGTTCGTCGCGAGCTCGATCATCCACACGGTGCTCACCTACCACGACGGCGACTTCGACCCGGTGCCGAACCAGGACGAGGTCATGGACGCGCTGCGCGGCTTCTCGATCCCGCCGGGCGACTACGTGCTTCCGCGCCCGGCCAGCCGGGCGGAGCGCGGGAGCGATGAGTTCAAGGAGAAGATGAACCGGGGTCCCATCGCCTTTCTCAACGTCTTCCCCAGCGGCCCCCCGAAGATGGGTGCGAGCCTGGTGCAGTGGGCCGTCTACTGCATCATCGTCGGGATCTTCGCAGCCTACATCACGTCGCGAGCCGCCGGGCCCGGCGCCGAGTACCTGACCGTATTCCGATTCGCGGGCGCCACCGCCTTCTTCTGCTACTCTGTGGCCCTGTGGCAGAACTCGATATGGCTCAAGCGTAAGTGGAGCGCGACGTTCAAGTCCACGTTCGACGGCTTCATCTACGCGCTGCTGACGGCGGGAGCATTCGGCTGGCTGTGGCCGGGCTAGGGACGATTCACCTCGCCGGCGTCTCCGACAGGGCTCCGAAGGGAGGCCCGCTACGCCAGGCCGGACCGCTCGCGGATGCTGGCGCCGAGCGCCTGTAGCTCGTCCTTGGTGCGCCCGTCGAAGTGGCGGGCGCACACTGCTGCATAGGCTCCGCACAGGTTCTGGCAGGCGGGTCCTCGCACCACCTGGTCGGCCATGTTGAACAGGATGTTGTCTTCCTTGAGGATGTGTCCGCGGATGAGGTCGATGTAACCGCGGGCGGCGTTCTTGAGCCTTGCTCGCGCCTCTTCGTCCCCCTGCCGTGCGTCCTCCAGCGAGTCCGCCATGTAGCCCGCATACGCCCTGCCTTGCTGATGCTCGTACAGCATCACGGCGATCGGACCGTGGTCGCGCGACATGCCGGCCGCCTCGAGCTCGGGAAACAGCAAGTCCTCTTCCTTGCCGTGGTGGCAGGCGTCGGCGAACTGGCGAATGAAGGTCACACAGTCGGCGAAGGCATCAAAATCCCACTCACCCGCCTCCGCCTCGCCGAGCAGGGCCTGCATAGAGTCAGCCACCTGAAGGATGAGCACGTGCTCCTCGCGGAGCCTCGAGGTGGCCGTCTCGCTCGATGGATCGGTCATGCTTTTCTCCGTTTCAACCTTCGCCAACAGCTTGCCGTAGATCCGGGTCCGCCTCCGACCACATGTCTTCGAATCGCGCCCGGTTCTCCGCCGCAGCTTCGGTGTCGCCTCGCCGCTCCGCGATCTCGGCCAGCCGCAGGTGGGAGACGGCCAGGTACGGAAGCTCGAACGGCGAGAGCTCGGCGATGTGCCGGTACCAGGGCTCCGCCTCGTCATGACGGCCGAGCTCCATCAGCAGCTCGGCACGGGCGAAGCGCTCGTGGATGCGGGCATACATGGGGGACGAGAACGTCTTGCCGTACCAGGTGTCCATCTTGGCGCGCTCCAGCTCCGCCAAGGCCTCTTCCAGCCGTCCCTGCCCGCGGAGCACGGCGGACCGGATGCCGTGTGCGAGGTCCTGCGCGAGACTGCCGGTCGTGGGGACCAGCGCCAGCGCCTCGAGCTCTCCGGCATGACGGAGCGCCGCCTCGGCCTGTCCGAGCCGCGCCCGGATCAGGCCCAGCTGGTGCAGACGAATCGCGGGGTGGATGTCGTCGTGGGCCGTGAACACGACGCTGGGGTTGTCGCTCGTCTCCACGGTGGCCGGGTCCAGGCGCTCCAGCCGCGCCGCCAGGTCTTGCAGCTCAGTCTCCGTGACCGGGACGAAGGGCATCGTAGAGAGGATCGCTTCGTACTCCAGCGCCATGCCGGGGCTCAGACGGGCCAGGGCGGCGAGCTCGGACTTCGCGTCCTCCAGCCGCCCCGCCGCCAGCGCGAACGTCGGCAGCCATGCCTGCCCGAGGCGGCGTGCCTCCGGGCTTCGTGTGGGCGCGGCCAGAGCTCGCGTCACCGCCTCGCCACCGGGAACATCACGCGAGTAGACCGAAGCCGCCCACACGGCCAGAGCCGTCCCCAGGTCATCCGCGCCCGGGAGCCGCGCGCCGACCGCCCCGATGCGTTCCTCGTCGCTGGTGCCGTACGCCCGCAGCGTCTCGACCTCCAGCGTGCGTCCGGGATCGGGATGGAGCGCGACGAACCGGTCGGCCACATCTTCCAGCTCGGCCGTTCGGCCTTCATAGGCCAGGATCCGCGCCAGGTGGATGAGGGCCGTGGAGTGGTCCGGATCGAACTCCAGCACCTTCTCCAACGACTCCCTGGCCTCGGTGAACGAGCGGCCATACAGCGGATAGGCGTGGAACTGAACCTCGGCCAGGTCGAGCCACGCCTCCATCTCGTCCGGATACGAGCCGAGGATCGACCGGTAGGCCTCGGCTGCCCGCACGTTGTCTCCCCGCCGCCGAATGAGAAACGCCTCCAGCATGCGCCGGTCGCGCTCTGACAGGCGGTCGCGGTAGCGCAGGGTCTGCTCAGCGGCTGCCCGCGACAGCTCGTCCTGGAGATTCCACTCTGCCACCAGGCTCAGGCGGTAGTAGGCGAGCGCGAAGGTGGTGTCCTCGGCCACGGCCCGCTGGAAGCTCTCCACCGACGGGTTGAACTGGCCGCGGCGGAACTGCTCCTCGCCTTCCAGGAAGGCCTTGAGCGCGGGCAGGCTCTCGGTGGTGACGGCGGCGATGCGCCGCACCCGGGCCGCTGGTCCCCCGGACAGCCCCGACAGGAGCTGTGCCGTGAGGTGGTCTACCATGTCGAACATGCCCTCACCGGGGCCGTCGACGCTTCCCTCGCCGGCCGGCTGGCTCGTATCCGCCTCATACAGCGCCGCCGTGATCTGCATCCGCCCGCCCGCCTCGACGATGTCGCCTACCACGTACAGGTCAGCGCCGAAGCCCTCGGCCACCCGGGGTCCCGCCGCCGGGTCACCCGGCTCCAGGCCTTCACGCTCCATCATCTGCATGATGGCGCGCGCGTCCACGGTTCGCAGATCTCCGGCCCCGTCCAGCTTCGTGCCCAGGAGGCTGACCATGCCTTCCCCGAGGTAGGCCATGTCCGGACTGCCCTGGACGGAGAATGGAAGGACGGCGACGACGGTTCCGCCGGCCGTGGCTCCGGCCGTCGGCTGCCGATCCGCGTCTGCGGACTCCGAGTCGCGCCACAGCACCCGGTCGGCCACCAGCCACGCCCCTAGCAGAAAGAGGACCGTGCCGGCGAGCGCCAGGATCCCCGGCAGCCACCGGTGCGACCGCGGCTGGGCGGCGATCTCCTCGAGCTCGCCCGCCGCGGCTTCCCCTGTGCGCCGGAAGCCACCCTCGGGATGCCTCTCGTACACCCACGCCACGATGACGGCCACGGGGAAGCCGACGATCACCAGCACGGTGACGATAGTCAGAATCACGGGCGGGAGTGCCAGGCCCTCGGCCATGATGTCCACGGCCTGCAGCGCCGCGAACGAGACGGCTCCGTAGACCGCCGCCACGCGGAAGACCCGGCGTCGCCTCATCTCTGCGAGAAGGCGTCTGTAGCGAGGAGTGGTCTCGGACATGGGGGGAAGATCGGGTGTTAGCGTGGATGGGGGAAGGGGCCTCGGCGCCGGGCGAAGTGGCCGCTGGTCCCTCCCGGCCAGGCGTCTGTAGGTTGGACTCTCGGATTCCCTGGAAAGGTGAGGCCATGACCCTTGAGGCGTTCTTTCAGATGATCGAGGCGGCGGCCGTCGTCATCGCCGTTGGCTTCGCGATAGTGCAGGTGCGGCAGCACGAGCGGCGCCAGGCCCGGGAGTCGGCCATGGAGCTCCTCCACTCGTTCCAGACGCCGGACTTCGCAAGGGCGCTCACCCTCGTGTACGCGATGCCCGACGGTTTGTCCAAGGCGCAGATCGAACAGCGGCTGGGGGACGACCTGCACCTCGTCTACGCGATGACCACTACGTGGGAGAGCGTGGGCGTGCTGGTGTTCCGGCGAGAGATCTCGCTCAACCTCGTGGACGACTTCTTCAGCGGCCCGGTCACGATCTCCTGGCGCAGGCTGCGGGGCTACTTCATGGCCGAGAGAGCAGAGCAGCAGCGCGAGACGATCGGAGAGTGGTTCGAATGGCTGGCCGATCGCCTGGCCGACCGCGAGTCGGATGAGCCACCAATTCCGGCACACGTCGCCCACAGGAACTGGGCGGTAAAGTAGGGATTGTCGGCGCGGGCCGGGAGTGCCCGTAATGCTAGTCGCTTCGCTGTCCTCCCCGACCGGTTCGCTCCACGATCGTGCGCGCCGTCCGCAGCAAGATCTCGTTCTGGTTTACGAGGTAACCCAGGTACAAGAGGCGCGCCGCGATCACGTTATGGAACTCGCGGCTCCCGATCAGCGAATCGTAGTCGTGCTCGCGGCCTCGACGCCGGGTCGTACTCGCCGCGACCAAACGTCGTGCCGACCAGCCCGCCCAGATGCGCCCACCGCGGGATCGAAGAACTGGAGCCGGAACGCGCGCGCCAGAGCGCGGTCGAATGCCGCCCGGTCCACTCCCGTGTCACGGGTTGCCACCATGTCGGCAAGCTCGTGGGCCGCCTCGATGGAAGCCTCGTTAACGGCGTGAGCCCCTTCGAGCAGCTCCACGTTGCTCGTGAACTTCCGGTTCAGCTCCTGACGGTAGACCGCCTCGCGCCGTGCGTCCCGGCGTGTGTCCCACCATGCGTCGAGCGAGAAGGCGATGAGGATCCCGAGGACGAGGATGACGACGTCGCGCGTCGAGGCGCGGAGGACCCGGCCGAGCCTTCCGGCGGGGGGCGCGCGGGTGCCGTCGGCGTTCAAAGCCCTGCCCAGCCTCCGTTGGGGGAAGGGAACGGCCGGCAAGCGCCTCCGGTCCGGCCTCGCCAACCTCGCCGAATCGCTTCAGCGGATGCAAGGTCCGGGTTCAGTGGTCGCCGGTGACCTGTCCGGAGCAGTGGCCGGGGGGACCGAGCGCTCACGGAGCCGGACGCTCCGGCGGATCCGGCAGGTCGGGGATGTTCAGCGCCGCCAGGGCCGCTTCGTAGCGCGGCTCCCCGCGCAGCCGCTCCCCTCCGGGCAGCGCGTAGATCGACGAGAGGTCGGGCGGCTGCGTCTCGACGATGAAATTGACTACGTCCAAGGCTTCATCGGTCGCGTCGAGGAGAATCAGCCACGCTACGACCATGTAGACCGACGGCTCTTCCCTCCAACCCAGCATACTGGCGACTGACTCCGCGCGCCGCGACGGGTCTCGCAGCCCGGCGATCACCGCGGAGGCCGATGCTTCTCCTCCGGGTGCTCCGTTGACCACCGCCCAACGCCGCAGGTTCCGCTCGGCCTCGTCGTACCGTCCGAGGCGTGACTGGGCAAGAGCGGTCTGCTGCAGCGAGATGGGAATGTCCGGCTGGATCGAGAGCGCCCGTGCATGGACCCGGATCCCCTCCTCATCTAGCCCCATCACGATCAGCTGCTCGCCGAGACTCATCAGCCCATGGGAGCTCAGAGGATCCAGCTCCACCGCCCGCTCGCACCAGGGCAGACCTTCCTCTTTCCTGCCCACGTCGGACAGATAGATGCAGTACCAGGTCAGACCCTGCGCGTAGGCGGGGTCGAGCTCGAGGGCGCGCTCGAAGTAACGCCCGGCCTCGGCCCAGTCCCTCTCGAACTCGTACACGGTAGTGGCAAGCGTATAAAGCGCTTCGGCGTTGTCGGGATCGAGCTCCAGGGCGCGGAGTGCAGCTCTCTTCGAGCGATCCGCCCCCTCCCGGTCCGAATACTCCGTGTACCAGGGCAGCGCGTTGTATGCCGCCGCCAGCCCCACCCAGGCCGGGGCGTACGTCGAGTCCCGCCCAAGCGCCGCCTCGAAGTACTCGACGGCGTCCGCCAGTCCCTCCGGGGTCCGGGTGGCCCAGCGATGACGGCCGAGCAGGTACAGGTCGTAGGCCTCGAGGTCGGGCGTCCTCACGGCACCCGGGATCAGGTCCGGCGGTCCCGGCTGCGCTTCCGCCACCGGATCGAGTCCGGTGGTCATGGCCAGCACCACGGCCTCCGCCACCTCCTCCTGGATATCGAAGACGTTCTCGGCCGTGAGCTCCCGGTCCCACTCCTGCGACCATACGTGAAAGCCGTCCTCCGTGCCCACGAGCTGAGCCGTCACGCGGACTCGGCCGCCGGCCCGCCTCACGCTCCCCTCGAGGATCGTTTCGACGCCCAGGGTCTCGCCAATCTCTCTCAGGTCGCGGCTCTCACCCTTGTAGGCGAACGACGAGGTCCGGCCCGCCACCTTGAGCCCCGGCACTCGCGTGAGGGCGTTCAACAGCTCCTCCGAGAGGCCGTCGCTGAAGTACTCGTCCGACTCATGCCCGCTCATGTTGACGAACGGGAGCACGGCGATCGACGAGTAATCGGTGCGCGCGCCTTCTTCCCCGGCGCTCGTCCGGCCGACGGCCCACCACGCGCTGATGAGCAGCAGGGCCGTGCCGGCGGCAGCCGCTAGGCCGACCGGCCAGCGCTTCGCCACCGGCTGCGCCACGATCTCCGAGATTTCGCCAGGCGCCGCATCCGGCGTCCGCCTCATCCCCTGCGGCGTTCTCTCGTAGGCCCAGGCGAGCACCAGAGCGATCGGGAACCCGAAGAGCGCGAGGAGTGTGGCGATAGTGAGGAAGCTCTCGGGCAGCCGGAGACCTTCCTGGAGCAAG
>JBDGYE010000112.1:0-7515 GCA_039584255.1 Gemmatimonadota bacterium
TGTTCCTCCTCTCCATCCCCTTCATCCTGGCGGTGATCATCCCCATGGCCGTGCTCGTCGCGGTGCTCTACGCCTTCAACCGCCTGGCCGGGGACAACGAGATCTCGGCAATAAAGGCGAGCGGCGTCAGTCTGGCCCGGATCACGGCCCCGGTCCTGGTCGCGGCCACCTTCCTGGCGGCCGGCATGGTATGGTTCAACGACACCGTACTGCCGGAGGCGAACCACCGGCTGAGGGTCCTGTATACGAGCATCGCCCGCAAGGAGCCGACTTTCGCTCTCCAGGAGCGAACGGTGAACGAGGTCATAGACAACCGCCTGTTCATCCAGGCGGCCCGCATCGACCCCGGCACGAGCCGCCTTGAGAACATCACCATCTGGGACGAGCGCGACTCCGAGCGGTCGCGGACGATATACGCCGACAGCGGAACGATGGCGTTCAACCAGAGCCTGACGGATCTCTATCTCACGTTGCACGACGGAGTGCTGCACCAGGCGAACCTCGCGAAGCCGGAGGCGTTCCAGCGGGTGTGGTTCGCCACCCACTATTTCCGCGTGCCGGACGTGGGCAACAAGCTGGAGATCACCGGAGAGGGATTCCGGAGCGACCGGGAGCTTCCGATCGACTCCATGATGATCAAGGCCGCCGAGAACCGCAGGCTGGCGGAGCGGGTGGAACACGTCAGCGAGACCCTCTCTCTCGCCTCCACGGCGAAGCGGCTGGGCGGGCTGGTGCCCGAGGACCTGGCCCCTGCCGACACCACCGAAGCCATCACCGACGCGTGGGAAACCGGCGGCCGCACCGATAATCCAAACTCAGCGGTGACCGTGTTCCGCACGCAGGCTCTTCAGTACAGGCAGTACCGAGAGCAGGAGAACCGCTTCGGCGTAGAGATATGGAAGAAGTTCTCGATTCCCGCGGCGTGCATCGTGTTCGTACTTATTGGAGCGCCGATAGCGGTGCGATACAGGCACGGAGGGGTGGCCCTGGTCGTCGGGGTGAGCCTCGGAGTCTTCTGCCTGTACTACGTGTGCCTCATCGGGGGCGAGCATCTGGCGGACCGGAGGTATCTGTCACCGTTCTGGGCGATGTGGGCGCCCAACGTCCTGTTCGGGATGGTCGGCGTGGGGGCCTTCTTCCGCGCGCGGAGGGCCGGCGGATGAGGATCCTCGATCGGTATCTGATCCGGCAATACATGCGGATCTTCCTGATCTGCGTGCTCGGCGTGCCGTTCATCTTCATCGTCATCGACCTGACCGACCATCTGGACAACTTCCTGGCGGACGCGGTGGGACACGGCAACGTGGTCCAGCACTACCTCTATCAGTTTCCGTATCAGGCTCTGCTGGCCTTCCCGATCGCCGCGCTTCTGGCGGCGGTCTTCACCGTCTCGCGCATGACCCGCCACTTCGAGGTCACGGCAGCCAAGGCGGGAGGGGTGAGCTTCCACCGCCTGGTGGCTCCGCTCCTGCTGCTGGGCGGCGTTATCAGCCTGGTGGCCCTTTCGCTGACGGAGATCGTGCCAGGTGCCAACCGCAAGGCGGCGGAAGCCCTAGGCGAGCACCTGGACCGCACCGCCGACGCCAGGCTGGCATTCGTCTATCGTGGAAACGGGGGACGCTACTACTACATCCGCAGGCTCGATACAAACCGAGGCCGGATCGCCAACATCCGCGTGGATCGGGAAGGAACGGGCTATGCTTACCCTTCCTACACGGTGATCGCGCCTACCGCGGATTGGGATACGGCCAACGCGTTGTGGGTCATGCAGGATGGACGGATTCGCTACTTCCCCGAGCGAAGCACGACCCTCACCTTCCAGTTCCGGGAGCTGTGGCAGGCGAGCTTCAGCGAGACCCCCGACGAGCTGCTGGCGGATCCCAAGGATCCCGACGAGATGGGCTACGCTGAGCTGGGCCGCTTCATCGAGGCCATCGAGCGCTCCGGGGACGAGGCGCTGGGACTGAAGGTGGAGCAGGCGCTGAAGCTTTCGTTTCCCTTCACCTGCTTCATCATCGTGCTGTTCGGTGCGCCCCTGGCCAACTCCACGCGAAAGGGCGGTGCTGCTTTATCCATTGGGTTGGCGCTGGCGACGACGATCGTCTTCCTGACGATCATCCGGATCGCCGAAGCGCTGGGAGCTGGGGGAGTGATTCCGCCGACGGTGGCGGCCTGGCTGCCGAACTGGCTCTTCCTCGGGGCGGGCCTGGTGATGATGGCGAAGGCGAAGACGTAACGGCAGGTCAGCCCAGCGCCTGAGCCACGGAGTCTCGCACACGCTCCTGGGCCCACGCCTCGATCGACGGCCAGATCGGCAGGCTCAGCACCTCACGGGCGAGTCGCTCCGCCACCGGCATGCTGATCCCCCGCTCCGCGTAGACCGGCAGTCTGTGACAGGGAACCGGGTAATAGATCATCGACCCGATCCCGGCCTCGGTGAGACGCTCCCTCACGCGGTCGCGTTTCCCGCCCGGCACCCGAATCGTGTACTGGTGGAAGACGTGCCCCGCCACCGCCTGCGGAGTCCTCACTCCCGCCACGCCATCGAACAGGGCGTTGTATCGGAGCGCCGCCTCTCGGCGTCCCGCGTTGGCCTCGTCGATATGCCGTAGCTTCACGCGCAGGAGTGCCGCCTGTAGCGCATCGAGGCGCGAGTTGTAGCCCAGGATCTCGTTGTCGTAGCGATTGGACGACCCGTGGTCGCGCAGCATCCGCGCCCGTCGTGCGGCCTCGGCGTCGCGTGTCGTCAGGAGGCCGCCGTCCCCGAAGCCGCCGAGGTTCTTCGTGGGATAGAAAGAGAAGGCCGCTGCGTGCCCGATGGCGCCCGTGAGGCGGCCGGACCACTCGCCCTCGCCGCCGGCGTACCGGGCGCCGAAGGACTGAGCGCAATCCTCGATCACGGCCAGCCCGTGCCGGCCGGCAATGCCCATGATGGCGGTCATCTCAGCCGGCCGGCCGAAGAGATGAACCGGAATCAAGGCCTTCGTGTGCGGCGTGATCGCCGACTCGATGGCGCCGGGATCGATGTTCCAAGAGTCCGGGTCGACGTCGGCGAAGACCTCCGTCGCGCCCACGATTCCGATGGACTCTGGTGAGGCGAAGAAGGTGAACGGCGTCGTGATGACCTCGTCCCCGGGCCCCACGTTGAGCACCCTCAGCGCGATGACCAGTGCGTCCGTGCCCGAGTTCATCGCCACGGCGTGGGGAACGCCGAGGTAGGCCGCGGCCTCCTCCTCGAATCCCGCCACCTCCGGTCCGCCCACGAACCGGCCCGATCGAAGGACTCCGAGCGCCGCCTCCCGGAGGTCGTCCCACAGCGCCCGGATCTCCGGGGTCAGGTCGAGCACCGGGATCGTCCCCGCCGGCGCGGCTGCAGCTTGTGGCGAGGGCTGCGCGTCGGGCTGCGGCGAGGCGCCCGGCTCCGGTCCGGAGTCAGACACCGTAGAACTCCCGATACCAATCGACGAAGCGAGGGATGCCGACTTCGATGGGGGTATACGGCCGGTAGCCGATGTCCTCGGCGAGAGCATCGATGTCGGCGGCGGTGGCGGGAACGTCGCCGGGCTGCATCGGCATCATGTTCTTCTCCGCCTGCATCCCGAGCGCCTCCTCCAGCACCTCGATGAACCGCATCAGCTCCACCGACTCGTTGTTGCCGATGTTGTAGAGACGATAGGGCGCTTGGCTCGTCGCGGCGTCCGGGTCGTCGCCGCTCCAATCCGGATTCGGCTGCGCCACATGATCCGCCGCCCGCACCACGCCTTCCGCGATGTCGTCTATGTACGAGAAGTCGCGCTGCATCCGGCCCTCGTTGTAGACGTCGATGGGCCGGCCCTCGAGGATGGCCTTGGTGAACAGGAACAGCGCCATGTCGGGGCGGCCCCAGGGGCCGTACACGGTAAAGAAGCGAAGCCCCGTCGTCGGCACGCCGTACAGGTGGCTGTAGGTGTGGGCCATCAGCTCGTTCGCCTTCTTCGTCGCCGCGTACAGGCTCAGGGGGTGGTCCACGTTGTCGTGCACCGAGAACGGCATCGTCGTGTTGGCGCCGTAAACCGAGCTCGTGGAGGCGTAGGTCAGGTGCTCGACCTCCGTGTGCCGGCACCCCTCCAGGATGTGCAGGAAACCGACGACGTTGCTGTCGACGTAGGAGTGTGGATGCTCGATCGAGAACCGCACTCCCGCCTGCGCCGCCAGGTGGATGACCTTCGAGAACCGCTGGCGGGCGAACAGCTCCCCCATTCCGGCCCGATCAGCCAGGTCCAGCCTCACGAACTCCCAGCCGGACTTCCCCTCGAGCTGGGCGAGCCGGGCCTCCTTGAGCGAGACGTCGTAGTAGTCGTTGACGTTGTCGAGGCCTACGACGCGGTCACCCCGCTCCAGCAACAGTCGCGCCACGTGGTAGCCGATGAAGCCCGCCGTTCCGGTCACGAGAGTAGTGCTCACCGCGTTCGTCCTTTCGTGCGCCTGCGCCGCATAGGGGGTCTGTGTCGGGCCGCGCCGGTTCAGGCCGTCGATATGGATCCGCGGCCGGGCACCCCCAGTTGCGGCGCCCAGTATAGACCGTCCGTGCCGTCAACGACACGGCGGCCAGTCGCTTTCCCGTGATCTCAGCCCGCGATCAACCGTCCCCGCCGAAAACGTCGAACCCCCAGCCACAAGAGGATCGCGTCCACGGCGAGCAGGAACGCGAAGATCCAGGCTAGGGCTTCCAAGGCGCTGACTCCCTCCGCCCAGGCTACGAGCTGGGCTTTCACGGCGTCCGGCAGCACGCCGTACAGGGCCGGCAGGCCCAGTGAGAGTCCGAAGATGACGATGAGCAGCGGAAGCATCAGTGCCTGGTGAGCCCCTCGCACCGTCTCGGAGCGCAGCGAGATGAACGTCCCGATGCCGGCGATGAGCAGAGAGGAGGCGAGCGCGCCCACCGCGACAGCAAGCCAAACCGGAGCCGGGTAAAGGAAGATGCCGTTCCCCGCAACGAGGCTCAGCGCCGCCAGACTGGCTGCCAGCATGAGCCAGGCGAGAGCCCATGCGTAGAGGCACACCGCGAGGATCTTCCCGAGGTATATGGAGTGGTCCGGCAGCCTCGTGGCGAGCAGCGTCTCCAGGGTGTTCCTCTCCTTCTCGCCCGCGAACGTGTCCGCGACGTGCGGGCCCGCGATGAAGAGCGGGATCACGACGAAGAAGGCCGTGGGAGCGATGCCCGCCATCCATGCCTCGGCCTGGGCGATGGGGAAAAACACCCCGAACAGGAAGACCAGAATCAGCTCGCGGAGCAAGCCCTTGCGGCTGCCTCCGCCCAGAATCTCGCGGAGCTCCTTGCGAGCGACTACCAGGGCGTCGGTCATCGTATCCCCTTCACCGCTGGCCCGGGGGCGGTCGTGTCCGGGTTCGCGCCGCTGCCTTCCGTCAGCTCCGTCTCCTCTTCCAACAGGGCCAGGAAGGTCTCCTCGAGGCTCTCCCTGGCCAGCGAGGCCTCGGCTACCTCGGCACCGCTCTCGACCAGGAAGCGGACGATGGGAGCCGTGGGTGCGGAGGTCTCGAGCTCGACCGCCAGCCTTCCGTCGCGCAGCGACGTGGACCTGACACCTGCCAGCGTCTCCACGCCAAGGACCACCTGCTCGGTGAAGCCGGAGCCGACGATCTGCATGCGGCGTCCCTCTCCTGCGGCGGCGATCTCGTGGGGCACGCCCTCGGCCAGCAGCTTTCCACTGCGGATCACGGCCACCCGGTCGCACACCTTCTCCGCTTCGAGGAGGTTGTGGGTGGTCAGGAAGACCGTCACGCCCTCTTCCCGCGCCAGGGCGACGAGCTCGTTCCGCAGAGCGACGGCGCTCGGGGTGTCGAGGCCCGACGTGGGCTCATCGAGAAACAGGAGCGACGGCCGTGCGAGGAAGGCGCGCGCCAGGGCCAGCTTCTGGCGCATCCCCCTGGAGAATTCGTTGACGCGGTCGTTTCGCCTTTGCCACAGGCCCGTCGCCTCCAGGAGCGCCTGGATCCGCGGGTATCGATCGGCGGCGGTCAGGTGGGCGACACGACCGAAGAAGTCGAGGTTCTGGAGCGCAGTGAGCCGCGTGTAGAGGCCGTCGCCCTCCAGCAGCACGCCCACCCGTTCCCGAACTTCCCCGGAGCGCGTGGCGACGTCGAAGCCTAGGACCTCGGCCGAACCGGCCGTCGGCTCGAGAAGGCCCAGAAGCAGGCGAATCGTGGTCGTCTTCCCCGCCCCGTTCGGACCGAGGAAGCCGAAGATCGTGCCCGGAGGCACCTCGAGCGTCAGCTCCTCGAGGGCCCTGACGGGACCGAAGTCGCGGGTGAGGGCATCGGTGCGGATGGCGGCGGTCACGCCCCGTCTTGCTCCTTGAGCAGGGCCAGATCCGCGTCCACCATCATCTTCACGAGCCCCCCGAAGTCCACCGTCGGCTCCCACTCCAGGAGGGATTTCGCCTTGGAGGCATCGGCGCACAGGTGCTCTACCTCGGCCGGGCGGAAGTACTCCGGATCCTCCATCACGAATGGGAGAAGGCGAGCTCCGCCAGGTTGCGGACCGAATGCATGACTCCGGTCCCGACGACGAAGTCTTCGGCCTCATCGCGCTGAAGCATGCGCCACATGGAGTCCACGTAGTCGCCGGCGTACCCCCAGTCCCGCTGGGCCTCCAGGTTGCCAAGCCTAAGAACTTTGTCCATGCCCAGTTTGATGCGGGCCACCCCGTGCGAGACCTTGCGGGTCACGAATTCGAGCCCACGCCGCGGGCTCTCGTGGTTGAAGAGAATCCCACTCACGGCAAACAGGTCGTAGCTCTCGCGGTAGTTGACCGTGATGAAGTGGCCGTAGACCTTGGCCACCCCGTACGGGCTGCGCGGGTAGAACGGCGTCTCCTCGTTCTGAGGCGACCGGCGCACCATCCCGAACATCTCAGACGACGATGCCTGGTAGAACCTGATGTCGGGATTCACGGTGCGGAGCCCTTCCAGCATCCGCAGCACGCCGAGCGCCGTGAACTCGCCCGTGAGCAGGGGCTGGTTCCACGACGTGGGTACGAACGACTGCGCGGCCAGGTTGTAGACTTCCCACGGTTCCACCTCCTCCAGCACCGTGATTATCGAGAGCTGGTCGAGGAGGTCCATCTGGTGGAGCGTGATGCGGTCGCGGATGTGGGAGATACGCTCGAACTTCTCGACGGACGAGCGCCGCACCGTGCCGTGGACGTCGTATCCCTTCCGCAGAAGGAAGTCGGCGAGGTAGGAGCCGTCCTGGCCCGTGATGCCGGTTACGAGGGCGGTCTTCATGGTAGAGCCACGCCGGATTGCGATCGTGAATCAGCTATCGTGACGGACGGGAGCAAGCTAGTCGGCGGGCTGAGGGGCAACAAGCTGGTGGGGCGAGGGTCGCAGGTCCTCCAAGCACGTTGGCGAGGGAGTCCGTCCGCTGCCGCGCGTAGCTCACGCTTTCGGCAGAAGCCTCCTCAGTCCTCTCTTCTCGTCCTGGCCGTAGTACTTGCGGTAGTAGGTGTAGTAC
>JBDGYE010000006.1:0-57766 GCA_039584255.1 Gemmatimonadota bacterium
CTTCCGTCGTCCATGGTGATGATCCGGCGCCCCCCCTCGAGCTGGTGAATCAGCACGGCCAGCGGGTCTCCATATCGGGCTTCGAAGGGCGGCACGTGATCCTCACCTTCGCCTTCGGCCACTGCGAGACCGTCTGTCCGGTCGTGGTCCGCCAGGTGCTGTCGGAGCAGGCACGCGCGACGGATCTGGCGCCCGTTGTACTGGTCGTCACGCTCGATCCCTGGAGGGACACCCCTTCGAGGCTGCCCCACATCGCTGACTCATGGGGCCTCGGGACCGACGCGCACGTGCTGAGCGGTTCCGTCGCCGAGGTGGAGGCCGTGCTGGACGGCTGGAAGGTGCCGCGCTCTCGCGATTTGCGGACCGGCGACGTGGTGCACCCGGCGCTGACCTATGTCATCTCCCCCGCCGGCCGCGTCGTCCACGCCGTCAACGGTCCCGCCGACGCCGTAGCAGACCTCTTCGCGGAGTTCTAGGCTTGCCGGGCGACCTGCCGGGAGGCACCGCCGTCGCTGCACCCCGGGCCGCCCGGGAAGAGGGAACGGAACTGCGGCGGACGCTGGCGGACTTCGGAGAGCTCACCAAGCCCGGAATCACCTTCTTCATCTTGATCACCGCGGCCGTCGGCTTCTCCGTGGCTCCCAAGGCCGGCTTTTCCCCTTGGACCTTCCTGTTTGCGCTGGCAGGGATCGGGACAGTGACGGCAGGGGGCGCGGCGCTCAATAACTGGATGGAGCGTGACGTAGACCGCCTGATGCGCAGGACGGCCGGGCGGCCGCTTCCGGCTGGCCGCATTACGGGGACGGCCGCAGTGGCGTTCGGCGCCGGGTTGGTCGGGGCGGGACTGCTCGGGCTGTGGGTGCTGGTCCGACCGCTGACGGCCCTCCTGGGCGTGGTGAGCCTGGTGAGCTACGTCTTTGTCTATACTCCCCTGAAGAGGCGGACCAGCCTGTGCACGGTGGTGGGGGGGATACCCGGCGCTCTGCCAGTGCTCGGAGGCTGGACGGCAGCTGGCGCGGCGCTCTCGCCGGCGGCCTGGTCGCTGTTCGCAATCGTCTTCCTATGGCAGATACCGCACTTCCTGTCGCTCGCCTGGGTGTATCGCGACGATTACCGCCGCGGAGGGCTGTGCGTGCTGTCCGCCGAGGATCCAAACGGTGGCCGGACCGGACGCCAGTCTCTGGCCTTCTCGCTGGCCCTCGTACCCGTGAGTCTCGTGCCCGCGCTCCTCGGGCTGTCGGGGGAGATCTACCTGGTCTGCGCTCTGTTGGCGGGAGCGGCTTACGCGGGGCTGGCTGGCGCGTTCCTGGCGGCCAGGTCGCGGGGGCGTGCGCAGCGCCTGTTTCTTGCCTCGCTGATCTACCTTCCGGCGGTCTACCTGGTGATGGTCCTGGATCGGCTGCCGCCGCCGGTCATCTAGCCGAGCCCTCCCCCACGACGGGCACTTGGATCGTTCCGTCCTCCAGGAAGTCGAGTCCGGATTCCGGGAAGTCCGTCCGCGTGAGCTCCGCCACCAGTTCGAGCGCTCGCCTGTCGGGGTCGAGGGCGGGCACGCCGAGCCCCTGCTGGCGGGCGCTGTGCAGCCGCGCCGCGACCAGCCGGCCCTCCCGCGATACCTCCAGGTCGACAATGGGCGCCAGCCCGTTCGGACCGCGGAGATTGAACCGGCCGTACGTCCAGAAGTTGCCCAGGCTGTAAGCGATAAACCGGCCGCGGTACACCTCCACGGCCCTGGGAACGTGCGGACCGTGGCCCAGCACCACGTCCGCTCCGGCCTCCACCATCGCGTGCGCGAAGGCGAATACGTCCCCGCGCTTCTCGCCGTGGAAGACCTCCATCTGGCGCGGAACGTGGGTGTGGTCCGCCCCCTCTGCACCACCGTGAAACGAGACCACGACGATGTCGGTCTCCGCGCTGAGGCGCCGCACGATCGCACTGGCGCGCTCGAGGCCGTTGATGCTCAGCGTGCCCTTGTTCGGTGAGAACGCGGTCATTCCCACCACCGTGCCATCGTCAAGCACCAGGCGAGCCGTGCGCGCTCCGGGCTGATCGAGCCCGGCGAAGGCGATGCCGTTGCGTTCCAGGGCCGCCATCGTGGCCGCCCGTCCCGCCTCGCGGAAGTCCCCGCTGTGGTTGTTGGCCAGCGACACGAGGGTGAAGCCCATGTCCCTAAGAAAACCCCCGTAGTGCTCCGGGCTGCGGAATGCATAGCAGAGGTCCGGATTGCGGCAGTTCTTGGTCTCGCCCTCGCCGTCGAACAGAACTCCCTCCTGGTTTCCGAACACCACGTCTCCGCTGCGCAGCACTGCCAGGAGGGCGGCGTCGACCACGCCGCCAAGGTCGGCCCCCGGCGCGAGGTCGGTGTTCAGGTAGTCCGCGCTCGGATAGGAGGTTCCCATCATGATGTCGCCCACCGCCACGATGCGGATCGTCGCCAGGGAGTCGTCCCCAGTCGGCTCCACCGCCGCATATGGGGTGGGAGGGGGCCTGACCTGGGCTCGCCCCGGATCCGGGCGGACGATCACCGTGAGCAGCGGCACCAAGCCAAGAACTACCCACCGTCCGCAGAACTTGCCACCGGCCGGATAGATCATGGGGCCTGCTCGGGTAGTCCGGCGAAGCGGAAGACGTACCGGGCCAGGCAGTAGCAGATCGCCACCACGAAGACGCCGGCGAAGACGACGTCGCTCAGGAAGTGGGCGCCCTGCACCATGCGCCCGAAGCCCAGGAGAGCTCCCAGGCTGAGCCCCGCCGCCAGCCATGCCTTCCGCCTGCGGCGCACCGCGAAAGCGACACCCGCCAGGAGGAAGCCGACCGAGGCGTGTCCCGCCACGAAAGAGCAGTTCCGCTCGCACTGGTCGGAGATCACAAACGCGGGCGTGAACGCGCGGTCGCCGCCGAACTGTTGCACGGTCCGCGGCCTGGCTCTGCCCCAATGATCCTTGAACACGACGTTGACGACGAGGCCCGGGCCGAGCGCCAGCGCGACCAGGAGATAGAGCACCCTTAGGCTGTTGAGCGGGCCCGCCGTCCTGCGCCGTACGAGATTGTGGAGCAAGACGAGCACTCCCGCCGCGGCCAGCAAGGCCACCAGTCTTGGCGTCCATACGTAGAGCATTCGAGGCCACCAGACCTCGGTAAGGTAGAAGCCGCCCGCCGCATCCCAGAATAGCCCGGAGCTCCAGATGTCGATGGCGGGGAAGACGAGGAACAGGGCCGCCAGTGCGACGGCCAGTAGGACGAAAGCGAGTCTCATGCCTTCCGCTGTGCAGCAGTAACACTCTCCGAGAGCGAGTCGCCAGTATAGCAGGGGCGGAACCGGAGTGCACCAGGGCTGCCACCGACGACAGGGGAGCGCTGGGCGGGTTGAGGGCTCTCCGGGACGCATGGCATCGAGCTTATCTCACGGGCTCTCCGTTGCTGGTCGCTGCGGAAGGCACATAGCTTCGCGGCTGAGCCGACGCCGCATCGCGACTGAGACGGGGAGGGCATCAAACGTGCGAGCCATGGTGATCCGGTCCTTCGGGCCCAGCACCAACTTCGAGCTTGCGGATCTTCCGGTTCCTCGCTGCGGTCCAGAAGAGCTCCTGATCAGGGTGCACGCCGCAGGCGTGAATCCGGTGGACTGGAAGATGCGCACCGGTCACTTGTGGTTCCTCTCGGGCCGGCGCTTTCCGATGACCCTCGGATTCGACCTCGCCGGTGTGGTCGAGGAAGTCGGTAGAGAGGTTCCGGGTTTCCTGTCGGGCGACCGGGTCGTCGCGAGCTCGGATGCCCGCACCGGGCGCGCCTACGCCGAGTACGCCGTCGTCAAGGCCGACCGCGCGGTTCACCTGCCGGAGGCGATGACGATGGCGGCGGCAGCGGCCATTCCGGGGTCGGGGTGTACTGCCCTTCAGGCATTCCGCGACGTGGCTGACCTGAAGCCGGGCAACTCGGTTATGGTCGTGGGGGCCTCGGGGGGTGTCGGCACGTTCGCTGTCCAGATCGCCCGCGCCTGGGCCGCCCGGGTGACAGGCGTCTGCAGCGGCCACAACGTCGGGCTCGTCCGGGACCTCGGCGCGCACCGCGTGATTGACTACACAAGCGACGAGGTGTGGGACGATCTGCAAGGCTACGACGTCGTGTTCGACGCAGTAGCGGCGCATGAGCTGGCGGACGCCCGCTCGTCCCTCAAGCCGGAAGGCGTGTTCCTGAGCACGCTTCCAACGGGGCGGAGGATTGCCGATTCCGTGTGGACGAGGATTCGAGCCGGCCCTCGCCTCAAGCTGGTGATGGTGAGGCCAAACGGTCCCGACCTCTGCGTGCTCCTGGACATGGTACACCAGGGCAAGATCCGGCCCGTCCTAGACCGGGTGTTTTCGCTGGAGGAAGTGGCGGCCGCGCACGACCTGAGCGAGACCGGCCATGCCCGAGGGAAGATCATCCTGCAGCTCGTGGAGCCCGCTCCGGACGGAGGCTGAGACGGAGCTACGCCTCGCTGGTGGCCCGCCGATCCTTGCGCCGCCGCACGAAGGCCCCCAGCCAGGCGCATACGATGAGCGGGATCGACACCACGAGAGACGCCACGACACCGAGCACGAACTCTCCCGCGCCCGAGGGCCAGTGGAGCTGGTTGAGGAGCGGTACCGGCGCCACCAGGCCCAGCGCCCACAGCCAGGGCCGGCCCGGAGCCCGATAGCCCATCGCGGCACTGGCGACGATGAGCACGGGAAAGGTCACCATCCAATACCACGGGCCGTCCCAGGCCTCGATCTCCCCGGTGAGGGCCACGGTGACCTCCCACGCGACGACGCCAAGCGCGGCCGACCCGAGGAACAGCGACAGTCCTCCAGTTCTCTTCTCGGGACCACGAGCTACGGGTGACGACATCCGTGGAACTTGTCAAGCGGACCACGGACGCGCCACATGCCGCTACTGGGCACAGACTATCAGGCGAGCCGGACTGCGGTCGCCACCAGGAAGGTCACCAGGAAAGCTATCGCCAGCGGCATCAGAGCGCCGACCGTCGTCCACTTGGCGCTGCGAGTCTCCTTCCACGTCGTAAGGATCGTGGTCGCGCACGGGTTGTGGAGGAGCGAGAACAACATCAGGCATACGGCCGTGAGCAGCGTCCACCCGTGCTGGTCCACGAGCAGCGTCCGCAGCGCATCCAGCGAGTCCAGCTCGGTCATCGCCCCGACGCCCATGTACACCATGAGGATCGTCGGCACGACGATCTCGTTCGCCGGGATGGCGACTATGTAGGCCAGGAGGATCACGCCGTCCAGGCCCACTGCGTGTCCGAGCGGGTCCAGGAAGCCCGACACGTGAGCCGCCAGGTTCTGATCACCGGCGTAGATGTTCCCGAGCAGCCAGATCACCGCGCCCGCCGGCGCCGCCACGATAATGGCCCTCCACAGCACGAAGATCGTGCGGTCGATGAGCGATGTGTACAGCACCCGCAGAACCCCCGGCCGGCGGTAGGGTGGCAGCTCCAGCGTGAAGGCCGAGGCCTCTCCCTTGAGAACCGTGCGTGACAGGGCCCACGAGACGACCAGCGTGAACACGACTCCGAGCAGCACGACGCCTACAACCGCTCCCGCCGCCGCGATCGACGCAAAGGCCGGTGGGAATGACGCCGCCACGAAGACGATTGCGAGCATGATGAGGGTGGGGAAGCGCCCGTTGCAGGGGACGAAGTTGTTGGTGAGGATCGCGATCAGCCGCTCGCGCGGGGAGTCGATGACCCTTGTCGAGATGACTCCGGCGGCGTTGCACCCGAATCCCATCGCCATGGAGAGGGCCTGCTTCCCGTGCGCTCCGGCCTTGCGGAACAGCCAGTCGAGGTTGAACGCGACGCGCGGCAGATAACCCAGGTCCTCCAGCAGAGTGAACATGGGGAAGAAGATCGCCATGGGCGGTAGCATTACGCTCACGACCCACGCCAGCCCCCGGAACACGCCGTGCCAGATGAAGCCAGTAAGCCACCACGGAGCGCCGATGCTGTCGAACAGGCCCGCCCCCTGGGCCTCGAGCCAGAAGAACCCGGCGGCCAGCATCTGCGAGGGGTAGTTGGCGCCGATGATGGTGAGCCAGAAGACGACGGCCAGCAGCGCCATCATGATCGGGAGACCCAGCACGCGAGAGGTCAGGACCCGGTCGATGCGCGCCTCGAGACCCGGCCGCCGTCCGGACCGGTTCCACACTACCGACCCGGCGATGCTCTCGGCCTCCGTGAACAGCGACTGTACGACGGCGTCGCGGAACCCGTCTTCCAGACCCCGCTGCAGGGTGTCGGCCTCCGCCAGCAGCCGCTCGGCGGCCAGCGCCCGGGCCGCCGCGATCACGTCACGCCCTCCAGGACCAACCCCGCCTGCGCCTCCGCGTCCGGGTCCGACTTATCCTCCGCCAGCCGGCTCAGTTCGCCCGAGAGGAGCGCCTGGCGGACGCGATGGTCGCCGTCCAGGAGCCGGTAGGCGATCCAGCGCGCGTTGGGGACTCCGGGCGCCGCCGCCTCGATCAGCGGCTCGAGCCTCTCCAGGGCGGCCGTAGCTTCCGGAGGCGGGTCGGCACGTCGCGGCCGCGTGATGATCTCGCCTTCGGTGATCCCGTAGACGGTCTGCACGAGCTCTGACAGTCCGCGGCCACTCCGGGCCACCGTTCCGACCGCAGGTACTCCCAGTTCTTCCGCCAGGCCCGAGATCTCGACGTCGATTCCCTTTCGCTCCGCCTCGTCCAGGAGGTTGACGCATACCACGACCCGGTCGGTGATCTCCAGCACCTGGAGCACCAGGTTCAGGTTGCGCTCGAGCGCCGTGGCGTCCACGACGACGACGGTACAGTCGGGTCGGCCGAAGAGCAGGAAATTGCGGGCGATCTCTTCATCCTGGGAGGCGGCCAGCAGGGAGTAGGTTCCCGGCAGATCCACCAGCTTGAATCTGAGCTCGCGAAAGGCGAAGCCGCCCTCCGCACGTGCGACCGTCTTCCCAGGCCAGTTGCCGGTGTGCTGACGCAAGCCCGTGAGCGCGTTGAACACGGTCGACTTACCCGTATTGGGGTTCCCCGCCAGGGCAACGACCCTGTCGTACCGCCCCAGGGAGATCCCCATGCGAGTCAGCTGCTCGTAGGCAGCGCAGCTCTCGCAGCCCTTCATCGGTCCGATCCCCTTCGGGCACTGCCTGCGGCTTCGGACGAAGCGGCGCCGGCGGCGGCCTCAGCTTCGTCGGTCGGCCGGACCCATATGCGGTCCGTCTGCTCGTCACGAAGGGCGAGCAGGCACTCGCGTACTCGGTATGCCCGCGGCCGTCCGAACGGCGGCGTTAGCTCCGCCCGAACGCGGACTCCGGGCGTGACACCCAGGTCCATCAGCCGCCGCCGGGTGAATCCTCGAACCGCCGGATCGATGGCCACCACCTCGGCCTCCACCCCCTCTCCGAG
The DNA here is from genome assembly GCA_039584255.1 of Gemmatimonadota bacterium. GTDB lineage: Bacteria > Gemmatimonadota > Gemmatimonadetes > Palauibacterales > Palauibacteraceae > JBDGYE01. The sequence goes on from JBDGYE010000006.1 coordinate 7,420, forward strand.
CTCGGTTAGAGCCAGGATTCCCGGCGGTCGGGCCGACGGACGCTCCACCGCTCCCACGTGCACGTTGGCCGCGACGACCGGCGCCAGCACCAGCTCACGGTTGGCACGCTCGACCCGCACCCCCTCCCCGGAGGCTCCCACGACCCGTACGATCTGTCCGATCTGAAGCCCGCTGGCCACGATCTCCTCGAAGACGGCCGGTGGCTCGTCCTCGAGGTGGACGATCTGCGCTTCCGTATCGGGCTCCCAGTCGGTGAGCGGCACGGCCTGCAGCGTCTCGATCTCGCCCGCTGCGGTCGGGATCGGGTCTCCATGGGGATCGCGCAGGGGGTGGCCGAGATGGGCCTCGAGCGCGTCCAGCTCCACCGGCGACAGATGGTGCTCGGCCCGCTCGGCCGCCTCATGGAGCCGCGTGAGCGGATACCGGGCTTCGTCAATCAGATACCGTTCCCAGAGGCGGTGGGCGCGAAGGATCTGGATGGCGTACTCACGGCCGGACTCGGTGAGCGCGAAGCCACGGCCGTGGAACGCCAGGAGCCCGGCCTCCTCGACCGAGCCGACCAGATCGGGAACCCGCTTTACCGGAAGGCCGAGCACACCAGCCAGCGACTCGTGAGTCGCCTGGGTCGACGCGCGCTCGCATTGAAGCAGGTGCTTCAGCGTGTCCTCCACGCGGATGCGACGGTGCAGCTCCCGCCAGCGGCGTAGACGCGCCCGCCCACCGTGCACGGGAGCGAGCCAGGCCAATGCCACTACGACCGCCGCGATCAGTATCCAAATGAGACCGGCGCCCACGGTGCCGAACCTCCGTAAGAACGAAAGAAGCGTTTTTTAGCTTAACCTAAAAATGGGGCGAGGCGTTCCCGCCCGCAACCGTCCGGACGAGGACCGCAAGGCCCGGGCCCGTCGGACAACTTAGGGTCGCTCGAGACGCCTTCCAACGGCCGCCGCCAGGGCCGCCCGAGCCAGTGCGGGGACGAGCTCGTGTCGGCCGGCGGCGTGGCTCGGGTCGAGGATCACGGGCAGGTGGCTCTTCTCCTTGAGAACCGGCACGGCGCAGATATCGAGCGTGTTTCTCGTGGCCCGCTCAAGCGTCCGGATTCCCCTTTCGCAGAGCATCACCCTGGAATTACCGGCCGACACGATGTACTCGGCTGCCAGGAGCAGCTCGTCGAGGGTCGGCGATGTTGACACTCTCGCGGGCCCCGGCCACGTTATGCCCAGATCGTCGAAGCCGACCCCCCCGGCTCCTATGGAGAATGCGAACGCGGGAGACGACCATGCTCCGCCTCGCCATCGGCTTCACCCTCTGCGCCGGCGCCGCTGGCCTCGCCATACCCGTTGTCGAGGCGCAGGACGTAGCTTCCGGGAGCCCCGACCTGTATCGCGCCGCCGGCTGCGTACGCTGTCACGGTGTCGCCGCTTCTGGAGACTTCGGCCCGGCGCTCGCCGGGATCGACCTCTCGTTTGAGGATTTCCTCGGTCAGCTGCGATCGCCGCGAGAGAGAATGCCCTCGTTCGGGGCCGGCGCGCTCTCGGACGAAGAGGCGCTCCGCTTGTTCGACTACCTTCGAGCGCTGCAAAGGCAACCGGCAGACGCCACAGCCAGAAGCTGCCGCTGCGGGCATCACCATCGTGCAGACGGCGCTTGCGGTTGCAGTGAGAATGGCTGCGACCGAGAGGGAGGGTGTCGCCACGGCGCCTGCCGACACCAAGGCGCCAGCCGCCGGTAGAGGCGCGTTCGCCTCCGAAACGCTAGGCCAGTCACCTCCAGGTAAGCACCCCTGCCGGCGTCCGCCTACGGTTGCGCGTTCGAGTCGTAGCTGAGGACGAAGACCAGGAAGTCCGACGCCTCCAGCATGTCCTGGCCGACGAAGCGGATCGTGTGGGAGTCGATCCGCTCGACGATCGGCAGATAGTCCAGCACCTCCACCGGCCGGTAATGCTTGAAGCTCAACTCCAACTCAATCGGTGCCTCGAGGATGTACGGCTCGAAGTCTCCCAGCCGACCCAGCGCGGTGGCCACCTTCTCTTCGATGAGACGGTGGGCGGCCTCCGGCATCAGGGTCTCGGCGGAGTGGAACCCGTAGGCGGTCTTCACCGTGGCCGCCTCGATGTCGCCGAGCAGCGCCCGCACCTCCGCCACGACACGGTCATCGCCGGAGATCATTGCCACCGGCACGCCGAAGTGACCTGCGATGGCGGCGTTGATGCCTGCCTCCGGGACCGGAATACCGTTCAGCTTCACGGACGTCAGCCGAGCACTGGACATCGTGTGCGCCCGAACGCCCTCGGGGTTGTCGGTGCTGGTGTGGTAGCCGATGAAGATCGCCGCGTCGAAGCTCCCGTCGATCCCGGACATCATGGCCAGCCGCCGAGGCCACGAGCGGACTACGGTGATGTCCTCCGGCAGCTCCTCGAGCAGCAGGTTCTGCCCGTTGCCGTGCGAGTCGCTGACCAGGATGTCTGTCGCCCCGGCCGAGCGCGCCCCTCGGATGGCGGCGTTGACCTCCTCCGTCATGAAGCGGCGGAAGCGCTCGTACTCGAAGCCGCTCGGCCCCAGTTGCTCGCCCGTCACGGCTCCCGCGACACCTTCCATGTCGGCCGAGATGTAGACCTTGAGATTCTGGGCAGGTGCAGCCCCCGGAATCACGATCAGCAGCGCGGAGGCTGCGGCCAGCCTGAGAGAGGCACGACCCCGAAACCGCGAGCAGAGATCTGGCTTCACGCTCCTGCCTCCGTCAGCTACCGATGGGTGAGGGCCTGGTCTCCCGTCCGGACGCCGGTCAGCCTAGCGGGTTGACCGGGCCGGTGCCAGCCGCTTCGCCGCAGACCTCTTTCTCGTAGATTACCATGGATGATCGCTCACACCCCGGACGCGGTGCGTCTAGGATCCAACGACCGCTGGGGTCTCTGCCTCTCCGTCGAGAGTGTGGGCCCGGACTTCCTGTGCCGCATCCACGGCGGCGATTGGCACGTGGGCGCCGTCGCGCTGGCTGCGTGGCGTGGCGGCCGTCCGGAGGCCGGGTGCCTGATCGCAGAGGGACACCGAGAGGATGTTATCGCCGTAAACGCCGCCGAAAGGCTGTGTGCTGCGACCCGACGGACAGTCGTCTGCGTGGCCGGCATTCATTTCGAGGGCGTGGATCGAGCGGACATCGACGACATCTCGCGGGCGGCGCTCGATCTGACCGTGAGGGCGCAGCAGTGCCTGGCGGCCGACCGGAAGAGTCCGGAATCCGGCCCGCTCGCGGACGGCACGATGGGCGAGAGGAAGAAGTGAGCATGGAGAAGGGAAGAGTCCAGAAGCTCGTCGAGCTGGTCGATTACCAGCACGGATCCGTAGTGAGCCGCCAGATCATGAAGCTGGCTACCGGAACCGTCACCCTGTTCGCCTTCGACGCCGGCGAGGGTCTGACCGAGCACACGACTCCGCATGACGCGCTTCTCCATGTTCTGGAGGGAGCGACCGCGATCGAGATCGGGGGTCGGGCGTCGGAGCTCAAGGAAGGGGAGGCCGTGATTCTTCCGGCAGATGTGCCACACGCCGTCCGGGCCCCGGAAAGGTTCAAGATGCTACTCATCATGATCAGGGCGTGAGAGCATGGAGGCCGGCGACAGCCGGGCGTCCCACTGGCAGCTCATATACGCCAGGCGGCGACCGCATGAGCTCAGCTGGTTTCAGGCCGAGCCGACGCTCTCGCTGCGTTTGATAGAGGCTGCTTGCCCGAACCGGACAGCTGGGATTCTCGATGTCGGGGGCGGCACTTCGCGACTCGTAGATGGTCTCCTCGAGCGAGGGTACGCACGGCTCGGGGTGCTGGACGTTGCGAAGAGCGCCCTGGCTGTCGTCAGCGAACGCCTGGGGCAGCAGGCCGAGGAGGTCGAGTTCTTTGCGGCTGACGTGACGGAGTTCGAATCCCCTCACCCCTGGGACCTGTGGCACGACCGCGCGGTCCTCCACTTCCTCACCGACGACTCGGGGAGGGTGGCTTATCGCATGGCGCTTCGGTCCGCGCTTCCACCCGGCGGCCATGTCGTCATTGCCACGTTCGCGCCGGATGCTCCGCCCCGGTGCAGCGGCCTGGACGTGGTACGCTACGATGCCGCATCCCTAACCGAGGCGCTGGGTCCCGGCTTCGAGCTGGTCGAGACCGAGCGCGAAGAGCACCAGACTCCGGCCGGGACCATCCAGCCCTTCGTGTACTGCTTGCTCAGACGCGTCAGATGACCTGCCTCCGTCCCTCAGCGCCGGAAATACAGCCAGCTCGCTGGAACCTCCTCCGGCTCCGTTTCGTTTTGCCGAACGGTCAGCTTCAACTCGCGTTCGCCCACGGCCTGGAAGTAAAGCACGCGGATGGGGTGATAACCCTTCTTGAGACCGATGGAGGCCGTTCCGATGGAGAGGTCTGACAGATCACCAATGTTTATGACAACTTGATCGCCAATAGCAAGATAGGCGCCATCGTCTGATGTTAATTCGAAGGTGTACAGGGCACTCTCCGGGACCCGCATGTAGCCCGAGAACCGAAGCCCGAATCTCTGAGGCCGCTCGGTTCCGGTGAGGCCGATTCGCGGGACGGCACCCACCCTCCGGAGGGAGTCGCGCGTCAATCCGGCCGTCGATGTGAACGAGCCTTCGTAGTATCCGATCTCGAGGCCGGGAAGAACGTCTCTGCTCTCGATCTCGACCGGAGCCCTCAGGTCGACGTCCGGAACTTCCCGGCCGCAAGCGACGATGCCCACGACCATGGCTATCAGCGCCGGCAGAGCAACTCCGCGGATTCTGGCCCTCACAGCCATCTTGTCACCCTCAGCGCGTACTCGCGATACTCCTCCCCGAACGCCTCCTCCATCACTCGCTCCTCGAACGGAATGTGCACCAGGTGCATAGTGGCGAAGAAGGCCAGGGCGGCTCCCAACAGCGGCAGCGAGCCCAGGAAGACCGACGGACCCAGCATCATCAGCACCGCCGCCACATACATCGGATTGCGGCTCCGCGCGTATGGGCCACTCGTTATCATCTTCGACGGCTCGTCGGTGGGTCGGATCGCCGTTCCTGCCTTCTCGAACAGCCACCAGGAGCGAAGCATGAGGCCGACACCGGCACCGAAGAGGATCACACCCACGGCACGGAGCCAGACCGGACCGGGGAACGACGCCGGCAACACGAGATCCAGCCCCACTCCCATCAGAAAGTAGAGCATGGCGATTCGCGGTGGCCGGAAGCGGATCATGATTTCATGCTGCCGTTCCACACGAGGATCTCTCACGGAGAGTTTCGCCGACCGTCGTGTGGCCTCAGATTGTCGCCCTTCTCGCGAACCCCGACCGGCCGGCTCACGAGCCGCTACAGGAGGGACGATACATGAATCGGCCCGCTCTCACCACGTGCGCGATCGGAATCGCGCTGGCGACCCTCGCCTGCGTTGGAAGTGATGGATTCGAAGAGGCGCGTGAGGCCATGGGGGTCGACGCGCTCGCGCAGACCATTCAGGATCTGGCTGCCGATTCCATGGAAGGGCGCGCCCCTTCCTCCTGGGGCGAGGAGCGCACCGTCGGCTACCTCAAGCGGCAGTTCGAGGCCCTGGGGCTGGAGCCGGGAGACGGCGACAGCTGGTTCCAGAACGTGTCGCTGGTCTCGATCGAGGCCGACCCGGATGTGCGGGCCGTGATTCGCGGGAGGGGAACGGTGAACCGTCTGGAGTTCGGAACCGATCTTGTCGCGCTCACCGAGCGAGTCGTCGAGCGCGTCGGCCTGGAAGAATCCGAACTCGTCTTCGCGGGCTACGGGATCGTCGCGCCGGAGCACGAGTGGAACGACTACGAGGGGCTGGACGTGCGCGGCAAGACGGTCGTGGTCCTCGTCAACGACCCCGGCTACGCGACGGGCGACACGGCTCTCTTCAACGGCCGGTCGATGACCTACTACGGCCGCTGGACCTACAAGTACGAGGAGGCCGCACGCCAGGGCGCCGGGGGAGTGCTGATTGTCCACCAGACGGGCCCGGCAGGGTATCCATGGGGAGTGGTCGAGACGGGATGGTCGGGGCCGCAGTTCCTACTCGACGGGGACGAGGACCAGCCCCTCGTAGCGGTCCAGGGCTGGATCTCGGAGGAAACCGCGCGCACGGTCTTCGCCCAGGCGAGGCTGGACTTCGACGGGCGGGCCGCACAGGCAGCGGAACGCGAGTTCCGGGCGATTCCTCTGGGCCTGACCGTTTCGCTCGAGCTGCGCAATACCATCCAGCGCTCCAGCTCACGGAACGTGCTGGCGAGGCTACCCGGCGCGAAGCGTCCGGCGGAGCACGTCATCTACATGGCGCACTGGGACCACCTCGGCAGGGACCCGTCCATCGAGGGCGACCAGATCTACAACGGCGCCCTGGACAACGCTTCGGGAACGGCGGGCCTCGTGGAGATCGCGCGCGCGTTCGCGGCCCTTTCCCGGGCGCCTGATCGCTCGGTTCTGTTCCTGGCCGTCACCGCCGAAGAGCAAGGCCTGCTGGGCTCCGCGCACTACGCCGCGAATCCCGTCTTCCCGCTCAACGAGACGGTGGCCGCCATCAACATGGACGGGTTGAACATCTGGGGTCCGACGCACGACATCACGGTCGTGGGATACGGGATGTCGGAGCTGGACGACGTCCTGGCTCAGGCGGCCGCGGCCCAGGGGAGGGTCCTCGCTCCCGACCCCGAGCCGGAGAAGGGCTACTACTTCCGATCGGATCACTTCGAGTTCGCGAAGCTGGGAGTGCCTTCGCTGTACGCGGATCCGGGCATCGATGACGTGGCGCACGGAGCGGAGTGGGCTCGCCAGCAGCGCGAGGCCTGGGTGGCCGACAGGTATCATCAGCCCGGCGACGAGTTCGGGCCTACCTGGAATCTCGATGGCGCGGTTGCGGATCTGAGCCTTCTGTTCGAACTGGGCTACCGCCTGGCCTCCGGGAACACGTGGCCCAACTGGCGCGAGGGAACGGAGTTCAGAAGCCTTCGCGACGAGATGATGGGCGGCGGGGCCAGCGCCAGGTAATCTCGAAGGAGGAGGCAGGCTAAGGAGAGACCCAGAGCTTGATCGCGAACAGGATGATCACGGCGATCACGACGCGCCTCACCCATGCGTGTCCCCTGGCCACCGTCAGCCTGACGCCGATGAGTCCCCCCACGAAGTTGCCGCCGCCCAGCACCAGGCCCGTCGCCCAGTCCACCTTGCCCGCTGCCGCGAACAGAGCCAGAGCCACCGGAGTGAAGACCAGCACTACCAGGACCTTGAGAGCGTTTCCCCGTACGAGGTCCAGACCGGCAAGCGTGGCGACCGCCAGGATGACGAAGCCGATGCCCGCCTGAACGAAGCCTCCGTACACCCCCACTCCGAAGAAAGCCAGCGAGAACCCGACGCCCGCCGGTGCGGCTGCCCTCTTCGCCTCCGTCTGGGCGGCGGCCCGCCGGCCACCGCCCGGATTCCAGATCGTGACCACGGCGAACAGGATCATCAGCGTGGCCAGCAGCCGTTGGAAGAGAGCGTCGTCGATCCGCACGGCAATCCAGGTGCCGACGATCGCGCCGAGGACTGCCGGGAGCGCAGCGGTTCTCAGCCAGGTCCATTCCACGATCCGGTGCCGGTTGAAGCTCCACACCGCGCCCGCGTTCTGAAGCAGAATGGCGACCCTGTTCGTGCCGTTGGCCACGGTGGCCGGAAGCCCGAGGAAGATCAGAACGGGAAGAGTGAGGAAGGATCCGCCTCCGGCGACTACGTTCAGCGCACCGGCCACGCAACCCGCGACGAACAGGATCGGGTACGCCAGGGCGGGTTCCACGGCCGTCAGTCCCGGCTCTGGCCTTCGGAGATCCTCTCCTTCAGAAGCAGCCGGTCGGCGATCAGGCGGTACACCATGTAGTACTTCCCGATGTTTCCTACGTAGCGCACCGTCTCGCTCCCGATCTCGCGGGCGGCGAGCAGCTCGACGTTGTTCCACCACCGGTTCGGGTCGTACCCGGCCTCGGCTGCCTTGCGACGGAGGCGGTTGATGCGATTCGGGCCGGCGTTATAGCCGGCGATCGCCAGGATTTGCTGGTCTATCGGATCGAGATCGGGCTCTTCGAAGTAGGTGTTCATGAGATAACGCAGGTACTTGGCACCGGCGTGGATGTTGCCCTCCTCGGTGTCTATGCCGCTCACCCCGACCTGTGCCGCCGAGCTCGGCAGGATCTGCATGATCCCGACGGCTCCGTGGTCGCTCTTCATGCTCTGGTCGAGGCGCGACTCCTGGTATCCCTGGGCCGCCAGCAGCAGCCAGTCCAGCCCGTACTGCTCCCCGTACTGCTTGAAGAGCTCCCCCGTCTGCTCGAGTCGGCGCGTCGCTCCCGGCGTTCGTGCCCGGACGTACTTTGTGTCCTGCAGGTACCGACGGAGCATGATGTTCCCCATCAGCGTTCCCACCTTGTTCTGCCGGACGAAGTCGTTGACCACTGCCTCGAGCTCGGGGCTGTTCTTCCTGAAGGCCCACGCGATCTCGCCGGACGACCTGACGGCGAGGTCCGCGTGCAGGACGAGGTCGGGGAACACCTGAACCCAGAACTCCGCCTGGTGGCTGTCCACGACCGTGATTCCAAGGTCCCTCGCGGCGACCAGCTCGAGGATCTCATCGTCTTCCAGGAACTCGTCCACCTCGACGACGTTCACCGGCGCGAGTCCGCGTTGGGCCAGGCTGGCGTTCAGCTGCTGGAGGCTGTCCCAATAGCTGCTCGATCTGCGCACGTGGACGTCGTGGCCGGACAGGTCGTCGAGCGAGTTGATTTCCGGTGACTCAGGACCCGTAACAACGATCTCGCTGACTCCGGAAAGAAACGGGTCGGAGAAGTCTACCTCGCGCAGCCGCTCCGACGTGATCGTGAGGTTGGCACCGGCAATGTCGCCACGCCCCTCGACCAGTAGCGGGATCAGCTGGTCGCGCGTCACCGGTATCACGAACACCTGCACTTGGAGGCGCCGTCGTCCCAACCGCTCGTTCACGAACGCCTCGAACTGAGCGGCCAGCTCCGCGGAAATACCTCGCTGGCGGGCTCCATCCAAGAAGAAGAACTGCGGGGTGAAGACGGTCAGGAAGCGGATGATGCGCTGCTCGGCCATCTCCTCGAAATCAGGCGTGGACGGCGCCAGCAGCCGTTCCCTGAGCAGCGGGTTAAGCGAATCGAGGACGGTGCTCGTCTGACTGACCGCCTGAGATTCCCGATCATCCCCGTCGGGCTGCGGCTCGCCTCCCGCGGCGTCGGTGCTCACGGCCAGACCGACGATCCCGGCTTCCGGGCCAGGCTCTTGTGCCGGGCCTCTCGTCTCCGCGTCGGGAGAGCAGGCGGAGAGACCCGCGGCCACAGCGAATCCGATCACGAGAGCGGCGGCCCGAAGCGAGCCACTCGATCCCTGCCACCAGCCCGACACGCTACAGAGCGATCTTCTCATAGCTGTCCCCTTGATCTTGCCGTAGACGCAAAGATGGGCCGGGCTGTGCCGGGTGGCCAATCCGCTCGTCGCGATTGCCGCCGTACGACGGGTGCGAGAACATCCCCATCGCAGTGAGGGTCCACAAGAGCTCGAAGAACGGTGTCTCCTCGATGGTGCGGACGAAGGCGATACGGTCTTCATGGTCGAGTTCTCCGAGGGAAGCGACTCCAGGATGGACATTCCTGAGCCGACTTTCCGTCTCGTCGAGTCCGCCGACGAATTCCCCCGCAGCGTCTGACATGAAGGTCGAGAGGGCCCGGTCGACGAAGTAGACCACGCCCGCTTCCCGTGCTCCCGGAGTGTCATCCGTCGGGATGATCAGCGCAGTCAGCTCCTCGACCTCGACCGCCTGCTTCCGCGTGAGGAGCTGAATGAGGCCCCGGAGCCTGCCGCGAGCGACCGGGCGGCGTGCTCACCGGCGGCCAACAGGGCGGGCATTCGAGAGGCCAGCCAGGAGGCACCGAGGACCGCGCCGGATGAAGCTACGAACTCACGTCGAGACGGACCTCCGGCGAAACCGGTTCCACTCATCCACAGTCCTCGTTCTCGTGAGACTGAGCATTTCGCCCAATCCGCGCCCCGGACGCGGGTCCTCCAGTTTCGCCACGGCTCGCAGGGAGCGCCAGCCTGAGTTGAGCCCCGGCTCCGGAACGCGTATCAGTTCCCGATCCCCACCGTCAGGAAGACCGTTCGACCAGGAGAAGCGCCGTGTGCAGGAACATCAGGAATCTTCGCAATCCGGACCGGCCGCCGACGAACGCGGAGCTCAGCGATGCGGCGCTCCAGTTCGTCCGAAAGATCAGTGGCTACAGGAAACCGTCGCTGGCCAATCGGCAGGCATTCGACGAGGCTGTCGACGAGGTCGCGAGCGCCTCGCGACGTCTGTTTGATCGGCTCGTGATCGGAGGGCCAGCGTGAGGAGAATGGTCCGAAGCGAGCCAGCCGGGGGTGTGGGGACCGGGTCCCCGCGCGGAGGCCTGAGCCGGCGGGTCAGGCCCTGACGTTCCGGATGGCGTTCATCGCGATGTCATGTGAGGCCTTCGAGACGTTGGAGAGCGTCTGGTAGCGTCGCGACTCAGCCTGCACCGCTTCTTGAAGCCTGATCACGGCTGCATCGTACTGCAGTCCCGCCGCATCCACCTCGAGCTCCGCCGCTTCCAGCTCCAGCCGATCGGGACGAAGATCGGACGCCTCGGCGCTCGTGCCGCCGGACTCGAGCGCCCGGGCCCGGCGGCTGGCGGCCGACAGCCTCTCTTCGGCCCTCCTCACACGGTCCGCAAGTGGCTTCACCTGCGCGTCCACCTCCAGGTACGCACGCCTGAGAACGAGATCGAAGGCGGGCGCCGCTTCCTCCGCCGAGCGAAGGTGATTCTGGCGGTAGGCCATCTTCACGAATGTTCCCCACTCCTCGAGAGCCATCTCCTGCCGGCCAGCCTCCAGGTGGTCGGAGATGGAGCGCAGCCTCTTCAAGTGATCGGCGGACATCCACTGCTGCGGACTCGCCTCCGCCGCCCGGACAGCCGCGAGGGCCACGTCGGAGTCGGCGCTGGAGTGGTCCGGCTGGAGGACGGTGGTCTCGTCCGGTGCCCGAGCAGACGACAGCGTTCGGGCCTGCGACCGTACAGTCTGAGCCGCGGCGGGGGAGGTTGCCGCAGCGACCGCCCCGGCCGCGATGACCGCCACCGCCCAGTGGCGACAACTCGCGCAGACCTGGGCGGTCCTTGCACGATGCCTCACCGGTGTGGCGGTCTGGTACCCGCTCCGTCGATTCCGGAACAACTCCATTCTACTCCTCCTATGGCCTCCCAGGGGCCCGCGTGACGCCTCACGCGCGCACTGGTGTCACAGCACAGCCCCCGGCCGCAGTCGGCATTGAATGCTGCGCGGCGCGAGTCGCGGGCACGACAGACTCGCAAGTGGCGGGCCACAATGATCTCTTGCGAATTATCGGCGAATAGTAGATATTCAACAATGATGCGCAGTGATATAGGAGAAATACGTTATGATCGACGTAATTGACTCACAAATTCTGACGATACTTCAACAGGATGCGCGCACATCCAACGCCGCCATCGCGCGGGAGGTCGGTCTCACGCCGTCGGCGATCCTGGAGCGGATCAAGAAGCTGCAGGCGCGAGGCGTGATCTCCGGCTACGAAGCGCGGCTTGACGCCCCGAAGATAGGCCTCGGTCTCACCGCATTCGTAGCGGTGGTCACCGACGAGGTCGGCGGCGATCTCGAGGGGGGAAGAGAGCTGACGGCGATCCCGGAGGTGCAGGAAGTACACAACATCGCAGGGGAGGACTGTTACCTGCTCAAGGTTCGGGCGCGGGATGCGGAAGCTCTCGGGGATCTCCTGCGCACGAAGATCGGAACCATCGAGAGCGTCAGGCGGACTCGCACGACGATCGTGATGAGCACGCTGCTAGAAACAGGGAATCTCCCACTGAGCCAGGCGGTGGAGGGAGATGGGCATGACTGAGGTGGCGATGAAGGTCGAGAGTTCCGGGGGCGACGGAACCGCCGAGCGTGCGGCCGCTCCGGGTGAGGCCCCGAGCGCGGCCGCGCTCGGGGTCGGTTTCGCAGCCATATACCTGATTTGGGGGTCCACCTATCTGGCCATCCGATTCGCCGTCGAGTCGATCCCGCCCTTCCTGATGCTGGCAGCCCGTTTCCTGGCGGCGGGTGTTCTCATGTACGCCTGGTTACGCCTCCGAGGAACGCCCAGGCCGTCTCCGCGTCAGTGGGCCGGGGCCGCGGCGGTCGGGGGTCTCCTGCTGCTGGGTGGTACGGGCGCGGTGGGGTGGGCCGAACAGTGGATTCCGTCCGGCCTGGCGGCCCTGATCGTTGCCATCGTTCCCGTCTGGATGGTCCTCATGGACTGGGCAGGACCCAATCGCCGTCGGCCCGGTCGCGCCGTCGTCATCGGCCTGGTGCTCGGTCTGGCCGGGGTGGCGGTACTCGTGGGGCCGGTGGACCTGGGTGGGGGCGGCCGCATGCAGTTCATCGGTTCCATGGTCGTCGTGCTCGGCACCCTCTCTTGGGCGACCGGATCTGTCTACGGCCAGCGCCTTCCGCGGCCGGCCTCGACCTGGATGACGGCCGCCCTTCAGATGACCATGGGCGGCGTGCTCCTGGCGGGGGCCGGGACGGCAATGGGTGAATGGGGACGGCTCGATCTGTCAGCGATCTCGCAACGCTCAGCGCTGTCGCTGGGCTACCTGATGGTCTTCGGCTCGCTGATCGCCTTTGCGGCCTACGTATACCTGCTGCGACATTCGACACCGGCCAGGGTGGGCAGCTACGCCTACGTGAATCCCGTCGTCGCCGTCCTTCTCGGATGGGCCATGGCGGCAGAGCCGGTCACCGCACGCACCGTGATCGCCGCTGCGACCATTCTGACCGGTGTGGTGCTCATCGTCACCCACCGATCGCCCGAACCTTCGGTACTGTCAGCGGAAGCCGAGCGGGCGGGGGCCGGTGAGGGCCCCACGTCAGCGACGCAACCCGTTGCCTGCAAGGCTTCTTGAGGGGGACGGCTCGAAAGAACATTCGAGGTGTAGGCCAGGGAGATACGGCGGGCCTGCGGTGTCCGACTGCCGCGACACGCGGGTCTCGTAGATCCAGCTGTGAGCGACGTTACCCGAGCCCGTGAGAGACATGTCATGCTCTACGTTCCCATCGTGACGCCTCCGACGTCGAGCCAGGCGCCGGCCTCGCCCAGGGCCCGGGAGCTGGCGAGCCAGATCGAGAAGTTGATCCAGGACTTCCAGCGCAGCTACCCGGACACGAAGCCCGCTGACATCCAGGAGGCGATGCGGATCGCCTGGGGGGGCTCCGAGGTGACCACTTCGGCGCGGCGCCTCGTAGCGGTGATGCTGGGCCTCGGAATGGCCGCGCTCGCCGGAGCGCTGCTCTACTTCCGGTCGGGTGTGGATGTAGAGATTCCGTGGGTGATGGTGGCCGTGGTTGCGGGCATCGTGCTTGTTCTCGCCGTGGCGGTGGCCGCGCGGAGGGAATAGACGGCGGTCTGGATTCCGCTCCAGCCGAGCGCGTAGAGTCAGACGATGGCCGAGCTGCTAGACGCCTCCCGGATCTGCGTCGTATCCCACGCGCCGTCGAAATCGACCTCGAAGGCTGTCGTGACGGTCGGCTCGGGACGACCGTTCGCTCGAGCGCGGACCGTGACCCTGTACCTGCCCGCTGGATACTCGAGCAATATCCCTGAGCTGATCTGGAGCGGGGTGGCGATGCGCATGCGTTCCTCATCCCTGAAGGCGAGAACGAGCGGCACGTCGTTGGAGAAGGCACCGGGAGCGAGGGCCAGCCGTGACTTTGCGCCGAGGGCGTGGAAGGAAAGCGGAACGGAGAGCCCGAACCCCGGATGCACCTGCCAGTCGGCTCCGTTCCAGTATTCCATCGACTCGAGCAGGACGCGGCAGCCGTTCAGACCGACCCCGCCGATGTTCGCCAGTCGGACCGAGTAGACCATCGCGAACCGCGTCCCGAGGCGAATGACCTGAGGCGCCGAGTCAGGATCGACGAACAGTCGCAACTTCCCCTGGCGCGCCATGCGTCTCATTCTCGGCACCTGAATGCTCAAGGCGCCCGACGCCAGGATCAGTTCAACCAGCAGTAGCTCACTCATCACACCACCTCCCGGCCGGGGCCGTCGTTCGAATGGCCCCGTCTTCGCCGGAGGCCTTCCGCCTAGCAAGGGAGCAAGAAGCCTGCCGGGATTGCGGTATGTATGTAACATTCAATGGCAAATTGAGTTACAACTCATAACATAATGTATGTTAGTAAGGTTCATACCCGGACCGTACTGGGCCGGAGTGCAATCGATTCAGGTCCTTGGATTCCCAGGACGGAGCGTGGGCGTATCGCCTTCTACGGGTTGGCGTTGATGAAGTCGAGGACAGCCCTTGCGAGCTCCGGACCGCGGTCTTCCTGCAGGAAGTGACCCGCGCCCTGGATGATCGTGTGGGGCTGTCCTTCCGCACCGGGCACGCGCCGTTGGAAGACTCGATCGATGCCGCGCATGATCGGGTCACCGTCGCTGAACGCGGTCATGAACGGCTTGTCCCATCGTTCGAGAACCTGCCACGCGGCCCTGTTGGGCGCCGACGCCGGATCGTCAGGCCGAGTGGGGACCAGCTCCGGAAACGCAATCGCGCCCGCCAGGTAGATGCGCTCGGGGAAGGGCGCCTCGTATCCGCGAATCACCTCCGGTGGCAGCGGCGTCTTGCAGCCCATCCTCATCACCCATCCAACCGGAAAACGCGGAGACCGGCGAACGAAGGCTCGCCATACCCGGAAGGCCACGGGGAGACGCTCGTCCCCCGTGGGGAGGGCACCGTTCGCGATCACGATCCTCGAGAATCTCTCCGGATGCTCCGCGGCGAGGCGTAGGCCGATCAGGGCACCCCAGTCCTGCCCCACCAGGGTCGCGTTTCGAAGGTCCACCGTCTCCAGCCACCGCGTCATCCAGTCCACGTGGCTCTGATAGCTGTAGTCGCCCCTGGCCGCGGGCTTGTCGGATCGGCCGAAGCCCACGAGGTCCGGCGCCACGACGCGCAGGCCGCCCTCGACTAGCGGCCGGACCATCTTCCGATACAGGAACGACCAGGAAGGCTCACCGTGCATGAGGAGAACCGGATTGCCCGACGCGGGATTTTCGTCAACGTAGTGGATCCGGATACCTTCGAGCCGGGCATAGTGGGGCTCGAACGGGTAGTCGGCCAGGTTTTGGAACCTGTGTTCCGGCGTGCGCAGGATGTTGCCGGGCATGTGCACCTCGTGGACTGAGTTGGCGGCGACCCCTCGTTGTCTCGTACGGGGAACGCCCGTTTCTGGTTGCAGGGCAGTGTAAAACTTCCGAACGCCGCATACCTTATTGAGAGCTGGATGACGTTGTCTCACCCCCCACGGGAGGCCCACATGAGACGGCTGGTCAGGCTCACCCTGATTGCCGGCGCCACACTCCTCGCCGGTTGCGCCGACTTCGAGTACGGAATCGTCCTGGAGGAAGATCTCTCCGGAACGAGTACCATGGACGTCACCATCGACGTGGATCGCATCGCATACGCCGGCGCTACGATGCAGCGCATGTTCGCGGGCAAGGAAGGTCCGCCGACCGAGGAAGAGATCGACGCCATTCGGCAGGAGCTGCTGGAGGAGATGGAGGAGGAGGGCGAGGAGGAGTTCGATGAGGCCAAGCTCCGCAGCGAGATCGAGCCGGACCTTCCGGCCGGGGTAGAGCTCAAGTCCGCCGCCTACGAGGTGGAAGACCTGAAGCGGAGAGTCAAGCTCGAGTTCGCCTTCGAGGACGTCGCCAGCCTCAACCAGCTGCACATCGACGCGGGCGACGACGAGAGCCCGATGGGCGACATGGACGACACAAAGCCGTTCGAGGGCCTCCAGGTAATCGACGAGGGCAGCACGCTGGTCATCCGCAACGAGGCCATCAACCCGATGGATCTGGACGAGGAGGAAGGCTCTTTCATGTCCGGCGAGATGCTGAAGTCGATGCTCGAGGGCCTCAGGATCGCCTTCAAGATCGAGAGCCCCTTCGAGGTGCTGGAACACAACGCAACACGGGTCGACGGACCGGTCCTGTACTGGGAGTACACGGTCGAAACCCTGTCGGAGGATCCGGAAGGGATCTTCGTTCGGTACAGGAAATAGCCGACCGACAGAGGGGGAGCCCACATGACGCACGAACAAGTAGTCCGCTCCCTTGCCCCCGGCGGATGTCCAACCGATACTTCGCCGCGCATTGAGCCGGCCCCCGAGCAGTCGGGACGGTGGAGGATACACTTGGATCATCCGGAGATCGCTATGGATCATCGATACGGCAAGATAGGCCTGCTGGCGCTCGCCGGCCTCTTCGTTCTTGGAGCGTGCGGCAGATCGGAGGAGACTGAAACCGGGGCCACCGCAAGCGGCGCGGCTGCCGGGACGGAGGCCGCACAGCTGCCTGAGGGCCACCCGGACATCGGCGCCATGGAGATGCCGGCCGCGGTGACGCGCATCGGCTTCGAGTGCGCGGACCAGGCGACGTTCGAGCTGGCCATGTTCGAGGGAACGGAAAGGGCCAGGCTCACGATAGGCGAGGAAGTACACGAGCTGGAACGACAGGAGGTCGCATCTGGCATGTCCTACTCCGACGGAAGCCTCACGCTTCACGGGAAGGGGATGGACGCTTACGTGGAGAAGGACGGCGAGCGGATCCTGAGCGACTGCAAGGCGGCCGGACATCCCGCACCGGCGGGAGGTGAATAGGGCCAGATCCCGCATAGGAGGCCGGTTCGCCACGTTGACGCGTGAGGCCGCTCGGCACAGTCGCCGGGCGGCCTCGCCGCGCTTGAGAGCTTGGCCACTGACGGCGATCTTGACCGATCATGACGCCATGCTCCCGAAGCCGCGACTTCCCGCCGGTGCCGCTCCCCTTTCCCCGGCTGCTCCGGCTTCTCGCGGCAGCCGCTCTGCTGCTGCTCCACGGCGAGGTCCACGCGCAGGAAGTACGCGTCTGGGTCGAGCTGTCAGATATCGACAAAGAGCTCAAGACGAACGTGGAGGCCCTGACCGCGATCGTCGCCGCCTCCAAGTCCGGAGGCCGCACCGAGGGGCACGTCGAGAGCATGCACGAGCGCGCGCCGGAGCAGATCGCCCAGGCATTGGAGCCGTTCGGCTACTACCGGGTGAGGGTGGAGGGCGAGCTGGACACGTCGGGCTCGACGTGGGTTGCACGCTACTCCATCGACCCGGGGCCGCCCATGCAGATCGGGAATGTCGACCTGCGGATTCGGGGCGAAGGGGAACAGGACTCCGCCTTCCAGGCTCTGGTCCGCGACTTCCCACTCGCAGCCGGAGATACCCTCCGGCACCAGGCCTACGAGGCGGCCAAGTCCTCCATCGCCAGGCTCGGCGCGGAGCGAGGCTACCTGGACGCCACATTCGATTCCACCGCCGTCCTGGTGGATCTCGAGGAGTATACCTCCCAGGTGGTCCTGCACTTCACCACCGGACCCCGGTTCCGCCTCGGAGAGGTGACTTTCGTCCAGGACGTCGTCGATGACTACATCCTCTGGCCCTTTGTGCAGTTCGAGCCCGGCGATCCTTTCGAGCTGGAGAAGCTCACCAGCCTCCAGTCGGCGATGTCCGGTACTACCTACTTCTCGAGTGTCGAGGTGCGACCCCGGCGCGACCTGGCGGGGGAAGACCGGATCGTTCCGATCGAGATCGAGGCCGCTCCCCGCAAGACACAGCGCTACGAGATCGGGGTCGGCTACAGCACGGACACCGGCGCCCGGATCCGGCTTACTGCTGAGTTCCGTCGACTGAACCGCCCTGGCCACTACGCCGACACCGACCTGCGGATCTCTCAACGCGACCGGAGCATCGGCGCCCGCTACAACATCCCGGTGGGCCTTCCCGAACCGTCGCTGTGGACGATCGGCGGTCGCTACGGCCGCACGACGTGGACGACCAGCGAAACGTGGCAGGGTCTGGTCGGCCTGAGCTACTCCCACCTTCGAGGCCCGCTCCACGAGGTGATATCACTGCATTTCCAGCGGGACGACTTCGTGGTGGGACCCGATACCGCGATCTCGAACCTCACCATGGCCGGGAGCGCCTGGACCTACACCGTCGCGGACAACCGGATAGTGGCGACGCGGGGATTTGGAGCCACGCTGGACGTGAGAGGGTCGGTACAGGGTGCAGGCTCTAGCGTCAGCCTCCTTCGTGGTCTCCTCGGGGTCAAATGGATCCGCAGCCTGACGGACAAGCTCCGATACGCCCTCCGAGCGGACGTCGGCGCCCTGGCCACCAGCGACTTCCGAGGGCTCCCCCCCAACGCCCGATTCTTTGCGGGCGGCGATCAGAGCATCCGTGGCTATGCCTACCGTTCCCTGGGCGCGACCGATGAGCAGGGCAACGTCATCGGGGGTAACACGCTGCTCGTGGGAAGCGCCGAGCTCGAGTACCGCTTCCTGAACAAGTGGGGCGGCGCCGTCTTCGTCGACGGCGGAAACGCCCTTCAGGACTTCAAAGGCGAGCTCGCCCTCGGCGCGGGTTTCGGCGTCCGCTGGATCTCACCGGTGGGTCTGATCCGGATCGACTGGGCCTGGGGCTTTCAGCGGAATGCGGGCCGCGTTCATCTCATCATCGGGCCGGACTTCTGAGATGAGCGCCGCTCGAGCCGCGCTTCGGTGGAGCAAGCGGATCCTGGTGACCGCCGCAGCTGCAGCCGTTATGGTGCTGGCGCTCCTGGTATTCCTGTTGGGGACAGCCTCCGGAGGCAAGCTGGCCCTGAAGTGGATCGTCCTGCCGCTTCTGCCGATCGAGGCAGAGATCGCGGGCCTTGCCGGGCGGTTGTGGGGCGGCTTCGAGCTTCGGGATGCCGAAGTCCGGTTGGCGGGAGTCGAGGCGCACGCCGAGCTCGTGCGGGTGCGCTGGCGACCCCTGGCCCTGCTCGGACGCCACGTCGACGTCGAGACGCTCGAGATCAGAGGTGTCGATCTTCGAATCTATGACGCGCCCGAGAATGAATCAGCCGCCGTGCTGGAGGAAGTCGCCGAGGCGGGCGCCACCTCCGACCCGCCGCTGGCAGATCTGCCCGTGCGGGTGTCCTTCGACTCGGTGGACGTGGAGGGTATCCAGGCCTCGGTGCTCGATTCCATCACCCTGCAAGGGGGCCGGCTTCGGTTGGCCGGCTCGCTCGAGGAATACTCCCTCGTCCTCGAGGGGACAGCTCGCGAGTCCAGGTTGGGCCCGGTCGACGTGGCCTTCCAGGGGGAAGGCACACCCACTCAATTGCAGGTGGCGGAATTGCGGGCGGCCCTGCTGGACGGCTCGCTTCACGGGAGCGGCGACATCCAGTGGTGGCCGGCGGTGTCGTGGCGACTGGCGTTCAGGGGCGACACTCTGCGTCCGGCGGCCCTCATGCCGGAACCGGATGAATGGCCCGGGAAGATCTCGATCGAAGGTTCCACGAGCGGAGAAGCGCGGCCTGAGACCGGTCTGGCGCTCCAGGCGAGCGTGGATACGCTAGGCGGGGAACTGCGTGGGGAGCGGATCCAAGGGCGGCTTTCCGGCAGGCTGGCCGGCGATGACCTCCGGCTGGAGGCGCTGTCGGTCGTCTTCGGGCCGGCCCGGCTGAGCGCAACCGGTACCTACGCCGAGGGTGTCGACCTTGAGTTCCAGGCATCGGTTCCGGATATCGGGCTCGTGCTGCCTGGAAGCGCAGGGTCGTTCCAGACGTGGGGTCGGGTCTCGGGAACGCCAGAGGAGCCGCGGGTCGTGGCCGACTTCCTGGCAAGTGATATCCGCATTGATGGAGCCCGCGCGGCTGCCGCCGAAGCCGAGGGAAGGGTGGATCTAGATCTGTCCGCGGGTGGCGACCTCTCGGCGGCCCTGCTCGCCCGAAGAATGTCGCTGCTCGGTAAAGATCTCGACTCGGTGACGGTGGAGCTCAGTGGGACGCGGTCTGCCCACGCCCTGGCCGTTCGCGCATCGGGAGCCGACGCGTGGCTTCGGTTGGAGGCCAAGGGTCGCCTGGAGGGACGCCGCACGTGGAGAGGAACACTGGGAGCCCTGGAGCTGGCGGAAGACAGCATCGTCGGGGCTTGGACCCTCGACGATCCTGCGGAGATCATGGCCTCACCGGATTCGATCCGCATCGCCGACGCCTGTCTGGTCTCGCCACCCGCACGGCTCTGCTTGGCCGGCAGTCACGACAGGTCGGGTGACCGGATCACGGTAGACGTAGAGGAGTTGGACCTGTCTCGAGCAACGCCGTTCCTGCCGGGCGACGTCGAAGTGGTTGCGGTGCTGCAGGCGCGGGCGGACATCGTCATGCCCGACCACGGTGCGATCACGGGGCACGTGGAGGCTCGCACGAGCCCCGGCGAGGTGATCCTAAAGCAGGGCGACCGAGTGAGACGACTCGCGTTCGCGCCGGCGTCGCTCGTTCTCGGCGCAGGCGCCGAGAGCGTCACCGGCTCCGTGGACCTGGCGCTATCGGATACGACTGGAGTCCCGGTCGTGATCCTGACCGGGAGGATGAACGCGCCGGCAGTGGCAGGCCTCTCGGGTCTCACTCGCCACGCGGTCTCCGGCAGAGCCGTTCTCCGGGTCGCGGATCTGGCGTTGCTGCCAATGTTCGGCTTCGGAGACTGGACCGTCGACGGGGCGCTGATCGCCGCGGCCGAATTCCAGATGGACGAGGCAAACGTCCTGACAGGCACGGTGGAGGCAAACGCGGCGCCGGTAACGCTGAGCCGGGTCGCCCGAGGACGGCAGCTGCGGACGACCATCGAGCCCGCCCGCCTGGACGTGATCGCCGACGAGGTAGGTGTGCGCGGTGAGGTCAGCCTCGCGGTGGCGATCGACGACGGGCCACCGGTTCTGGTGGCCACCGGCACGGCCTCGCTTCCGGGGCTGACGCGGCTCGACGCGGACCTCGAAGCGCAGCCGGTGAACGGGCGAATTGAGGTTCGGACCTCCGACCTCTCGTGGGCGGAGGGCCTGGGCGACATGGTCACGGAGGCCGACGGCAGGTTCGAGCTGGACGCCGACCTCGGTGGAACGCTCGGCGACATGACCGTCGTCGGCGATGCGCGGCTGGAGGACGGAAGGGTCGTCCTGCCGGACCTGGGCGTCGAGTTGGAGGGAATGCAGTTCACCGCTTCCGGAGACGCGGACGGCGGCGTCACCGTCTCCGGGGAGCTCTTCTCGGGAGGTGGCCGGGTCGTCCTCGAAGGGAGCTCGGCAACGGCTCCCAGTGCTGAAACGCCGACCCGTGTCGCGATCCGGGGCGAGCGCTTCCAGGTCATGGATACGCCCGAGATTCAGCTGCAGGCAGATCCCGACCTGTCGCTCTCCTTCGACGGCTCCACGGCGACGGTGACCGGGCAGGTTCGCCTTCCAAACGGCCGCTTGGAGTTCCGGGAGATCCCCGAGGGTGCCGCGACCCGCTCAGCCGACGTGGTGATCGTCGGTGACACTCTCGCCACTCGGGAAACCAGAGCGCCGGTCGGCCTCGACGTCCGAATTCTCCTGGAGGACGACATCTTCTTCAGCGGCTTCGGCGTGAACTCGCGCCTCGGCGGTGACCTCAGGATCCAGCAGGACCCCGGAGGGGCGCCCCAGGGACGCGGTGAGATTCAGTTGATCGACGGAACGTTCCGCCAGTTCGGGCAGGAGCTGAGCATAGAGCCGGGTCGCCTGGTCTTCGTGGGTCCGCTGGACAACCCCAACCTGGACGTGCGGGCGTTCGTTCGCGCCCGAGATGGGACGGAGGCCGGCCTGCGGATCGGCGGAACGCTCCAGCAGCTCGTTATGGAGACCTATTCGCGCCCGCAGAAATCCGAGAGCGAGACGATGTCGTACATCCTGTTCGGGCGTGGCCTCAACCAGACGACCGGCAGCGAGGGAAATCAGGCGAACAACGCGGCTGCCATTCTCGGCGCCAACGTGCTGGCGATGAGCCTCGCCCCGAGCGTTGGCCTCGACGAGGCGAGGATCGAGACCGGCTCGAGCCAGAACAAGGCCCAGTTCGTCATGGGGAAGTATCTGTCACCGAAGCTGTACGTGGGATATGGCGTGGGGCTTTACGAGCCGATCAGCACGTTCCGCATACGCTATCTGCTGTCGTCGAAGTGGTCTATAGAGACGATCTCCGGCGACGAGCGGGCGACCGACCTGCTGTACAGAATCGAGACGGGGGTTCTGAAATCAGGAAAGGCAGAGCCCAACGAGTCCGACGCCGCTCCCCGGAAGACCGACGACGCCGACCCGAGCTGAGGACAGAGCCTCGGTCCGTCAGTCCTGCCGCCGCCTGCGTTCCGCCCGAAGCCTCTTCCG
Organism: Gemmatimonadota bacterium; assembly: GCA_039584255.1. GTDB lineage: Bacteria > Gemmatimonadota > Gemmatimonadetes > Palauibacterales > Palauibacteraceae > JBDGYE01. Next base: position 29,792 of record JBDGYE010000006.1, read on the forward strand.
CCTCGCCGCTGCCGCCTTTCGCCTCTTGGCAGCGCTCGGCTTCTCGTAGTGGCGCCGCCGCTTCATGTCCTTGAACAGCCCGGACCGGATCATCGCCCTGCGAAAGCGTCTCAAGGCACGGTCCAGATTCTCTCCTTCTCTGACGATGACTTCCACCAATCGGTACCCCTTCCTAGAGTCCCTCAATGCGCGAAAGAAACGAGGCTGCTCTCTCCGGAGAGCCGCCCCCAATGGTGATGTTTCAGCGATTTCGCGAGGCGGGCCTCAAACGATCTTCCGAACGTTTTGCGCGGCCGGTCCCTTGCGTCCCTCTCCGACTTCGAACTCCACTCGATCGCCCTCGTCGAGGCTGCGGAAGCCCTCGGACAGAATCGCCGAGTGGTGCACGAAGCAGTCTCCCTCTCCGTCGTCCCGGGTGATGAACCCGTAGCCCTTCTCCTGACTGAACCACTTCACTGTTCCGGTGATCGCCACTGTGCTGTGCTCCTGGATTGATCCGTACCGCGTTCATTGCCCGGGCCCGGTAACGCCGGCCACGTCTGTGGCTTGGTAAGCCGTACGTTACAGAACCTCCACCAACTCAATCTCGAAGTTAAGGTGCTCTCCAGCCAGTGGGTGGTTCGCGTCGAACATCACCTCGGTATCGGAGAACTCCGCGATGACCGCCTCCTCCATGCTTCCTTCTGCCCTCCGTAACTGTACCGAAATGCCGATCTCGGGCTCGTACGCCGAGGGAAGCGTGTCCCGTGGTAGAGTGATCAGCAGATCCTCTCGGTGCGGGCCGTACGCGTCGTTGGGGGCGATGCGGGTCTCGGTCCGCTCGCCCGGCTCGAGTCCCACCACCGCGTGCTCGAACCCGGGGATGACCTCGTCCGCGTCCAGAGTAAACTGGAACGGCTCGCCATCTCGCGTGCTGTCGAAAACCGTCTCGTCGTCCAGCTTTCCCGTGTAATGCACCTTGACGGTGTCCCCTTTTGCCGCAGCCAATCAGCCCTCCCCGATCTCAAAGCCATGAGCGATCCGGCGGTCGCGTTCCGCCGGCCAGACGCTCCAACGCCTGGAGTCGCCCGAAGGGAAGGCAATAAGAAACGGCCCGGCGGGGGCGACAAGCCGGGTTCCCGATCTCGATGCGTTCGTCGGTCGGCTCCGATCCCGAAACCTACCGCTGAAGAGGCTGAACCCGCAAATGCGTGCGTATCTATGCGTCCGTGGATCCGAAGCCTCCCTCGCCGCGGTCCGTATCGCTGCCAACGCTATCCACCAGCTCGATTCGGGGCCGCTCGAAGCGCGAGAACACCAGCTGTGCGACCCGGTCGCCCTTGGCGATTCGAATCGTGCGCTCCTCGAGAGCTGCGGCGAGCCGATCTCTGAGTTCCTCAACCGGTCCATCGAGGTCCTCCGGCGTCAGAGGTGCCGCCGCGTTGAAAAGTATGACCCGAACAACCCCGCGGTACCCCGGATCCACCGTGCCGGGCGTGTTGAGAACGGTGAGCCCCCGCTTGATGGCCTGGCCGGACCGGGGGCGGATCTGCGCCTCGACGCCTGGCGGGAGGGCGATCCGCATCCCGGCGCTCACCGCGGCCCGCTCTCCTGGGCGGAGGGTAACCTCCTCACAGGCGACCAGGTCGATACCGGCGTCGCCGTCCCGGGCCGGTGCAACGGTCTCCCGATTTCGAGAACCGGCCGCCGGGTGCTCGGGCAGGAGCTCCACCCGGACCCTCGGCTCGCTGCAGACCACCTCAACCCGGCGCGCCTCGTCTGCCGACGTCGATTCTCTCATCCCACCTCCGTTGGCCTTGCTCCCGGCGCCAGTGCAGTAACGGGCCCCTCCTCGCCGCGCAAGCTTGCACCCACGATCAGTTGCCGGAAGTGCGGGAGCGTCACGGTGTGCGGCGTCGACGCTCAGTGCGTGGAGTGAGGCGGATCTCGGGCGAGGAACGTCTCGCGGCACGGAACATTGCTTCGGGGTAGTTTGGGGCCATGCCCGAGCTTCCCGAGATTGCTGTCTACGTCGAAAGCCTCGAGCGGCATCTGACCGGAGCCGTGCTCGAGAGCGTGCGCCTCCGTAGTCCGTTCCTCGTGCGCTCCGTAGACCCGCCCTTGTCGGCCGCCGACGGACGCCGTGTGCAAGGCTTTCGCCGGATCGGGAAGCGGATCGTATGCGAGCTCGACTGCGATCTCTTCCTCGTACTGCACTTGATGATCGCCGGTCGCCTGCGCTGGCAGCCGGCCGTCGCCCAAGCGCCGCGTCCGGGCCTCCCGGGCAAGCGCGGGCTCGCCGCGTTCGACTTCGACCGCGGCACCCTGTCGCTCACGGAGGCAGGGACGAAGAAACGGGCCTCGCTCCACGTGGTCCGCGGTGAGGCCGCACTCCGAGATCATGACCCCGGTGGGTTGGAGGCCGTGGAGGCGGACACGCAGAGCTTCCGAACGGCGCTACTGGAAGGCAACCACACGCTGAAGAGGGCGCTGAGCGATCCGAGGAAGTTCAGCGGCATTGGCAACGCCTACTCGGACGAGATCCTGCACAGGGCGCGGCTGTCGCCCGTCAAGCTCACGGGTCGCCTTGCTGAGGACGAAGTAGAGCGCCTGCGCACCGCCACGCGCGACGTGCTCCGTGAGTGGATTGCCCGCCTCCGCGCTGCCGTCGGCGACGGCTTCCCCGACAAGGTGACGGCCCACCGACCGGAGATGGCCGTCCACGGAAAACACGGGCAGCCGTGTCCGGTATGTGATTCGCCCGTGCAGCGGATCGTCTACGCCGACCGCGAGACCAACTACTGCGCCGGCTGCCAGACGGATGGAAAGCTGTTGGCGGACCGGGCGCTGTCACGCCTCCTTAAGCGCGACTGGCCCCGCACCCTGGAAGAGCCGGAGTAGCCTCGTTCCTGTAGCTCCGTCGCCACGCCGCGCATACTACCTGCCCGTAACTGCTTTGACAAAAGATCGTTAGGCAGAGGCACGCCTCGTGCAGCGACTGAGATCGTTATGAGCGAGCGAGCATTCTGGCACTCGAATCCCGAGGCCCTCCTGGTCAGCGCCGCGCAGGCGCTCGAGGCGAAGACAGACTTGGCCCGGCACCTGGGTCGGCGGTGGGAAGAAGTGGACGCCAACCTGGCGGAGTCTCTCCTGGAAGTGCTGCGCGCGCTTCCGGACGCCCGGCGGCTCAGACGGCGCGAGGACCGGGCGATTCTGGGCTGGGTTCACCGACTCATCGCCGAGGTTCCTGACGACGACCCGTGGAAGGTTCAGATCCAGCGCCGGTTACAGCAACTGTACGGCTAAAGACCTCTCAGGACGGGTTGGACAGCCAGGCGTCGCGCAGCCTTCTCTGTTCCGCCGACGGCTCCGGGCCGATGTTGAACCGAACGGGCCTGCCGTCGTCCTTCTCCACCAGCTCGATCCCCAGCTTCGCGTAGTACTCTTCCATCGGCAGCCGCTCCGCACGCCTGATATAGCGATCGAGAAACTCGCCGATCTCGGGGTACGTCATCTCCGCCACGATCTCGAAAAACTCATCCTCGGGGAACGGACGCGACTTCCCGTACCTGTCCATGAGTTCGAGGACCAGCTCCTGGAGCCCGTACTCGCCACCTGACAGCTCCAGCAGACGGATGTCTAGGAGTCCGGCGACCAGCGCTCCGCGCTGGTAGATGTTGGCGTACTGACTCTGGCCCTCGGCAGTATACGATGTTAGAGCGAGCTTACTGAGGCTGTAGCTGGAGTCGAAGAAGCGATCCGAGCGCATCTTCTGAATCACATCCGACAGGTATCGGTCGGGGCTCTTCAGGCCGGACCTGAGCTGCATGGCGTCCGAGGCCCACTCGGTCACCCCTTCGTACAGCCACACGTGCTCCGACGGCACGGGCGACTCGAAGTCGAAGTTCTCGATGATCTCGCTGTGGATGTTGAGCGGCGTGACCACGTGAAAGAACTCATGCGCCGCGATGTCGGAGATGATCCTCGCGTACCGGGGCGAGAACTCGAACTCGGCCAGCACGTACTCGGAGCTGTAGGAGTGCTCCCAGGCTCCCAGCGAAGGCTGCTGGCCCTCGAAATGGAAGAGGAAGGTGTAGCGATCGACCGGTAGCCGGCCCAGGAACTCACCGGCTGATTGAAGGACGCTGTCCATCGCGGCCAGCAGCTGTTCCGACTCGATGCGGTCCGTCTTCGAGTACGTGAAGATCTCGACCGGGACTCCGGTGACCTCCGTGCTGGCGTGGCTGAGTCTCCCCAACAGGATCGGCGAGTCCACGAAATGGTCGTAGCCATCGGCGAGGTAGGCACCGTCCGGGTCCGTATCGAGCGCGGTTCCCAGCATCCACTCCTGCGGATACTCCAGGAACAGTCGGATCGGCGCGTCCTGCATTCCCGACGGGAACGGAAAGATGGCGTGGGCGTTGATCAGGACGTGATCGGCCTCGATCGACGTGCCGGCCATGGGATAGACGCGATTCTCGGGGACGGGGGTGTCCCACGTCTCCGCGATGGAGTAACGGATCTCGCGAACCCGCTCGGGCTGCACCAGACGCCACTGATTGGTCGAGATCTGCTCCGTCGGTAGCTCCGATCGGTCTTCTCCGTACGCCCGGAAGTCCCTCACGAACCGTCCTATGTCCATCACCTGGTAGGTGCCCGGCGCCGTCGCCGCGAACTGGATGATCGCGTTGTCCGGCCCCAGATCCTGCACCTGCATCCTGACGTAGAAGAGGTCATCGGCCCGGTCTCGCAGGTCGAGAGAGTACGTGAGACTGGAGTCCTGGCCGGATACCGGGCTCGCGCAAGCGGCCGCCAGGATGGCGAGCCCAGTGGAAAGCAATGTTACGGCTGAGCGCCGCAAATGGAGTCGCATCATCACACCCTCCCAACTGTCGGTGACCGAGCGTCGTCATTCCTACGCAGCCGGCCGTACAGTTGTTTCCTGCGTGGCCAACAAACTTGCCCCCACGCGGCCGATCCCCCGATCTTGGAACGTCTATGAACGACCACACAGAGCCGGGCCGGCGGCCTCCCCGCTACCGCGCTCTCTTCGCCAAGCTGAAGCGTCGTCACGTGTTCAAAGTGGCGATGGTCTACGGCGCGACGGCCTTCCTGGTCCTCGCGGCGGTCGAGCTCGTCTACGAGGTTGTCGACCTGCCGGCAGCACTCATCACGATACTCACGGCTTTCGCCTTTCTGGGCTTCCCATTGGCGGTGGCTTTCGCCTGGCGCTTCGAGATCACCGCGGATGGCGTGAGGCGGATTCCGCCTCCGGCCGAGGGCGAGATCGAGGCGATCGCGAGCGCCTCTCGCCGGGAGAGGTGGCCTGCCGGCTTCCTCGCCCTGGCAGGCCTGTTCCTGTTGGTCGGTGGCGTGGGCGGGGCCTGGCTTGCCCGCAAGCAGGCGTCGTCGAACCCGGCCGAAACCTCCGCCGAAGCGAGCGGACCGAGCAATCTCGAGGCTCCGGGGACCGTCCAATTGTTCAACGCCGGCCTCATGGCCTCCCTCCACGGCCGCAACGGCGATGCCATACAGGCCTTCACGGCCGCGCTGGAGATCGAGCGCCGACCGGAGATCCTCGACGCACGCAGCAGGGCGTATCTAGAGGTCGACCGCAACGACGAGGCCGTGTCGGATGCCGAGGAGGCCGTGGCCCTCGAGCCGGACAACCCCGCGTACCTCAACAACAGAGCTTGGGCCTACAGGGAGGTCGGCCGCGACGCGGACGCCCTGGCGGACCTGAACCGGGCACTCAGCCTCGACCCCGGTCTGGAAGACGCCCGGCTGAACCGGGCCACGCTGCTACGGACCATGGAGCGCCATGAAGAGGCGGTGGCTGATTTCACGTACATCATCGAAGCGCGGCCCGAGAATGCCGCCGGCTATTTCAACCGGGCGTCCGCTCTGCAGGCTGCGGGCCGAACGGAGAAGGCGGTGGCCGACCTCGAGCGCTTCATCGAACTGACCGGCAACGCCAGGCTTGAGGCGCGGGCGCGAGAGAGGATAGCGCGGTGGGAGGGGCAGGAGTGATGCCGGCCGCCACGAGCCTGAAGCCGCGTTCCGCAAGCGCACACTGACATCGAGAGACGCAGGCATGTACGCCACCGGCGAGATTCAAGTCATCCCCATCGGGTCGGGCGTTTCGGTTCGCCGCGAGGTGAAGAAGGCGCATGCCGTCCTCGAAGAGTCGGGCCTTAAGGTGGAGCTGCACGCGAACGGGACGAACGTCGAAGGCGAGCTCGATGTCATCCTGAGCACGGTGGAGAGGATCCATCGTACTCTTCATGCCGAAGGCACGGCACGGCTGGTCAGCTACATCAAGGTCGCCACCCGCACCGACAAGCAGCCGACCCTGGCCGGAAAGCTGTTCTGAGCCGAACGAAGTTTCGAGTTGCGAAAACAATTGCCTCCTTCCGGCAGGAATGGATTACCCTTAACATCCTATTCTGCAACTGATTAACGGTCTGGCACGGCCTTCGCCTTTCCTGTTGTCCAATTCGTGTCGTGGAGATCGCCGTGCGCGCTCCGGATGGATCTCTATTAGTCCCTGACGGAGCGCGCACGCAGTACTCGCACAGGAAGGTTTGCCTTGCGACGCAACGGAACTCGAACCCTCGCGGCCCTGGCCGCCATCACGTCGGTCATGCTGGTCGGGCCTATCTCGCTACGGGCCCAGGATTCCTCTGAAGCGCCCGACGCAGTCACGCCGCGTCGGCAGGGGTGGTGGTACGGCTTCGCCGTGGGCTACGCGTGGTCGCGCGTCGACTGTGATATCTGCCGCGGAGACTTGGTCGGGGGCCCTTCGGCCATGCTGAAAGGCGGACTGACCCTCAATCCGAGCCTCACACTGGGAGCCGAGACCAACGGTTGGCGTCACGATGAGGAGGGCGTCGAGAGATGGCACGGCACCCTGAACCTGCTCTTGAACTGGTACCCACGCTACGCCGGGGGGCTGCACCTGAAGGGTGGCCTGGGCCTGACGTACTACCGGGCCTCGGACGCGGAGGACGCCTTCACGAGCACGGCCTTCGGACCCCAGCTGGGTGTGGGCTATGACCTGCCTGTCGGCAGCCGGCTGTCGGTCACGCCGCAGTTCGACATCACAACGGCCGGGTTCGGCGATCTGAAGTTCAACGGCGAGCCGGTCACCAACTCGGCGGTCTATCAGTTCATCCGCATCGGCATCGGCCTAACCTGGCATTGACGGAGGAGTGCATGAGACACGTGACGGAATCGCTCCGCTGGTGGCGGCGTGGCAGGCCGGCGTCTGTCGCGGCTGAGAGGAAACTGGTGCGAGATCAGGCAGCGCTGACGCTCGCGGCCTGCATCGCAGTGTCGGCCCTCGTACTGTCCGGGTGCGGCGACGACACTCCCACGTTCAGTCTCGGACCGGGCGGCGCCGACGCTGGATTTAGCGCGGCCTACGGCCGTTGGACACCGGGCCCCCACGACACCTGCACCCAGGAAATGCACGACTCCTACTCGGTTCGCGGACCGGACGGGAAGCTGTATCCAACCTGGCACCCGCCGTTGGACACGCAGACGGGCTGCAGCTTCGGACACGAGCACGGCCGCGATCCGAGAGGCTCTGCCCTGTTCGAGGAAGTAGGCCTTGTCCCGTTCGGGCACGCCAACGAGCAGCTCGACCTCTACGACCCCGTCCTCAGCCGGCACGAGGACCACGTGGGACACAAGATAGACTGGGAGAACGATTTCGAGCTTCACTTTTCGGGCGAGGCGGCAGGCCAGCTACTGGAGGGCTCGCGCTGCGACGCGCTGGTGAAGATGCACCAGGGGTCGCACTCGAAGGACGCTTTCACCAACAACGTCCACGAGCTCGTCTACCACATCCGTTGCGATGACGGGACAGGCATGAGCCTCACGATTATGTCCGCCATCGGCGAGCCGGGAGAGTTCGTGAGTTCGTGCAATCGTGACCTCCACATTCAGGTAGGGCCAGCCACGCCCCTGGCGTCGCCGGCCGGTGGAGGCAAGCGGATCATTCCGACGCGGGACTGCGTGGAGGAACACGTCCTGGTGCCCGACGGCGAGCGCTCCAACTTCGGTGCCGCTCTCCGCGAGAGCTGGCAGCTGTCCCAGTCCATCAGGACGGCGGACGGTAAGTCGCTGGCCCACATCAACCCGTACTTCAACGTCATGCACCCGAGCCGTTTCTTCGATCGGAGTCTGGAGGGAAAGGTGGGTCGGCCCATCGATGTCTGCTACGAAGTGACCGAGGACGGGCGTTACGCGCAGGGAGACCTGTGCGACGAGTCGACCGCCCGCCGCACCATTCTCGATGTCCAGTTCGACGATCCGAGGTCGGTGTTCGACGGAGTCGAGAGGTCGGTGGACATCAACAGCAACCGGATCAGCAACGCCGACGGTCCCGAGGTCTGGTACACAGACCCGCTCGGGAAGAACGGACGCACGGAGCCGTTCGCGGGAAGCGTCGCTCAGTACATTTCGGCTATCGACAACGTCCGCGCGGTTAACCCGAGCGGCCCCACGTTCGGCCGGAACCGTGACTACGGCGGACCCACGGTCCACGCCCCCAACTGATCCTATCGGGCGCGCCTCCCGATCAGGGGGCGCGCCCTTCACCAGCCCTTGTAGCGGCCTCGGGCCGTCCTGGCCCGTTCCACAAGTTCATCATCCAGCGGGCTCTGCGTCTTTCGAGTCTGCCTGGATAGCGCGCTCATCGCTGCCTCAGACGGCCCATTCCTGGAACATGTCACATCGCCTAATTTGACCACATGTGACTTTCCGGCTGCTGCGCTGTCAATGAAATCGGAAGTGCGGAGGTCGCGTCGTTCCGGGCACTGATCCTGGATGGCGCACCTTGCGTGTTCGGGGCGCCTTTGCTACCGTCGCGACCCACATCTCAGGAGGAGGCACATGCTGAAGGAGTTCAAGGAGTTTGCTGCCAAGGGGAATATGCTCGACATGGCGGTTGGAATCGTGATCGGCGCGGCATTCGCCACGATCATCGGTTCCCTGGTCAACGACATCGTCATGCCGCCGATCGGTCTGGCCCTGGGAGGCGTCGACTTCGCCGAGCTGTTCGTGGTGCTCCGTGACGGCGATCCGATCGGTCCCTACGCGACGCTCGCGGCTGCCAAGGAGTCCGGTGCCGTGACGATCAACTGGGGTCTGTTCATCAACAGCCTCATCACCTTCCTGATCATCGCGTTCGCCCTGTTCATGGTGATCAAGGGTTTCAACGCAATGAAGCGTCAAGAAGAGGAGGCGCAGGAGGAAGCTCCGGCCGAGCCTTCGGACGAGGCGCAGCTCCTCGCCGAGATTCGGGACCTGATGAAAGCTCAGGGGTGATCGGATCGCCACCGACATCGCGGATGTGCCAGCCCGTGGCGGACCGACTCGTGCTTGGCGGTGCGGTGGACCATCGCGGTTGACGTGAAAGGAAGGACGGGAATGACCACTCTGCTGGGAAGCCTGACAGAGCAGCTCGGGCTTGAGTCCGGAACTATAAGCCGGAGCCTCGGGGCGGATGAGGCCGCGACGAAATCGGCGATCGGTGCGGCGTTGCCTCTAATGCTGGGGGCATTGCAGCGCAACGCTTCACGTCCGGAAGGTGCGGCGGCGCTTGGCGCGGCACTGGAGCGCGACCATGATGGCAGCCTGCTGGACAACCTCGGCGAGCTGATCGCGAGTCCTGACCAGGGATCCGGCGATGGAATCCTGCGGCACGTGCTGGGCGGCCGACGGAGTGTCGTGGAAGCCGGCCTGAGCCGAAGCAGCGGCCTGGACTCCGGACAGATGGGTAAGCTGATGACCATGCTGGCTCCAATGCTCATGGGAGCGCTCGGCCGCACACGACGAGAGAGAGATCTGGACGTTGCGGGACTGACCGGACTGCTCACCGACGAGCGTGATGCAGCGGAGTCGGAGGTTCCCGAGCTGTCCGGACTGGCGGGCCTGCTCGATTCCGACGACGACGGGCAGGTGCTCGATGACGTGGCGAAGCTAGGCTCGGGCCTGCTCGGCGGGCTGTTCCGCAGGCGCTGAACGCGGGACGGAAGAGAAGTACTGGAAACCATGACCATCTGATCACGGCGAGGAGGACCCAATGGGCATTCTGGATTTCGTGAAGGAGGCCGGCGAGAAGCTAGGCTTCGGCGGCGACGAGGAGGAGGCGCAGGCCGATGAGGCTCTTCACGAGCGAATGAAGGGCAACGCTCTGATGCGCTCCGTCGCGGGGCTGGGCCTCGAGGTGGACGGTCTTCGGATCGACTACGACGACGGCACGGCGACCGTGTACGGCACCGCGCCCGACCAGGCCACGCGGGAGCGGGTCGTACTGGCGGTGGGCAACACACAGGGCGTCGGTCGAGTCGACGACCGAATGGAGGTCGTCGCCCCCGAGCCCGAGGCAGTCATGTACACCGTACAAAGCGGCGACTCGCTGTCCAAGATCGCCCTGGCCCATTACGGTGACGCCATGAAGTACCCGGTGATCTTCGAGGCGAACCGACCCATGCTCGAGAACCCGGATCTCATCTATCCGGGACAGGTTCTTCGCATTCCCGCCGTCTAGGATCCACGCCGCTTCCGACGGCCCGGCTTCCGCTGGACAACGGTGGCCGACCGGATGATGGCAGGGCAGGCCCGCCTGTCCTGCCTCATTCACCCAACAGGGGCAGTCTCAGCGAAACACCGGCGCGCCGGGAGCCGCAGGACTCGCCGCCCCCGAGCTCGATCGCCGTCTGCGGAGGGAGCGCGTAGCTTGCCCGGGGAACCCGATCCGGGAGGCGGCGATGCCATTCAATAGCGACGTGCTCCTCATGATGATCTTCACCATCGTGATGGTGTTGATTATCGGCGGCTTTATCGTGGCCGTTCCTATCATCCGCAGGCTCGGAGTGCTTACAGATCAGTGGGCGCGCGGTCGCCATGCGCTCTCCGACGGCACGGAAGCGGAGGCGATGCGGCGCGTCCTCACGGAGATCGGAACGCGTCTGACGGCCCTGGAGGAGGGGCAGATAGAGATCCGCGAGCGCCAGGAGTTCGTGGAGCGACTTCTGGCGCCGGGAGAATCCGGCGCGGCCGGGAGAGAGCCCGGTACCGCCGGCTGACCTAGCCTACCTCGACAGCGTTGCTGGTCGAGACGATCCCCTCCGAACCGAAGTGGGATCCTCCGCAGCCCTCGACGACGAGCAGAACCATCGAAACGAGCGCCAGCAGCAATACCGATCGGGTTGTGAACGAACGACTCACGCGCGCGGCCATGTCCTTCCTCTCATCACTGGTAACGCTGTTCCATGGAAGAGCAGGGTGCGTGCCGGCTCGGATGTGCAGATCCCGCTGACCGACAGGACGGCACGCGGGATGATGTACTCGAAATGTAACTTTATTTGTTTTATGTAATTATACTATGATACATGAAGCAACTTCTAGGAAAAGCCGCACTCGGGCGAGAAGACGACTTCGCGGTCCCTGCACTCTCTCGACCGGCGAAGATTGCAGAATCGGTGAATGGTTGCCGTCGCCGACGCAGCAGGCCGTGGAACCCGCGGTGTAGTAAGACCGAGAATACTTGCTGGCACCGACGCGAAGGGAGAACCGCCACGATGCTGATCTGGGCCCTGGCCACAGCCGCCGCCGGCATGGTGCTGGTCGACCGCGCCGCCGTGTTCACGATGCGGCCGCAGGCGCGGGGTCCAAACACTCGCGCGGCGGAGCTTGGGCTGGATGCGGAGGAGATCGAGTTCGACTCCTCTGGCGTGACGCTGAGGGGCGAGCTCATTCGCCCCGCCGAAGAGAACCGCGATCGCCCGCTCACCATCCTGATCCACGGCTGGACCGGGACGGCCGCTCTGATGCTCCACGTCGCCAGGCCCCTGGTCGAGGCGGGGTATCCGGTCCTCGTCTTCGACGTGCGCAATCACGGCCGAAGCGAGAGAGCCCCCGCCGTCACCATCCGTCACTTCCGCGACGATCTCACACGGGCCGTTGAGCTAGCCGCGCGCGTCGAGCCGGACCGTCCGCGCGTCGTCCTCGGGCATTCGCTGGGCGGCGGAGCCGCGATCCTGGCGGCGGCACGTGGGGCGCCGATCGACGGACTGGTACTGGTGTCCGCGCCGGCGGACCTGTTCGAGGTGACCGCCGGCTTCTACTCCGACCACAACCTTCCGGGAACGCTGCTGACCAGGATCTTCCTTCCGTCGTGGCGCTTGCGGGCCGGCGAATCGTTCCGGCACCTCAACCCCGAGTCCGCTGCGGCGGAGCTGTCTGTTCCTGTGGCCGTAGTCCAGGGCGCCTCGGATTCCCGCGTCCCCCCGCAACACGCGGAGCGGATCGCGCGGCAGGCCGGGTGTGAGGTGCAGCTCCTGCCGAAGGTGGGGCACCGCGACATCCTGCAACGGCGGGAGCTGTACGAGGCGGCGATTCGTCTGCTGGAGCGGGTGAGGGAAGAGCGCGAGGCCGCCTGAGGAAGGGTCGCGCCGGCTCAAGCTCCTCCGTAGTCCGCTCCCTGCAGCGACAAGAGCCCGGCCACGTAGGAGTCCACGTCAGCGTCTGCGTCGCGCGCCAGGTTGCGGACGGCGGCCGTGTCGAGGGCGATGCAACCATCCTCGGCACTGAGCTCGAGCCCGGGCAACGATCGAGCCCTTCCGAGACTGAGCGGCTCCCAGCCCCGTGCAGCCGCTGCGCGCCGGAAGGCCGGCACAACGCGGGCCGGCACGGCGAACAGGAGCTCGAATTCGCCATGCGGACCGGCGAGCAGCATCCACGGGGGTAGTCCGGCCTCGACTGACACTCGGGCGGCAGCCGGATGCAGGATCTCTCGGGCCGGTACGTCGATCTTGAAGCCGACCTCGCTCCGCCGCATCAGTTCGTCCAGCGTGGCGATCGCTCCGTCGCTGGTGTCCATGCAGCAACTGGCGTAACGGCGCAACAGCCGACCTTCCATGAGACGCGCTATGGGCAGGAAGGGCACCGACGCGGCCCGCCGATCGCCCGCCCGGCTCTCGTGTGAACACGTCAGGACGTCGAAGGCGAAGGCGCTACCCAGGCCAAGCGGGGCGGACGCGTAGAGATGATCACCGGCCCGGCAGCCGCTCCGAGTCAACGCCTCGCCGGGCGGCACCGTCCCGATGGCTGTGGCCTCCATATGGAGCCAGGCAGACGAATTAGTGTCGCCGCCCAACACGTGCAGACCGCACGCCGCGCACGCATCGCCGACGCCGCGCTGCAACCGCTCGAGGAATGCCTCGCCCGCATTCCGCGGCAGAGTCTGGTTCAGCAGCAGGCCGATGGTGTCCGCGCCCACTGCCGCCAGATCGCTGGCGTTGACGATCACGGTCATCCATCCGATGAGATATGGGTCGCGGTACAGCCCCGTCTCGATCTCCTCCACGACCGCGTCCGTCGTCAGGGCCAGCAGCACGTCGCAGCCCGGCAGGCGGACGAGCTCCGCGTCGCATTCCCCCAGCCCGTTCTTCTGCAAAGGCGAACGTGGAAAGCCCCGGGCCAGCCTCTCGACCAGGGCGTTCTCCAGGACGGTGCCGTTCACGGACATACGAGTATCGCCTCCGGAAGCAGCGAGAAGGAGGCTTCCTTTGCCGTGACGACCTCTCCGTCTCGCTCGACGGCGAAGGGCCGCTCCGAGCGCACCGAGACCTGGCTGGCGCTCCACGACCGGGTGCCACAGCCGTAGAATCTCCCGCGGGCCAGCCGACAGAGGAGAACCGCGAGCCGCGCCAGCGGGACGTCGTCGATGAGGTGAACGTAGAAGCGACCTCCGCCCGGCTCGTGGGGGGAGCCGTACCTTAGAGCTCCAGTGAAATGGGGGTTCTTCACGACGCCCAGGTTCCGCACCGGGACCCGAACCTCCGCTCTACCATCGACCGCTATCTGCATCGTCTCCGGCCGGAACCGGAAGATCGTTCGCACGGCGGCGTAGACCATCGCGAGGGACGGAAGAGAACGCTTCAGGCGCCGCAACACCCGGTTCGGGCTGTTAAAGAACCGATTCGCCTCGGCCGTCGTGCCGACGCTGGCGTTGATCAGCCACTCCCGGCGTGACTCGAGGCTTGCGAACTGGCGATACGTCAGCACACCGACGTCGTGTCGTGATGCACCTTCGAAGTCGATTCGTACCGGGATGCCGTCGATCTGCCGGCTTGGATCCGCCGGCTTGTGGAAGTCGTTGCTCGAGCCGAGCCCGATGGCTCCGAGCCGGATCCGTCCAAGAACGTCCTCTGGAGCGCGGTCAACGATCGTCGACATCACCAGATTGACCGTCCCGTCGCCTCCCGCGGCGATGAAGTCGGTCTCGCCGCGTGCGAGCTCACGGCCCACGCACTCGCCGATCACTATCTGTCCGGCGGCGACATTGCAGCGGAAGGGACCTACCCGACGGCGTACTTCAGGCTCGATGCGCTTCCACCGTTCCAGGGCCCTGCCTCCTCCGGCGACCGGATTCACCAGCACGTACATGGTGCCATCCTCCCTTCAGATCTGCTCTCTCATGGGACGCGCCCGCATGGCGAGCATGTAGGCTCCGAAGAACAGCGCCAACGCCGGTATCCAACCGGGCTGATGCGCGGCGGCGATCCCGCAGAGGAGCAGTAGATACGCGTCCACGACCGGGACGATGGCGCGATGCGCTTCTCTCTCGTGCCTCACCCGGTGCACTCGGAGCTGGCCCGCCAGCGCGAATGCCGCCCCGACGTAGAGGAATACAAGCGCGGCCACGGAATTCGCGGCAGCGGCCGGCCCGGTCGAAGCGCCGGCGAGCAACGGCGCCTCGGCGACTGCCAGGGTCGCCCCAGTGACGGCAACGAGTGCGAAGAGGTCGCTGACGAGCGACGAGACCCCGAGCCCGACCGTCACGGGCAGCGTTCGATATCCCGTGGCGCGGTCGGCGGAGATGTCCTTGAAGTAGCCGACCAGCACGAAGTTGGCGTAGCCGAAAAAGACCGCCACCAGAGTGCCGCCCAGCGCCACCGTGGGAATCCCGCTCTTCCCACCACTCGACAGATCCGTGCCGAGCCCCGCCGACCCCGCGGCAGCCAACGTTCCGATCAAAGCCAGCGCCGCCACGATCCACGCGTTGTAGAACGGCCCCGCCCACCAGCGGCGCTTGAACCAGGTATAGGTGATCAGTCCAAGCCCCGACGCCCCGACGAGCGGCAGATTCCAGGGATTGGCGACGATCAGCGCGCCGCCTACGGCAGCCAGGCCGATAAGGCTGACGGCCATCACGTCACCTCGCCTCACCGTTCCCTGCACCAGGGGACGGTAGGGAGCGGACAGGGAGTCCGTGTCGACCTGGAAGCAGTCCGTCAGCGCTTGGCCGAAGCCGTAGGAGAGGAAGAACGCGAGCCCCAGCCATGCGACCCACGTGGGCGACGCCGCTGGAACCAGGGACATGCCCGCGATGCCCGTGATGCCTGACACAAAGAGCAGATACGGACGCATCGTGATTGCGTAGGAACGCACGAAGCGACGGCTCAGAACAGGAGCAGAACTCGTCCGGGCCGGAACGACGCCCGCGCTCACCGTCCACCTCCCGCCGCCCTGGCGCCAGTCGGCTCGCGGTGAGGGTTCTGATGTCGCGAGATCAGCGGGGTGATGAGCCACTGAGGCCGCCTGCGCGCCAGCGAGCGCAGCAGCTCGCGACGCCACAGCTTCCAGCCGATCCGGAGGCACACGAACCCGCCGACGATGCAGAGCGCGTTGAGGGCCAGCTCGAAGGCGGCCGGCCCGGTGACGGTGTCATAAAGGCCAATGCGCGCGTAGAAGGCCAGGTCCAGCAGTCCCAGATAGAGGGCCATCGCCGCGGCGATCACCATGAGATAAGTACCACGCGGGTCACGCCGGAGCAGAAACCACCCCGCAGCGACCAGCGACAGGCCGAGGGCCGTGTCCGCCAGCACGAACGCCGCCTCGAAGGCGCTCACCAGAGGATCGTCCTGCCCGAGGTCTGCGCTGCCGCTGAGGTAGAGAGTCCAGAACAGCACCATGACTCCTCCGCTGACCAGCATGACCCAGCCGAGCGGCCTGCGAATATCTCGTGAGCGTGGCTTCGACATCGGGCTCCTCCCACTTCCGTCGATCCATCTGCCGGTGAGGATCGTTTCCACGCTCACGCTCGCCGGCGCCGATCAAGCACGGGTCAAGCGGTTGTCATCCTGCGCTTGACCGCCACTTGACCCTCCAGGGCCAGCCTTCGGCAGCGGATTCGAAACTGCACCTTCTCGCAAGGAGTCTCGTCATGGCCAGGCCGAAGCTTCAGATCATCGTCCTGTTCCAGAACCTGGGCGATGGTCAATCCTATTTCGCCCGCTCTCCGGCACCGCCGTTGTCCGGGATCCTGCTGGCCGGTCTCACACCGGACATCGTGGAGGTGGAGGTGCTGCACGAGATGGTGCGGCCGATCGACTACGAGACGGATGCCGACTTCATTGCCCTTAGCTTCATGGACTTCTGCGCTCCGCACGCGTACGAGGTGGCAGCCCGATTCCGCGCTCTGGGGAAGACCGTGATCGCGGGAGGCAAGTACCCGAGCACGTTCCCGCATCTCGTCGCTCCCCACGTCGACTGCGTCGTAGTCGGCGAGGCCGAGCCGATCTGGGCCCGGGTCGTGGAGGACATGGTCCGGGGGCGGCTGAAGAGGTGGTACGAGGCGCCGCTCGCGCCCCATCTCGGCAACATCCCTCCACCTCGCTACGATCTGGTCGAGACGGCCTACACCGTGCCCGTGGTCACCGAGGCCACCCGAGGCTGCCCTTTCTCCTGCACCTACTGCCAGCTCAACATCAAACGGTCCCCGTACCGGTGCCGTCCGATCGACGATGTGATCCGCGATCTCACGGCGACCGGGCGGCTCCCCTACCACCGCCGCCGGATGGCCATGCTGTACGACAACAACTTCGGTGGAGACATGGGCTATGCGAAGGACCTAATGCGCGAGATCGCGAAGCTGGACATGTGGGGCATCGGCTACCAGTTCAGCTTCAACTGCCTGCACGATGACGAGTTCGTGGACCTGCTGTCAGAGGCTCACTGCGCGATGGCCTTCATCGGGATGGAATCGCTGAACCAGCGCAGTCTGCTCGCCGTGCAGAAGCGCCAGAATCGGGTCGAGGAATACCGGGAACAGTTCCAGAGGCTGAAGGAAAGGGGGATCCTCATCTTCGCGGGCTTCATGCTGGCCTTGGACGAGGACACCGCCGAGTACTACCGGGGCGTTCCGGAGCGGCTGGAGGAGGTAGATCCGAGCGCCGTCCTCATCTCCATCTCGATTCCGATACCGGGAACCCCCTTCCACCAGGAAGTGGAGGCGGAGGGCCGCATCTTCGATCACGACCTGGCGCACTACGAGGGAGACCACCTGGTGTTCACGCCGCGCAACGTCAGCGCGGAGGACGTCCGCGAGGCCTTTGAGTCGATCAACCTCGCCTTCTACGGCTGGAAGAGCATCCTCCGCCGCTGGGGTCGCTTCCTGTCAGCCTATCTGGGAGGTGCCAGCGCCACGCAGGCGCCCAAACGGGACCGGGTCGCGGTTCGGCTGCTCAGATCCGTGCTGCTGTCGCTGATCTTCTTCAAGCTCGCCATCTTCCAGCGACACCACGCTAAGCACAAAGTCTTCTCCCGCGGAAGCTCGGAGGCTGCGGAGGCCGCCTAGGACACCCGCGCCAGCGTCTCGACTGCGCGGCACCCTGGGCCGGCCGTTTCGGCTTCTTCCTTGCCGTCACGCCGCATCGCGGGCGACATTTGGGGCCATGACAGAGAGACCTCCGGGTTACCAGCGGCTCTTCGCCGACCTCAAGCGGCGCGCGGTCTTCAAAGTCGCAGCGGTGTATGGCGCGGTCACGTTCGGGGTGCTGCAGCTGGCCGACCTCGTGTTCCCGGCCCTGAATCTGCCCGAGTGGACGCTCACCTTCGTGGTCGCCATGGCCGCGTTCGGGTTTCCCATAGCGATCGTGCTGGCGTGGGCCTTCGAGAAGACGCCCGAGGGTGTCCGCCGCACGGATCGGGCAGCGGCCGGGGAGCTGGAGGCAATTGCCGCCGAGCCGATCGGGCGGCGCTGGCCCTCGGGGTTGCTGGCGCTCGCGGGGATCCTCCTCCTCTACGGTGGCGGGTGGTGGGTCATCGGACGATCGGGCGGATGGGTGCAAGCCGCTGGTGATCCGCTGGCGGCCGCCCCCGGCGAAGCAGCGGTTGCCGCGAAGCCGGAGCCAGTGGACCGGCACACGCTGGCCGTCCTGCCGTTCGCGAGCATGAGCCGGGACGAAGAGAGCACTCTCTTCACCTCCGGAATCCACGACGACATCCTCACCCAGCTGTCGAAGATCCGGGCCCTCAGCGTTACCTCGCGGACTACAGTGATGGAGTATGAGGAAACGGAGTTGAGCGTCCCCGAGATCGCCGCCGAGCTGAGGGTCGCCCACATCCTGGAGGGGGCAGTCCGCCGCGCCGGTGAGAGGGTGAGGATCAACGTTCAGCTCATCGACACCGAGGCCGACGCGCACCTGTGGGCCGAGACCTATGAGCGTGAGCTGACGGCCGAGAACGTATTCGCGATACAGACCGAGATCGCCTTCAACGTGGCCCAGGCCCTGGAAGCGGAGCTGACGAGTGAGGAGGAAGAGGGCCTTCGCGATGTGCCCACGCGGAGCATGGCGGCCCTCGATGCCTATCACCGCGGCAGAGTGCTCTTCGCGGCCAGAACGGAGGCAGAGGACCGGGCGTCCGTGGGCCACTTCGAGAGCGCGGTGGAGCTCGACCCCGGGTTCGCCCTGGCGTGGGTCGGGCTGCTGCGAGCGCGAACCTGGCTCATCCGCACCGGACTCGAGTCAGACACGCTTCCGGCCCGCGAGAGCCTCGACCGGGCGCTCGAGCTGGCCCCGAACTCCCCCGAGGCCCGCCTCGCGGCCGGGTACTACCACTACTACGGGCTCGGCGACTACGAGCAGGCGCTTCGCGAGTTCGCCGCAGCGGACAGCCTGCTGCCCGATCAGATCGAGACGGTCGAGGCGCTAAGCTACATCCATCGCCGGCTGGGGAACTGGCAGGAGACGACCGCGCTCAGCGAGAGGTCCCTCGAGCTCGCGCCTCAGGACGCCTCCATCCTGTGGAACCACGGGGTGACTCTGTGGGTCCTGGGCGAGCACTCTGCGGCGGACCGCCTCCTGGAGCGGTCGCTGCGAGTTCATCCCGAGGCCACGCAAGTGAACGGGTGGCGCTTCACTGCGCTTCTCCGGATGGCGGGCGACAGTGCTTCCGCCCGGCGCTTCGCCGCCACGGCCGACGCCTTCGTCGATCCCGAGATGAGGGCGTATTGGGAGGCCGAGCTCGCCCTGGTGGGCAGGGATTACGGGGCGGCCGTGGAGGCGCTGGAGCCTCTCGGGGGGGCCGGTTCGCTGGAGTGGCTACGCTTTCCTCCGGTGGCCCGGGGGCCCGTCTACGTCAGCCGGCTCCTTTATCTGTCCATGCTGCACAGGTACGCGGGCGACGCGGAGCGCAGCGTCCTCTACGCCGACTCTCTGCTGGCGGAGGCGCGGCGGGAGCTGGAGACGCGTCCGCGGGCGGGCCGCTTCGACGTGTTCGGCCGGGAGGCGATCGTTCACGCGATGATAGGGTACGCGCACGCCCTGCGCGGCGAGAAGGACGCGGCACTCAGCGAGGCGGATCGGGCCCTCGAGTTGTTCGGTCCGGAGTACGATGCCATCGACGGCGTCATGATCAACGAGGCGAAGAGCCGCATCCTCGTGCTGGCCGGCGAGCATGAGCGGGCGCTCGATGAGCTCGAGCATCTGGCCACGATTCCGTCCTACCTCGGTCCCGGTCAGCTGGCGCTGGATCCGCTCTATGATCCGCTGCGCGGGGACCCTCGTTTCCAGCGCCTGCTCGAAGGAAACTGGAGACGGGACAGCGGAGGGTAGGTCTACTCGGAGCTACTCGTCGAATCTGGTATCTTCGCCACGCTTCAGAAGTCTACGGATCCCGTAGGTCCATACCCACACGCCTCCGAGTCCCAGGAGGACGGCCGATATCCCGAAGACCGTGCGGCCCACCCTCTCGCCGCCCGGGGCACTCACTTCGACCGCGAAGCCGCCGGCGCCTCCCGAGAAGCTGCGGGGCCCAGGCCCGAATGCGGCCCACGCCGCGAGGGCGAAGAAAGCGCTGAACACGAACGCGCTGACCAGCCACCCTCCAACGTTGAACTCCGTCCCGCGCCTGAGCCGGGCCATGTAGTCGGGATCGCGGAGGCTCACGACTCCGACGAGCGCGACGTATAGCCCCACCACGACGAACACCGAGCCCGCGAGGCCGATCACCCAGTCCGGGGCCTGCCGGGACGACTCAGGCGACTCGATGACGCCGGCGGCCACGAGCACGACCACGAGGCCCGCGACCACGCTGACGGCGCCGAGCAGCAGCCAGGTTCTTCCAGCAGCGTTCCGCTTCGGCTCATTCATCCTCTCTCCGGTTCGCTAGTCGTCCGGCACCTCGTCGACGCTCCGGTCCTGCGCCCTCCGGTGATAGGCTCGCGCGGCTGCCAGCGCGAGTACGGCGAGTAGCGCCAGGGATCCCACGCGGTACAGTGCCTGAAGTGTCTGTAGGTCGTAGAAGACCACCTTCAGGATGGCGAGCGCAGCCACCGCCAGACCTCCCACACGCACCGGGCGCCGATCGGTGATGAAGCCGTACGCGAGCAGCGCTCCTGCATAGAGAAGCCAGAACGCGCTGACCGCCAGCCCGGCTGCCAGATCAGCGGTGCCACGCTGCTCCAGGAACCTCGGGATCTCGACCGATCCCCCCACCAGAAGGACGAAGCCCGCCAACACCCAGATGGCAGCCCTAAGGTCTATTCCTCCAGGCTTCGCCCAGCGCTCGCGAGTCTCTTTCCACGGCGGCCCCGCCACGAGCACGAGGGAGGCGATAACGGCGTAGACGACCAGAGGCCAGTGTCCGACCAGTGCAGGGTCGGCTTCCGATCGGGCCGGGATCTCGACCCCGAAGAGGAAGAAGGCGGCGAAAGCGCCCAGGGCCGCGGTCGTCCAGCGGCCGGCGGCCAGTGGCGCCGCCCGCGTGGTGAGCGCGACGACGACGATGAGAACTGCCCAGCCCGCGATAACCTCGAGGCCGTCCCACTGAACGGCTATCGCGGCAGCGAGTATGCCGACCGCCGTGACGTGGAGCTCGGGACTCCGCAGGGCGAGGCCCGGCACTAGGAAGAGCAGGCCGATAGCGCCGAGGACCGCTCCTCGATACGGTCCGGCTGACTCCGGCAGCGCCAGGAATGCGATCCAGGCCCACGCTACGGCGGAGAGGGCGAACAGAATGAGCCTCTCCCGCTGGAGCGCGACGGCCGTGTCCTCAGCCCTCTCTCCCAGGGCGCGCCGGGCCTCCATCACCTCCAGCCAGTACGGCGCGACCAGAGCGACTGGCGAGGCGGCGAGGACCCAACCGCGCCAGCCCTCGACGAGCGCCGCGAGGACCACCAGCCCACCCCACGCCAACAGCCAGCTTCCTGCCTCGTGCTCCACCCAGCCCAGACCTCGAGTCGTCACCAGCGCGCACGTTCCGCCTACGACGAGATAGACTGCCGACAGCGCATCGTCCGCGCCCCCCCACCTGGCCACCGCGAAGAGAACGAAGTAGCCCACCAGCACGATCGCCATCGCGACCCGCCAGCGCCTGGCTGCCGCAATCGCTCCGGCGGCGGCCGATACGAGGACCCCGTATGCCAGGACCATGTTCGCGGGCCCGGCCGGATCTCCGAGCAGAACGGGGGCAAGGTAGGCGCCGATCGCCGCGAGACCTGCCAGGTACTCCTCGTCGCTGCGGGCGGCGGAGACAAACAGAAGCACCGACAGCACGGCGAGCGCGCCGATGCCCACCGCCGCGGGTACGAACTGATAGGGCCCGGCGGCGGCCCAGACAGCAGCGTACGCGATCGCCGCTCCCGCTCCCTGCGCGGCGGCGCCGTAAGTCGGCAGTCCCCGACGCCGCATCAGCTCGCCGTACACGGCAATCCCGAGGCCCAGCGCGAGACCCGCCAGCACCCGAACCTCCGGCGAGATCCAGCCCTGGTCGAACGCGTACTTGAGGGCGAATGCGGTGGCGGCCACGAGCGCCAGCACTCCCACAACTAGCAAGGCGTGCTCGCCGAACCAGGTTTCGAGGTCCCGGCGGAAGGCCGGAGGTAGACTCGCGCGGATACCCGTCCGGGCAGGCATCACCTTGACCACCGGCGCGCCCTTGCGCTCCTCGCTGCGCCTCTCTCGGGACTCGACCGGCGGCGGTGTCGGAGTGGGCCGTCCGGCGCCCTCGGAGCGTTCAGTCGGGCTCGGCGCCGGGGCTCCCGGCGCGCGCGCCGCCAGCGCGCGCTGTAACACCTTCAGCTCGGTCTCGAGGTCGTCGATCCGTGCTTCCAGCCGCTGAATGCGCTCTCGGTCGTCCATCATGGGTTGGAGGGGGAGAGTCGGACCGGATGCGAAGATCTCATGCCCGGTGCAATCTAGCCGACCGCCAGCGTTCCGGCAGCCCAGGTTCTACTCGGCGGTCCCGTCTTCGCGGCGCCAGGCAACGCGCTCACGGAGCGGGCGCCGCAGGCCGAAATCGTTCAGGTGCTTGATCTTCGCGTCGATCGTCTTCCCACGGAGCCTGGCCTCCGGGTGCGACTCGGTCACCTCGACGGTGATGTCGTCCTCGGCATGCATACGAAGCCAATCGGCGCGCTTGGCCTCCGGTACGAACATCCGTACGGTCAGGTGATCGAGCAGCTCCCACATCCGGCCGTTGCACTCGATCCTGGTGCCCCACTCGTGCCCCGCCCAGCGGAGGAGCAGCCAGGGGTCGGTGATATAGCCGTCGTACTCGAGAGCTCGGACGATCACGAATCAGTGGGGTTGAGTATCATGCGACCAGCCTAAACCAAAGCCCGCGAGCTCGCCAGAGCGATCAGGAATGCCAGGGAGCGCACGGCGTAGCGGGCCTCGGGAGCGGCTCGGAACTGGACGGACTGCTCTCAGGGGCTGATCCGCCTAACCTCGCCGCCCTCGACGGTCACCACGTAGATGGCGTACTCGCCTGTGCGATCAGAGTGGAAGGCGACCCGGGTGCCATCGGGCGACCAAAAGGCGCCGCCTCCGGTCTGTCCGGCCAGGGAGCGCAGGTCTCCGGAGGCGACATCCAGCAGGCGCAGCGACTCCTCACCTGGCTCCTCGCGAAGGGAGAAAGCGAGCCACGCACCGTCGGGCGACCAGGCCGGGGCCACGGCGAAGGCCGAGTCGCCGAGGCTCACGATCCGCCGGGGCTCGCCGCCGTCCAGGTTCACCGATCGGATCTCGCGAACCGCGCCGTCTCCCGAGTCGAAGGCCACGGATCGGCTGTCCGGTGACCACTTCGGATGGAACTCCGCGGCCGGCGTATCGGTGAGGCGCCGCAGATCGCCGCCGTCGGCCCGCATCACGTAGACGTCCCACCCATCGCCCTCGGTCCGGATGAAGGCGATGTGCCGCCCGTCCGGCGACCAGCTCGTGTGCATCTCCCGCTCGGGCGTGTCGGTGAGGCGCTCCACGCCGCCCGTCGCCACGTCCAACACGAAGACATCCCACGTGCCACGCATTCCGCCTATACCGCGAGCGAAGGCGAGCCTCGCGCCGTCGGGGGACCAGGTGGGGTTCGCGTCGTAGTCCGGCCCGTCGGTGAGGATCCGAAACCCGGAGCCGTCGGCCCGAACGAGCATGAGGCCGGCCCGCTCCCCGTGACGCTGGTAATAGGCGATCCACTCGCCGTCCGGCGACCACTGGGGATGAATGGCCTGGGCGGGGGCTCGGGTTGGGGTCACGATTACGAAATGGAGAGCGGCAATCACGCCAGTCGCGGCCAGAATCGACTTCGTCACCGTCCCTCCTTGTCGCGTTCAGATGGCGGATCCGAATTCGTCTACACCGCCGCGAGCCAGAGTTTCAGTCTCGATCGTGCCTTCGCATGCGGCTTCTGCCCTCTACTCCGCCCTCGGGCAACGGCCGGATCAGTCCGGCGAAGCGCCCGAGGTCCTTGTCGGTCGTGGCGAGCCCGCAGCCGGCCTCCAGCGCCAGCGCCGCCAGGTACACACCGTGGCCCGGCCATCGACAGGGGAGCCTGCATATGCGGCGGCAGGCGATATATTGTCCCTTCGTCCCGTCCGTGGCGGCGACAGAGGCCGCCGATCCGACGCCGTATCAGGAGGTACGTATGAAGAAGTGGCTGTCTCTCCCTCTCGTAGCACTCATGCTTTGGCCCGCTCCGGCCACAGCGCAGGAGGAGGTCCAGGCGGGTCCCACCTGGTGGCTGGTGATCAGCGAGCAGGTGAAGCCGGCCATGCAGGAGCAGTACGAAACGGCGTCCGCAGAGATCATGGAATTGGTCCGCGCCAACGCCACCGACGACATCATGTTCTACACCCTGTCCGGTTCCGAGACCGGCTATGTTTTCGCGATCCCGATGGCGGGCATGGAGTCGTTCACGAAGGTGAACGCGGCCTGGGAGGCGATGGTCGAAGAGGCCGGCCGAGACGAGTGGATGGAGATCTCGAGCCGCAGCGATGAGGCCGTCACGAGCCGGTCGATGAACTTCTTTGTCGAGCGCTCGGAGCTGTCATACGAGCCCGCCTCACCGCGCCTTACTGAAGAAGAGGCGGTGATGCGCCACTACGACTGGATCTACGTGACTCCCGGCAAGGACAGCGACCTGGAAGGCATCTTCCGGGAGTGGGTCGAGCTGTACAAGGCCAACGACGTCGACAGCGGCTGGACGACGTTCCAGGCGGTCACTGGCAACGACCTGCCGCTGTACGTGATCAGCACGCCTGCGGCGAGCCGGGCGGACTACGAGACGAACGGCGACCAGCTAGATGAGCTTCTGGGCGAGGCGCAGGAAGACCTGATGAACCGGGGCTGGGTGCTGATGCGGGACTTCAAGCACAACGATGCGTGGATGCGCCCGGACATGTCGGTGGTGCCTGAAGGGATGTAGAGCCGCCCCGAAGGCAGAAGAGTCCAGCGCGAGCCCGCGGTCGCCGAGCCCCGACGGCCGCGGGCTCTGGATTCAGACCATCGGGCGCTCCCGCGGTTGGTCGAACCGCCGGATGAGCAGCGCGGCGACAACCGCCCCCAGGAGGTTGGCCACCAGGTCCCATCCGGTATTCCGGTAGCCGCCAACGTTCGTCTCAGGGACGGACAGCACGGCGATGAACTCGATCACCTCGTTGAGGGCTTCGAAGCCGAGCCCCGCGGCCATCGCCAGCACCAGCAGGCCGAAGGTGGGCCTGGCCTCGCCGCCCCGTCGCCGGATCGCCGCCCGCAGACCCTGCCAGCACACCCAGGTGGTGACGCCGAACCCGTACGCGTGGACGATGTGATCGTACTTGAGACGCTCGGGGACCAACCACAGGGTATACAGGACGCGGCTCTCCGAGCTCACCGGCCAGCCCTGCGGCACCGTGACTAGACCGCCGGCCATGTGCGCCAGACCCCACAGGCTCAGCGCCCACAGCGAGGCCGTGCTGAGGCGCACGCTCCGGTTCACGGCCCACACGACGGAGATCAGCACGATCATCACGCCGATATAGACCAGGAACTCGACGTTCCCTCGCACGACACCCAGCACGAGAGCCACGAAGAGGTAGGCGAGCGTGAACGCCGCTACGGGGAACAGGCGGCGCCGCTCGGCGGCTGCGTCCGGACTCGTGCTCATCGACTTCGTCTTTCTCCGTCTCGGATCCCGACTACGGGCAGCCTTGAGTCCCGGCGCCCGCGCGACGCCTCGATCGTGCGTGGCCCTAGAAAAAGGACCGTGGCTGACCATGCAGGCAAGCTTCGGACAAGAGATGCGCGAGCGGGCTGCCTCAAATCCCAGTACGGTGTTGCCGATTCCGCCCGCTCTCCACGATCTTTCTGCCCATGTCCGACTCTCCCGGCTACCAGGGATTCTTCGCCGAGCTCAAACGGCGGAAGGTGTTCAAGGTGGCTGCCGTGTACGGCGCCGTGGCGTTCGGCGTCCTGCAGGCGGCCGACATCCTCGTGCCCGCCATGGAGCTGCCTGACTCCGTGGTACGCGTGATTGCGTTGCTGCTGATCCTCGGCTTTCCGGTCGCGCTCGTGCTGGCGTGGGCGTTCGAGACGACGCCCGAGGGCGTGAGAAGGACGACCGAGGCGGCGCCGGGTGAGATCACCGAAATCGTAACGGCGCCCGCCGGCCGGCGGTGGCCCTCTGGACTCCTCGCGCTTGCCGGGACCGTGATGCTTGTCGTGGGCGGCTGGCTCGCTCTCGCGAGCCGGAGTGACGGCGCCGACGGCACCGCGGAGGCCTCTGTGGCGCAGCCCGAGGACGAGCGGCCCTCGATTGCGGTCCTTCCGTTCGGGAACCTGAGCGGTGATCCCGCCAACCAGCCGTTCACCGACGGGATCCATGGCGACATCATCCTCCAGCTCTCCAAGATCGGCTCGCTCAAGGTGATCTCTCGCACCTCCGTGCAGGAGTACCGCAGCCCGACGAAGAGCGTCCCCGAGATCGCCGATGAGCTGGGCGTCGGGCATGTACTCGAGGGCGAGGTCCAGCGAGCCGGGGACCAGTTCCGGATCAACGTGCAGCTCATCGATTCGGACACTGACGCACACATGTGGTCGGAGCAGTACGGCGGAGAGCTCACGGTGGCAAACATCTTCTCCACGCAGTCGGAGATCGCCACCGCGATAACGGACGCGCTGCGGGCGACGCTCACCCAACAGGAGCGCGCGGCCATAGCCCGCCTTCCCACCGAGGATCTGGAGGCGTACGAGACCTACACGGCGGCGATGGAGTACTTCAGGTCCAGCTACTCGGAGGCCAACTTCCGTGCCGCCGACCTCCTGGCATCCCAGGCCATAGAGCGGGACTCCTCGTTCGCGGAGGCGTACGCCCTGCGCGCGGCCACCGGCTCGATGCTCTACTGGTTCTTCTTCGAGAGGTCGGATTCGGCGGCCGAGGCTTCGTACGCGCTGGCTCGGCGGGCGCTGGAGCTCCAGCCTGGCCTCGCCGAGGGCCACTGGGCGCTCGCCCACTGGTACTACCGGACGAAGCTGGACTACGACCGCGCGCTGGAGGAGATCGATCTTGCTCTGCGTACTGGGCCGACCGATGCAGAGATGGAAGAGCTGGCCGGCTCGGTGCTGAGACGGAAGGGCGACATGGAGTCCGCGGTGCTGCGCTACAAGCGGGCACACGAGCTCGACCCGCGCTCCACGGTCGCGGCCTTCAGCGTCGGAGAAACACTGACCCTGCTGCGACAGTACGAGGAGGCCGAGACGTGGCTCAAGGATGCGATCGAGATCCGGCCCGACTTCGGCCTGCCGTACATGTACCTCGCCAATGTCCGGATGAGATCCGAGGGCGACACGGCAGGCGCCCGTGCGTGGCTAGAGAGGAAGCGGGACCTCGGACTCATCGATGATCAGCACGACCTCACACTCCGGGACCTCTACCTGTGGGCGGGCTTTCCGGATGCCGCGCTCGACGAATTGCGGGCCGGCCCGGTCGATTCCGGCAACCAGTTCCAGTTCACTCCGGCGACGACGATCTCCGGTCGGGCGTGGCTGTTGAGAGGAGACACGGTGCGCGCCCGGGCCGCCTTCGATTCCGCGCGAGTCCAGCTGGAGGCGCTGCTGGCCGCCGATCCGACGGAGCCTCGGTACAGGAGCGCGCTCGGCATCGCCCTGGCAGGCCTCGGCCGGGCGGAGGAGGCGATCCGCGAGGGACGGGAAGGCGTCCGGTTGATGCCGCCGGCCGTCGAGGCGTGGCGGGGGACGTACCGCGTCCTCGACCTCGCCCGCATCTATGCGATGACGGGCCGAACGGACGACGCAGTGGACCAGCTCGCTTACCTCCTCTCGATCCCCTCCGAGATTTCCGTGTGGGATCTTCGGATCGACCCGATGTGGGAGCCGCTCAGAGGAAACGCGAGGTTCGAGGAGCTGGCTCGGATAGGATCGATCGAGC